>JAXHUR010000011.1:0-40790 GCA_034189505.1 Thermodesulfobacteriota bacterium | reverse complement strand
TTGGGGGACGCGCTCCCGAGACCGGCCGTGAGGTGCTGTATCGATTCTGGTTTCCCGAACGCCCCGGGGCGCTGGGGAAGTTTCTTGAAGCCATGGGAGCGACCTGGAATATCTCTTTGTTCCATTACCGGACGCAGGGAGGAGATTTCGGCCGGGTCCTGATCGGCCTTGAAATCCCGCAGACCCAGGAAGCCAATTTTCAGAGATTTCTCAAGCAGCTGGGCTACCGTTTTGAGCAGGAGACCGATAATCCGGCCTATCGGCTCTTTTTGTAACTTTTACTCGTTTCTGTCGTCGTTCGATTTTTCTCGAAATCCTGCTAATCTTTTTCTGAGAAATATCATCAGAAGAAAGGAGATTTCAGACATGATTCAGTTCTATGACCCCGGTGATGCTGCGGAGCAGGCAGAGGTGGAGAGCTTGTTGCGTCAAAACGGCGTCGAGTATTTCCTCAAATCGAGCAACGGTGACGGCCCTTCGGAAATCCTGGTGGCGGAAGAAGATGTTCCGCAGGCACAGAAACTGATTGATGAAATGAATCGCAATCGCTGAGCAGTCTCCTGTTTTGGATGACATGCAATCATTCATGACTCCAAAATCGACAAAGCAGATACCCTCTTCCGGCGAAGAGGTTTTTTTTTCATTATAGGCGGAGAGGGGGGCGGTGCCGGTTTTCAGGTTGATATGGTGATTACACGCAGTGAGAACGTTTTTCTGCGTGATTTGACGCACCAACCGACGAAATGTTCTGGAGTTTGAGAACAGCTTGAAAAAATTAGATGGACGGAAATTCTGGTGATCCTGTTGTGAAGTTCATGGGTTGAGAAAGTCCGGAGACTCACTTTATTCGCTCAGAGAAGATGGTTGCGACGACTGTGCATGTTTCTTGCTTTAATTATTCCCTTATTGATTTTCATTTATTTTTAATTTCGGTTCGAGCGGGGGTGGATTGATCTTGTTTGTATTTTGTTGCGATTGATGAAATTAGGGGAGGGTGCTATGGACGGCACATCTGTTATCGTCGTCGGGGCTGACGAAGGGGCTTCACCTGTTTCTGAAATTCTCAGGCAACGAGGATTCGAAGTTCAGGTTGCTGCATGCCTGGATGGGTTGCCGGATGCAATTCGGAAAAGCGATCCAGATTGTGTTCTGCTCGATTTTTCTCTGATGGGTTCCGACCCTGCCGGCCTTGTGACGCATCTGCGTTCTCTGGATCATCTGCATGGCAGCGCTCTGGTTTTCCTTGCCCCCGAACCCCAGCCATCCGCCTCCTCCAATCTGGACCCCTTTTCCCTCTGCGTTGATGACTATCTGACTCGGTCAATTTCACCTGACGAGTTCGCGGCAAGACTGAGAGCGGCAATTATGCGCCGGCGCTTTCTCTGTCAGGATTTTCCCCACGAAAATCGGTACCTTGAAAAAATGGAGCAGGCTCGCTTTGCCTTGCAGGAAATCCTGAGCGAGTTGAGCCGTTTCAAGAATCTGGGGCGTTGTTCGATTGCGTTGCTGGAGGAGGAGCGTCAATCCGCTCATGTCGTTGCCTCGAGCGACGCTCCGCCGTCAGCGCAATGGTTTCTCGATCTGGCCGATTACCCCGAATTGATCGAGGTTTCCAGGACGGGCTCGCCGCTGGTGGTTTCCGATGTTCGAACCTCGCCGCTGATGGCGCCGGTTGTTAAGCGGCTTGACCCCGCCGGGTTCCGTTCTCTGTTAGTGGTCCCGGTTCAGGCCGATGGGCGAGTTGTCGGTGCCATGGTCTTGCGATTCCACGAGCCGGATCCGGACATCTCGGCAGAAGATTTCTTTTTTTGCCGACTGATGGCGATACTGTTCGCCCGACTGCTCGGCTCGGCCGTTGAGGATCAGGGACTCGCTCCTGTTGCCGAGGCTGAAGCCGGTGCGCGGGAACGTTTCAGTCGACATCGTGAAGAGTTTACCATCACTGCTCTTCACGCTCTGCGAACGCCCGTCGCGGCGATTCATGGCTTTGGTTCATTGTTGCGGGAAAGTTGCCTCGGTCAGCTGGATTGCGATCAGCGGGACTATCTTGAGAAGGTGATTGCGCATTGCGAAGAATTGAATGGATTGCTGTGCAACATTCTCGATCTTTCCCGGTTGATATCAGGTCGGCACTGCCTGGATGTTGCCCCGCGCGATCTGGGGACCCTGCTGCGCAGCGTGTATAAAAAAACCTGGTCGTCCGCCTTGCGCCGGGGATTGCTGTTTCAGTGGGATCTGCCTACCGACCCCTGTTATGCGTTGTTTGAGACGGCGGGAATCCAGCAGATCCTTTGCGGCCTGCTGGAGGATGCTATTGAGCGGGCCCCCCTGGGCAGCACCCTTTATGTGCAGGTCGAAGACGGGGATGAATATATGAGTGTGCTTATCGAAGATCATGGAGGATCTGCAGACGATGAGGACAGGGGATTGCACCTGACACTCTATCGGGCCATCATGGAGGCTCACCAGGGCCGACTTGATGTGCGCCCTGCGGAAGGGGGACGGCGACGGACCCAGCTTTTTCTGCGGAAACCCCACCTTTGAGTTGATGAGAAGTTGATGAGAGAATAACGCTTGAACCCTTTGGGTTTTCTTTTTTCGGGCAAATAATTGACGGTTTTGATCAGGTATGTTATAGACAGTGACAGATTTGAAATTATGAGAAAGCGGAGCGGATCGTAGCTGTGGTACCCGATTAACTTGGGACGGCATGCGATTTTTTCCGGAACCCGGAAAAAGGAGTATCAGATACGATGTTCGACACACTCAAGCAGGATATCAAAGCGGTTTACGATCGAGACCCTGCCGTGCGCAGCGTGGCCGAGGTGCTCTTCTGTTACCCTGGGTTTCATGCGTTGCTGTTTTACCGGCTGGCTCATGCCCTGTGGACGCGAAAACTTTATTTCTTTGGGCGCTTTGTTTCGCATATCGGGCGTTTTCTGACCGGCATCGAGATTCATCCGGGGGCCCGTATCGGCAAGGGCTTTTTTATCGATCACGGTATGGGAGTCGTGATCGGAGAAACCGCCGAAATCGGCGAAAACTGCACCCTTTATCACGGCGTGACCCTGGGTGGAACGTCCTGGGCGAAGGAAAAACGCCATCCCACTCTGGGGGATAATGTCATTATCGGTTCCGGCGCGAAAGTATTGGGGCCTTTCACCGTTGGTTCGGGCAGTAAGATCGGTTCCAATTCGGTCGTCGTCAAAGAGGTGCCGCCCAACAGTACCGTGGTTGGTGTTCCGGGGCGCATGGTGATTTCCGAAGGCAAAAAGGTCGAGGAAAAGCTTGATTTGAGTCATGACAAGCTGCCCGACCCGGAAGCCAAGGCGATCTCCTGTCTGTTCGACCAGATCCGGGCCCTTGAGCGCAAGGTCAAGGACCTGAGCGACCAGCTGAACGAGGTGCGCTCCTCCGGCGCGGGCGACGAGGAAGTTGAGAATGCCGATAATCGGAAGAAAGCCGAAGCCTGAGCGATTATGAGACTTTCGACCAAAGCACAATACGCAGTGCGGGCTATGGTGAGCCTGCACCTGCACAGTGATGGAACACCGACTTCGATCAAGGATATCGCCGCTCGAGAAGATATCTCCTCGACCTACCTCGAGCAGTTGTTTGTCAAACTGCGGCGGGGACGGATCGTCGAGAGTGTGCGCGGCCCCGGTGGTGGCTATATTCTGGCGCGTCCGGCACACTCGATTCAGGTCGATCAGATTATCGACAGTGTTGAAGAAACTCTTGTGCCGGTCTCCTGCATGGAGCAAAATGGCCGCTGCGCCTGCGACGATCAGTGTGTAACCCATACGGTCTGGCAGGGGCTCGGAGAAAAGATCCGCACCTTTCTCGGGTCGATTACCCTGGAGGATCTGACCCGCGAGGCTCGTGAAAGAATGACATCCCGTGAAGCACGCTGAAACGGGTTGCGCTGTTGCAACGTTCGGCGGGGACGGTTTCCTTGTTATCTGATGACGGACCTGATATTTAGAAACAGGAGATGGAGGAGCAAGACTGTGAAGAAAATCTACATGGATTACAACGCCACAACTCCGGTGCGGCCGGAAGTGCTGGATGCCATATTGCCCTTTTATCGTGAAGAGTTCGGCAATCCCTCCAGTGTGCACTGGGCGGGGAGGGCTGTGAGTGGCGCGGTGGAAAAGGCACGCGAGCAGGTCGCCAAATTGATCAACTGCTCCCCTGCAGAGGTTGTTTTTACCTCCTGCGGCAGCGAGGGCGACAACATGGCCCTGAAAGGCACCGTTGCCGCTCTTCAGGACAAGGGCAATCATATTATTACCACTGCTGTTGAGCATCCCGCCGTTTTGGAGACCTGCCAGTATCTGGAGAAAAACGGGTGCGACCTGACGTTTCTGCCGGTCGACGGCGACGGCATGATCGACCTCAAGCAGCTCGAGGATGCCATCACCGAGAAAACCATCCTGATCTCCGCCATGTGGGGAAACAATGAAACAGGGACCCTGTTCCCGGTGGAGGAGATCGGCCGAATTGCGCGCAAGCGCAAGGTGCGTTTTCATACCGACGCGGTGCAGGCAGTGGGAAAGATTCCCGTCGATGTGCAGAAAGCCGGAGTCGACCTGCTGGTGCTTTCCGGTCACAAAATCGGTGCTCCCAAAGGGGTCGGGGCGATCTACATCCGTCGCGGCACACGCATGACACCGCTGATCCATGGCGGTCACCAGGAGCGCAACCGTCGCGCCGGCACGCACAATGTCGCGGGGATTGTCGGCCTGGGCTTGGCCTGTGAGCTGGCGGGACAGAACCTGGAGGAGAATGCCGAGCGTATGGCGCGCTTGCGGGACAAGCTCGAGCAGGGCATTCTCGACCAGATTCCCGACGTCAAGGTCAACGGCCACCGCACGCAACGGCTGCCCAACACCCTCAACGTGAGCTTTGCCTATATCGAGGGTGAATCGTTGCTGCTCAATTTCGACATGAAGGGCGTGGCGGCCTCTTCCGGGTCTGCCTGTACTTCTGGGTCGCTGGAACCTTCTCACGTGATGGGCGCCATGGGGGTGGATGTCGCCCTGGCCCATTCCAGTACCCGTTTCAGCCTGGGACCTGACAGTACCGAAGAGGATGTCGATTATATTCTCGAAATTCTGCCGCCGATCATTCAAAGATTACGGGAGATGAGTCCTCTCTATCCCGGCAATAAATAAGAAAACTATAGGAGAATCGATATGTACAGCGAAAAAGTCATGGACCATTTCAGCAATCCCCGTAACGTGGGCGAAATCGACAATGCCGATGGGGTGGGTGAGGTCGGTAATGCGTCCTGCGGCGATATCATGAAGATCTTCCTCAAGGTTGAAGACAACGTCATCAAGGACATTAAATTCAAGACCTTCGGGTGCGGCGCCGCCATCGCCACTTCATCGATGGTGACGGAAATGGCGATTGGCAAAACCCTGGACGAAGCCTTGGACCTGACCAATGCCGCCGTCGCCGAAGCCCTCGACGGGCTGCCGGCCAACAAGATGCACTGCAGCAACCTTGCAGCCGACGCTCTCCACGAAGCAATCAAGAATTACAGGGAAACTCACGGTTAAACCAACGCTCTGATAATTCTGCAATTAAGGTGGCCGCTGCGATTTTCCGGCGGCCTTGTTTTTTTTAAAAACAGTCCGTTGTCCGTTGTCCGTTGTCCGCGGTCCGTTGTAAAAACCTTTCAACCTGCCGGAGTGCAAATTACACTGCTCCCGGACAACAGACAACAGACAACAGACAACAGACAACAGACAACAGACAACAGACAACAGACAACAGACAACAGACAACGAACAACGAACAACGAACAACGAACAACGAACAACGAACAACGAACACCAGACAACGGACAACGCCCCCATGAAAACCACCAGAAAACGCATCGTCGTCGCCATGAGCGGAGGCGTGGATTCCTCCGTCACCGCGGCTCTGCTCAAGGAGCAGGGGCACGAGGTCATCGGCATGACCATGCAGATCTGGGACTACAGCCGTTTCGCGGCGCCCGACGGTGAAACCTTTGGAACCTGCTGTTCCCTCGATGATGTGCATGACGCCCGCCGGGTTGCCGAGGGGCTCGACATCCCTTTCTACGTCATCAATTTTGAAGAAGCCTTTCAGCGCCAGGTCATCGACCACTTCTGCGATGAATATTTTTCCGGGCGGACGCCTAATCCCTGTGTCATGTGCAATCAGCGCCTCAAATTCGATCTGCTGCTGCGTCGGGCGCGTGAACTTGAAGCCGATGCGCTGGCGACCGGTCATTACGCCATTATCGAACCGGATGCCGATGATTGCTTCGTGCTGCGCAAGGGGCGCGACCAGGGCAAGGATCAGAGCTACTTTCTGTTCACCCTGACGCCGGAGCAGATGGCCCGCGTCATGTTTCCCCTGGGTGGCATGACCAAGGAACAGGTGCGTGAACACGCGGCCCGCTTCGATCTGCGCGTGGCGGAAAAAGCCGAGAGTCAGGATATCTGCTTCGTGCCGGACGGCGATTATGTGCGCTTTCTTGAGGAGGAACGGGGCGCGGGGAAACTCAATGGGGAGATCGTCCATGTATGCGGGAAGGTTCTCGGGCGTCACCGCGGAACCTATCGCTACACCATCGGCCAGCGACGGGGGCTGGGCATCGCGTGGTCTGAACCTCTCTTTGTGACCGGCATCGATGTTGAAAAAAGGCAGGTGATTGTCGGTGAGAAGTCCCATCTGCATCGTGACCGGCTGACAGTGCGGGAATGCAGCTGGCATATCGATCCGCCCGAGAAGCCGCTGCAGGCGGCCTGCCGTATCCGCTATCGTCATCGGGAAGTGCCTGCGCAGATTCGCACCTTGCCGGATAACCGTGCTGAAGTCGTGTTCAGCCAGCCTCAGCAGGGGATAACCCCGGGGCAGGCCGCTGTGTTTTATGATGGTGACCGGGTTCTCGGTGGAGGATGGATCGAATGAAACACCGTGTGTCCATTGCCACCCTGGGGTGCAAGACCAATCAGTACGAATCGGCCGCCATTGCCGAGCGGCTTGAAACTGCCGGCTATGAGGTCGTGTCATTCGACGAGGGGGCAGAGTTGGTGATCGTCAACACCTGCACTGTCACGGCGGCGACAGACAGCCAGTCCCGCAATCTGATCCGACGCGCCCGACGGCTGAATCCGGCGGCACGGGTGGTGGTGACCGGCTGCTACGCCCAGGTTGCGCCGCAGAAGCTGATTAATCTGCCCGGTGTGGCGCTGGTGATCGGAAACGCCGAGAAGAAGGAGTTTCTCGAACTGCTGGGGGACATTGCCGACACTCCCCGCATTAAAGTGGGCGACATGCGCGAGACCCGTGACGCGGTGGCCCTGCCTCTGTCCCGTTTCCCCGACCGCAGCCGCGCCTTCGTGCAGATTCAGAACGGCTGCAACGCCTTTTGCAGTTATTGCATCATTCCCTACGCCCGTGGCCGCAGTCGCTCGCTGTCCCCTGCACAGGTTGTGAGTCAGGTGCGTGAGCTGGTTCAGGCGGGATACCCCGAAATTGTGCTGACCGGCATCCATATCGGCGGGTACGGTGCCGACCTGACGCCGGCCACTTCCCTGCAGGATCTGGTGGTTTTACTGGAAGAGCAGACCGATGTCCGCCGGTTGCGCATCGGATCTGTTGAACCGACCGAGATCACGACCACGCTGGTGGAACGTGTCGCGTGCTCAAAGGTCGTCTGTCCGCATTTTCATATTCCCCTGCAGTCCGGAAGCGATACTGTCCTTGATCGCATGAACCGCTCTTACGATACGGCTTTTTTCCGCCGGGTGGTAGAGGGGATTCATCATCGAATCACCTCCGCCGCTATCGGCCTTGATGTCATCGTCGGGTTTCCTGGAGAAACGGAGGAAGAGTTTGAGGAAACCTTTCGTTTCATTGAAGAATTGCCGGTGACTCACCTGCACGTTTTCCCCTTCAGCCGCCGTCCGGGCACACCGGCCGCCACCTACCCGGACCAGGTCTCCGGTTCCGTTGCCAAGGAGCGTGCGGCCAGGTTGCGGGCTTTGGGGGAGAGAAGGACCCGGGCCTATTCAGAACAATTCATCGGCCGGGAGGTCGAGGTGGTGGAGGAAGGCGGACAGCCCAGCGGCTGGCGCAAGGGCTTGACGCGCCATTATCTCCCCGTTTTCTTCAGAAGTCCCGAAGAGCGGACAGGGCACTGCGTTCGGGTCCGTGTGTTGCGCTCGAGCGACCGTGGGCTGGATGGGGAGGTGATCGAGTGAGCAGACCTGCCGGCTTCGAGTTCTGCTTCCGGCGTGTGGTGCAGGGTGCGGGAGAACGCCTGGACCGGTTTCTGGCAGCCAGTCTCGAGGGTGTCTCGCGCAAGAAAATCAAACAGGCCCTCGACGGCGGCCGGATATTTGTTGACGAGCAGGTGGCGCGGCGTGCCGGGCAGATCCTGCACGGCGGGGAGTGCATTGAGGGAACCCTGTTGCTCAGCGAACCTCTGCCGTCTCCGCAGGTTTTTGTGGTCTACCAGGATTCGGACATGCTGGCGGTGGCCAAGCCGGCGGGGCTTTCCTCTCATCCGGCCCATCCAGGTCAGGACAGTGCTCTGGGCCAGGTCTGCGCCTTGCTTGATGGCAGCGGGGCGTCACCGGTTCTGCAGCACCGCCTGGATCGCGATACCAGCGGGCTTCTGCTTTTTGCCCTGCATGAAGAAAGCAACCAGTCCCTCTATCAGCAGTTCTGCGAGCGCCGTGTGGGAAAGAGCTATCTAGCTTTGGTCGAGGGTCGACCACCGGCTTCATTTTCTGCCGACGACCGCCTCAAAAGCGGGGTGCGCGGGCGAACGGTGGTGGATTCAAGGGGCCAGGAGGCGAATACCGATTTTGTCACTCTTGCCTACACCGGCGGCGCTGCGCTGGTGGAGGCGCAACCCGGCACCGGTCGTACCCATCAGATTCGCGTCCATCTTGCCATACAGGGGTTTCCTCTGTTGGGTGACGTTCTTTACGGCGGGGCGGTGTTTTTCAAAACGGCGCAGTGCCACCTGGCGATCCCCCGCCTTCTGCTGCATGCGTACCGGTTGAGGTTTCAGCACCCGCGTACAGGTGAGCCGATGATGCTGGAATGCCCGCCACCTGCGGATTTTCTCCCACTGCTTTCCTTATTCGACGACTGCCCGATCAGTTCCTGAATCAACTCTCCCCGGGGGAGACGCCCTTGCGGGGGGTGACGCTGACGCGATTGCGTCCATTTTCCTTGGCATGGTAGAGAGCATCATCCACTGCTTTGAGAAGAGAGTCCGGCGTGGTCTGTGCGTCGACTGTCGCAACGCCGAAGCTGGCGGTGATGCGCGCGGCCCTGCCGAAATCGTGCTCGGCGATGGCGAGGCGCAGTTTCTCTGCCAACTGCTTCGCCCCTTCCTGGTCGCTGTGGGGGGAAACAATGAGAAATTCCTCCCCGCCCCAACGCCCCGGCACATCGGTGGCACGCACCATCCGACGAGTCAATTGGGCGATCTCCTTGAGGGCTTTGTCGCCGACCAGGTGGCCGTGCGTGTCGTTGATGTATTTAAAATGGTCGATGTCAAACAGGATGACTGAAAAAGAATCGCCGTAGCGTTTGAAGCGTTCATGCTCATTCTTGAGGACTTCATCGAGACGAACACGGTTGTAGATGCCGGTGAGCCGGTCGGTGATAGAAATTTCTTCGATGCGCTTGCGGTCGGTGATGTCCTGTCGAACGGCCATGTATCCGTAGATCCGGCCGGTATTGTCCTTCAATGGGGAAACGGTGCTGTCCGCCCAGAAAAATCCGCCATTTTTCTTGCGGTTTTTAACCTCGCCGTGCCAGGTTTTCCCAGCTTTGATGGTTTGCCACAGATCTTTGAAGGTTGAGCCCTCCATGTCAGGATGGCGCACTATATTGTGGTTTCTCCCGATCAGTACATCGTGGGCGTATCCTGAAACCCGGCAGAACGCCTTGCTGGCGTAGGTGATATTTCCGGCGAGGTCGGTCTGGGAGATCAAGACATGTTCGTCGACAATGGCGATATAGCGTTCAAGCTGCCGTTCCGCCTCGCGTGTTGCGGTAACGTCGCGCTTGACCCCGAACGTGCCGGTGATCTCTCCTTTGTTGTTGCGCAGGCACAGATAGTCACCTTCCATTAAAATGGTCCGGCCATCATAACGTTTCTCCCGGAATTCCATATGCAGGCGACCCGTGTCGAACAGCTGTCTCCACAGTTGTTTGCCCGTTTCCGGATCTTCCGGGAAGAAATCTCGCGGGCTGCGCTGTCGTATATCCGTTTCCTGCGCGCCGTATTGGTCAAGTATAGCCTGGTTGAATTTCGTTATGCGCTGGTTGGCGTAGATGCGCTCGATTTCGGCCTCTTTATCTGTGACTTTGTTCCAGTCAAGCGGCTCGTCAAGCATCATGAAGAAAAATCCGTCCAGAGACTGGCCGAAAAAGGCTTCCAGCTGATCGTTCGTTTCCTGCAGCCGTTTTTCGCCTGTGTCAAGTGCTTCGTTTTTGCGAATCACCACCAGGAGCAGTCCGCAGAGAAGCAAAGCAGCGAGCACCGCACCCCCATGGATGGCGTTTGATAGAGGGTGCTTCATGGAAGCACCGCTAGGCATGCGAGCGCCCAGAACCCAATTTGAACCTGGAAGTCTAACGTTCTGGGTCATGGTCTGACTGGATTCAAAGAGAGAGGCATCCCCATAAAATGTGTGCGCTCTATTGTTATTCCGGGTTAGCGCGATCTCGATCTCGAGCTGGCGGGCGAGTTCCCTGATCTCGGCCATCAACTCTTCGAACTGAATTACCGATGAGACAATCCCCCAGAAGCGACGTGAATCTTCGTGGCCTGTAAAAACCGGAACCCGGCCGATGATGCCGCGACCTCCCTGTACCAGCGGCAATGGGCCTGCAACCACAAGCGAATCATTTTCCCGTGCCATGCGTGCCAGCGGCCATTGTTCGGGAAGATCACGGTAGTCGACGCCGATCAGGGCAGATTTATCTCTGGGCGGATAAACATAGCGGATAATGTAGTCGGGGGCGGCAACGATGTTTCTGAACCTGTGGGAATGTCGGTTGATTTCGCTCCCGAAGTCCTGAAATTCTGCTTCACTCAGATCCGGATTAACTGAGATATAGGCGGCAAGACCGCGTGCCAGTGCAAGATTTCCGGTAATGCTCCATTCCAGTCGGGAGCGAATATGGCTGATGCGGGCCTGAAGATCTTTTTGCCAGCGAAGCTGTGTCTCCTGAGCCAGGATACGCTGAATGAGAAAATCAACGGAGCCGACCAGAAGCAGCAGAAAAAATACCCAGAATAGAAAGTGATGTTTACGGGGCCAGGGCATTCAAAGTCCTGTCACAAAAAAATGCGGCGATTTGACGCTTAAATGGTGAAATCACCCTTTGGGAACGCTGAGCAGGAAAGGTCTGTTCTGTTTGAGCATCGAGTCCAAGAATCCTAATGCCCAATAATTGTACCATGAGATTGTCGGGAAAAACGCACAAGTGGCTATTTTCTTATTGCCAGGATAAAATTGCGCCAGTTATGTCTTCCCGCATGCAGGAATTGGTCCGCCATTCAGGGGGTGGAAAATAATGAGGCTATGCGCGAGGCGTTTTTACGAGCAGGGGCGGGGCGGTTTTTTGCTGTTGACTTGGGGCGTGCCTTGCTGCCCAGCAGGCTTTCAACAGCGACCTGAAGTGCGGAAATCGTAAAGGGTTTTGCCAGGTAAATCTGGCCCCCACTTTGAAAACCGTTGCGAAAATCAATGCTTTCAGAGCGGGCTGTAACAAAGGCAATCGGGATGTGGCATGTGGCTTTGGTGCGGCGGATTCTTCGTGCCAGTTCCAATCCATCGCAGCCCGGCAGCATGATGTCGAGAATGATCGCGTCCGGTTGCTGCTCCTGGATGATTTCAAAGGCCAGCAGCCCATCGCCTGCTGTCAGGGGTTGATAGCCAAGGCGTCGCAGAATGTTCGCCTGCAACTCGAGAATTTCATTATCGTCTTCCACGCATAGGACTTTGGCACTCATGACTTGCCCCCTGGCCGATTGACCGACCTTCTGCAATAAAATGACTTAAGTATTCATTAAAGAATCTGGAGTATAGCAGAAGTCAGGTAGAGAATCCAGAGCAATCCTCCGCGCGCTGATTCTTTCTATTTGCCTTATTGCCTATACGCTCTCCGGCCGATCCTTGCGCCGACGTTTGGCGTAGTAGGGAAACGCGCCCAGAAAACACCTCCCGTCATGCAGTACTCGCCAGCTTTGGCCAGATTATGGTTGAGGGTGAGAATGACACAGGTCTGTTCCAGCGGGGCGAGGGGCGAAGCCTTTCCTGGAACGAGTTTTTTTATCGTGCACTGATTTTCTCTATTCGATAGTCGGCAAGCGCGCCATAGCCTTCTTTTCAGGCAAGAAGATTGTTGTCAACCGTTGCGTCTGACCTGGTTGACAAGTAGAGGGGGGCATGCTAGCTTTCGATCCCATGAAAGCGCATCTTTACAGTGTCCGCATGCATGCTTCTTTCGATAATCGCCACCTCTCCGGCGCCGAGTGCCTGGTCGGGGGAGAAGGGGTGGAAGAAGCGGCTGCAAGTCTCGTGCGCCGTGCGCTGAATCATGCCCAGGGACGTGCCGAATCGATTCATCTCAGCGTCGATCTTGTTGATCCGGACCAGGTTCACTTCGGGTGCCTGCCCGATGTGCACACTTTTGATGCGCCTGATGTCGAGACCGGGCGAGAAAAGGCTCTTCAGCTTCTTCTGCTTGCGGGAGTCAGTGAAGATGCGGTTTGCAGCGCCATGGGGAACCTTGTGGCCGGTGCAGCCCCCGGCGGCGGCAACATGCGTGGCGCCATGCTGATCGGTCATCGCGGCGGCGCACGCTTCGAGCCCGACCGCGCCAAAGGGGTTCGGGCGCGCCATATGGATTATTCCCGAAAGGCACGGGCTGAACTTGACGCTGCACTCGGTGAACGGGGGATCAGCGGCGATCGTCTGCGGGACGCTCTGGTCCTGGCGGCCAAGGTTATGACGGCGCCCGGCGTGGTGGCGGAATTGTGCTGGTCCGATGATCCCGATTATACCACCGGTTATGTTGCCGCTCCGCAGTTGGGGTACAACCGCATCGTTCCTCTTAAGGCCCGAGGAGACGAGCGCGGCGGACGTGCTTTTTTTATCGATGAGGATCGCTGGCAGCCCGAGGCGCTATTGAGTTATCTGCGGGATGCGGTTTTTGTGGCTGACGGCATCGGTCGCATCTTCCCTCCGGAAAGATTCGAGTAATGAGCGATTTTTCAGAGCTTTTGGACGCACTCGAGCATCAGGGCATGCGGCGTTTCGCACGCACGCTGGATGGCGCTCAGGGGCCGCGCATGACGCTGGACGGGCGGGATGTGCTGGTGCTGTGCTCTAATAACTATCTCGGGTTGGCCCATCACCCGCGACTTGTTGAAGCGGCGGCTCGCGCGACACGGGATCTCGGCACCAGCAGCGGCGCCAGCAGGCTGGTTTCAGGTTCCATGCGCATTCATGAGCAGTTCGAGGAGCGTCTGGCCGCTTTCAAGGGCACGGAGGCGGCACTGCTTTTCAATGCGGGGTATGCCGCCAATATCGGCATTCTGCAGGGGCTGACCGGCCCCGATGATATCCTTTTCTCCGATGCTCTCAATCACGCCTCCATTATCGACGGCTGCCGCCTGAGCGCCGCCCGGGTCCTTGTTTATCCTCACAATGACGCTCAGGCGCTTGAAGAACTCATGCAGCGTGAACGACCCAACCGCAAAGGCCATTGGTTTATTGTGACCGACGGGGTCTTCAGTATGGACGGCGACCTGGCGCCGTTGCCCGAGCTGGCGGCGCTGAAAAAACAGTACGACGCCCTGCTGATGGTCGACGATGCTCATGGCACCGGTGTTCTGGGAGACAGCGGACGCGGCAGCGGCGAACACTTCGGCTGCCTGCCGGATATCGACCTCCACATGGGGACTCTGGGCAAGGCCCTGGGCGGTTTCGGCGCCTACCTGGCTTCTTCGCGGGCGGTGGTGGATCTGCTGATCAACCGCGCAAGGTCGCTGATTTTTTCCACCAGCCTGCCTCCGGGAGTCGTTGCCGCCGGTCTGGAAGCTCTGGCGGTGGTGGAGAGCGACGAAGGGCGTCGCCGCCGTCAGAACCTGTGGAGACTGCGCGAATTATTCGCGGCGCCCCTGCGCGAAGCCGGTTTTGATCTGTGCGGCAGCGTTACCCAGATCGTGCCGGTCCTGACGGGTGAACCGGGTCCGACCATGGAAGCGAGTTCCCGCCTGCTCGAAGCCGGTATTTTTCTTCAGGGCATTCGACCACCGACCGTCCCTGAAGGGAAGTGCCGCCTGCGGGCCACCCTGATGAGCGATCACGATCCGCAGGAAGTGTCACACGCGACGGCAACCCTTATTGAGTTGCTCAGGGAACCTCGATGAAGACGCTGACGCTTTCGGACGGACGCACAATGGCCTACAGGGAGGCCGGGCAGGGGCCGCCGCTGGTTCTGCTGCACGGCTGGTCTCTGAGCTCAGCTGTCTTCGATGAATTGACGGCAGGCCTCGCGAGGGATTTCCGTGTTCTGGCATTTGACCTGCGCGGACATGGCTGCTCCTCCCCGGGGGAGGGATATGGACTGGCGGACTTTGCAGCAGATGTGAGGGAATCGCTGGACCTTCTATCAATCCCTTCGGCCGCTCTTCTCGGCTGGTCACTCGGCGGGCAGGTGGCTCTTCGCCTGGCCCATGATGAACCTTATCTCTGGACTCGGCTGGTGCTGATATCGACGACTCCCCGCTTTGTCAGCGGCTCCGATTGGGAGGGGGGACTTCCCGAAATTCAGGTGCGCGGCATGGCCCGTAAACTCAGCCGGCAGTACCAACAAACGCTGCAGACTTTTTTCGAGGAGCAATTTGTTGACGGAGAACTCGATTCCGCTCGTCTGGAGGAAATTGCCGCCCTTGCTCTGCCGCAGGGGTGTACTCCGCATCCTGAGGCTGCGCTTGAGGCCCTGGAAACTCTTAAAACGGAGGATCTGCGCCCTCTCGTCGCGGAGATCAATCTCGCGACCCTGGTCATTCATGGAAGCGAGGATCGGGTGACGCCGGTGGCTGCAGGACGTTTTCTCGCAGAACAACTTCCGCATGGAGTTCTGCGGGAAGTCGAATCGGCGGGGCATGCCCCGTTTTTAAGCCGTCCGCACACTGTGCTTGCAGTCTTGAGGGAGTTTCTGTAATGAACGCGGTACTCTCTTCGCGATTGGTTCGGGCGCGCTTTTCCAGCCAGGCCGGTGATTACGACCGCTTCGCCCGGGTGCAGAAACGGGTGGCGGCGCGTCTGGCAGCTTCAATCGAAGGGCGGCGCCTGTCAGGTGCTGCATTGGATGTGGGCACCGGCACAGGTGAACTCGCCTGCAGTCTGCGCCGTACCTGCCCGGACCAGCCATTGGTGCTCTGTGATATCGCCCCCGGCATGACCCGGTATGCCGCGTCTCGAATCCCCGGAGCGCTGGCCGCGGATGCCGATGCCCAGAGCCTTCCTTTTCGCGACGGGGTTTTCGGCCTGGTGGCCTCAGCTTCCGTTTACCAGTGGATGAATGATCTCGAAGCGGCCTTTCGCGAGTCTGCACGGATTCTGCGTTCCGGCGGCCTGTTCGCTTTCGCATTTTATGGCGAGGGGACTCTGGCGGAATTGCGGAAATCGCACCTGACCGCTTTGCGCGAGGCGGGATGCGGGGAAAAATCCTACTTTCAGCACTTTCCTTCCGTGGCGGACAGCCGGGAGGCCCTGCTTGCGGCCGGTTTGCAAATCGATGACTTGTGGCGTGAGACGGAAGTCGAGTGGCATGCCGATCCCGGCGTGCTTCTGCGGAGCCTGAAAAGGATCGGTGCGCAAAACGCCCATGTCAGGCGCCCGCGCGGGCTGGCGTCACGCCGGGTGATGCTGCGGATGAATGAGGTTTACCGGCGGGAATTCGGAACCGAGCAGGGAATACCCGCGACTTATAACGTCATTTTCGGGTTGGCGACCCGTTTGTAGCACGGGTGTCGTAGTTCGGGGCGTTCAGGTTGTATCCGGGCCACTCGCTGAGATAACCGGCGGCCGGAGATCTCCTCCCGGGATAGATTACTGGCAGGGACTTTGCTCGAAAAGAGCGCCCACGATTCGCCGGGCTTCGGGGCAGACCACCTGGTAGAAAACCTCTACCCCGTCACGGCGCCCTTGAATGATCTGCTTATTCTTGAGCAGTGCCAGATGCTGGGAAACGGTGGCCTGAGGCAACCCGAGGCATTCCCATATTTTTTTGACGTTGCAGGAATTGGACATCAGCCCGGCTACGATTTTGAGCCGAACGGGGTGGCCGAGAACCTTGAGAATTTCAGCTTCCCGCTCGAACGTCTGCATTTTATCGAATTCCATAGTCCGATTCGTGCCCCCCGAAGGTTGGTCGAAAATTTGAGTGGTTGAAGGCCATTGAATGCGGGTATCTTATTATTGCAAATCTGCAATGTCAAGTTGCATTGCCCCGTTGCGGTCCACCCAAAGTTCGAGCAGAAGATAAAGATAAAGCAAAAAAAAACGACCTTTTACCTCTTGCATTCTTGCAGATTACCCGATGATCGCATAATCTTGGCTTTTGTTTTTCCTGGTCGATTTTCAGCGTGTCGCGACAGGCTTTTCATAGTTGTGCGCAGGATCGGGAAGGGCTAGGGCTTTTCTCTCAGCAAATCAAGGGCCGAAATATTGTGCTTGTTTCCATTGTGCTTTTTGTTCTCGGACTTCTGATTCTGTACTATGGGGCCGAATACCTGGTAGACGGATCATCGCGTCTGGCCATGTCGTTCGGCGTACGCCCTCTGGTTACGGGGATGACGGTTGTTGCCTTTGCGACCAGCATGCCCGAGATGATGGTGTCGCTTCTTGCCGTTCTCAAGGGGTCGTCCGACATCGCGGCAGGCAATATCGTGGGCTCCAATATTGCGAATATCGGTCTGATTCTGGGGTGTGCGTCCCTGATCATGCCGATGGCTGTCGCTAATACAACTTTGCGGCGCGAAATCCCTTTTATGATCGGTGCATCGGTTCTTTTTTTTCTGTTCGGCCTCGATGGGCAGCTCGGATTTTTAAACGGTGCAGTCCTTTTCTTCTTCCTGCTGGCTTTCCTTTTTTACTGTCTCCGCACCGCTCGGGGGAAGGTAAATGAAGGGGTTTCAAGTCTGATCGACGAGTTTGCCGAGACCCGGGGCCGGGACAGCTTCAAAGCCGTTGTCGGCATGGTGGGGCTGGGAACAGGGGCCGAACTGATGGTACATTCGGCAGTCGACATTGCCACGACCCTGGGCGTTTCGGAAGTGATTATCGGTCTGACCGTGGTTGCGCTGGGAACCAGCCTTCCCGAACTGGCGGCCTCAGTGGTCAGTGCCTTGAAAGGGGAGATGGATATCAGTGTCGGCAATGTGATCGGCAGCAATATTTTCAATCTGCTCTTCGTTCTGGGGATCTGTCCCATGATTCGCCCTATTGCCGTGGATCCGTCGCTGCTGCGCCTGGAGCTGCCGTTGATGATTCTGTTCAGTGTGGCGCTGATTCCATTGCTGGTGCCAGGCTACCGGCTTGATCGTCCGCGCGGCGCTCTCCTGCTCACAGGGTACCTGGCATTTATCGGATTATTGTTCCTATGATGCGCCTTTTTCGCTGGATGCCGGTTGTGCTCCTGCTGGTCATTGGCTGTGTGGTTCAGGCTGCGGTTGCCAAGCAGATTTCCGATGCCCGGGCCGTGGCCCCTGCCCCCTCAATCGAGTCCCCCGATGAGATGGTTGGAGAAACATTTTCCTATGATATCTCCTTCCTGTGGTTCGATCGGTTGGCTGAAGGCTCTCTGCGGTTTGAAGAGGCCGAGCAGGATGGGCAATACCGGGCCATTCTGGAAGCGAAAACTCTTGGTGTCGCCGCTTTTTTCACTCGTGACCGGCGTGAGCGGCATGTCAGCCTGATGAAACTGACTCCAAATGGTGGTCTGCGATCGCTTGAATTTGAATCGACGACCAGCAAGGGGCGGGGCCGCAGTCGTGAAGACCGCGTTCGTCGTTATATCTTCGATTATGAAAATGACAAAGTTTACCGTGAGCAGGTGCGGACCGGGAAAAAAATCAAGCGCGACACCTATGAACTGCAGAACAGAAAATTGGTCAATGATGTCCTGACGGCTTTTTCAAATTTTCGTATGGGTTATTTCGGTGCGGTTGAACCCGGCGCCCATTTTGACATTCCGGCATTCAGCCGCAAAGGGCCGGCCTCTATTACCATTGATGTTCTGACTGCGGAGGAACGCGTTGGAGACCCGCGTTTTCCACCTGAGGGATTGGTCTGCCGGGTGCATGTCGACAAAGAGATCTTCAAAACCGGCGATGGTCGTATTTATCTGTGGATTGACGAACAGGCCCGACCCGCCTTAGGCGTGGTGGAGAAGGTTCTGGGACTGGGGGATGTGCGCGGTACACTGCGCAATTGATTGGAGATTAAAACGATGCCGCAATCCAGAATATACGTGATCGGGCATAAAAACCCCGATACCGATTCTATCTGCAGCGCCATGGCCTATGCCCGTCTGCGTTCTCACCAGGGGCTTGAGGGGATCGAGGCTGCCCGCGCGGGTAATATCAATCGTCAGACAGAGTTCGTGCTCGAAGAGTTGGCTCTGCCGACGCCGCCGCTTCTGGCCGATGTCTACCCGCGGGTGCGCGACGTGCTCGGTGAGCATGTGGTGACCGTCAGGGACAATACGCCTCTGTCGCGGGCGCTGGAGCTGTTTCATCTGCACAATGTGCGTATGCTGCCGGTGGTCGATCAGGAAAAGCGGCCCAAGGGGATTCTTTTCCTCAAGCGGGTGTCGGAACGCTTCCTGGTGCCGCGCCAGGAAAAGGAGATCCGCCGGGTGCAGGCCAGCGCCTCCTCCATCATGAAATGTCTCAAGGCGACTTCGCACAACCTGGTGGATGAGGAACGGGTCGAAGATCTGAATCTGTATGTTGCGGCCATGGACTCCTCGACTTTCCGCACACGGATGGAAGGGCTGGATGCGCGGAAGATGGTTCTCGTGACGGGAGATCGTCTCAAAATACTGCAGGAGGCTGTAGAGATCGGCGTGCGCATCCTGGTCGTGACCGGCAACCTGCCGATTCCCGCAGAAATTATCGAGCGTGGCCGCGAAAAGGATGTCACCATCATTTCGACGCCTTTTGACACGGCGACCACCAGTTGGCTGACCCGCTTGTCAACTCCGGTGGATTTCCTGGTCAGCGCGGATTTCCCGGCGGTCGCGGAGATGGATCGTATCGAGGATCTGCGGCTGCGTCTTATGCACAGCAACGAGCCCGGTGTTGTGGTTCTCGACGGTGATGGACGAGTGTGCGGCGTAGCGACCAAGACCAATCTGCTGCGTCCCTCCCCGGTCAAACTCATCCTGGTTGATCACAATGAGCTTTCCCAGGCGGTCAATGGGGCGGAAAAAGTTGAAATTCTCGAAGTTGTGGATCACCATCGGCTGGGGAATTTCCATACCGATCACCCGATTCGCTTTATCAACCAACCGCTGGGCAGTACCTGTTCGGTGGTCGCAGCCCTGTACCGCGAGGCGGGAGTCACACCGGACCGGGTCACTGCGGGGCTTATGCTGGCCGGGCTTCTGTCGGATACCGTGATTTTAAAATCGCCGACAACCTCCGATGCCGACCGGGATCTGGCCGATTGGCTCAGCGATCTTTCCGGGTTTGACATCGAGGAATTCGGCCGTCGCATTTTCGCCGCCGGCAGCAACCTGGCCGCCTACTCTTCCCCTCGGCAACTGGTTCTGGCCGATTTCAAAGAGTATGACAGCGGACAGAAATTCGGCATCGGGCAGGTGGAGGTTGTCAACTTCGAAGAATTCCACCAGATGCGGTCTTCCATCGTTGAAGCCTTGCATCAGATTAAAAAGGAGCGTACCCTCGACCTGGCGGGGTTGCTGGTCACGGATATCGTTCAGGAAACCAGTCTTCTGCTTGCTCTCGGCGGAAAAGAACTGCCCTACCTGATCGGATATCCGCGAGTCGGAGACGACCTTTATGAACTCAAAGGCGTTCTGTCGCGTAAAAAACAGCTTGTTCCCCATCTGTTGAAGGTGCTTAAAGCCTGACGTTGCAGTAAACCTCGAACCGAAAAGCAGAGCCGAGTCCCATGCCCAGATCAAAAGATTCAGCGCGCGCCAATCTGCAGAACCTCTATCGGATTTTCACTGTTCCCGAAGCCCCGGATTCCACTCTGGGGCGCATTGATCAGGCGATTACCGACAATGTGACCGGGTTTCTTCAGAAGCATATCGTCGCCCTGGAGAACAGTCTTACCGACATCGAAAAATCTTTCGATGACCCCAGGATTCCGGAAGAACCGACATTTGTGTCCGATTACACTGAATTCATCAAAGAGAATCTGGTCGCGCAGTCAGTTCACACCGCGGCCCCCGGATTCATCGGTCACATGACATCGGCGCTGCCATATTTCATGCTGCCCCTGTCGCGCATCATGATTGCCCTTAACCAGAACCTGGTCAAGGTGGAAACCTCCAAGGCGTTTACCCCCATGGAACGACAGGTGCTTGCGATGCTGCACCGTTTGATTTATTCCGAAACAGACGAATTTTACCGGCGCTGGATTCATGACAGCCGATATGCGCTGGGTGCGTTCTGTTCCGGCGGAACGATCGCCAACATTACCGCTTTGTGGGCTGCCCGCAATCAGCTATGCGCTCCGGCGGGCAATTTCCGCGGTATTACCAATGAAGGTTTTTACAGTGCGATGCAGCATCTGGGGTGCCGGGGGCTGGCTATCCTGGTATCGCGGCGCGGGCATTATTCCCTCGGCAAGGCGGCGGATCTTCTGGGGATTGGCCGAAAAAACCTGTTCCTGGTCGAAACCGACGACCAGAACCGTATAAAGATGTCTTCTCTGCGCAATCAGTGTCGACGGCTGCAGGATGAGGGGATTCGCCCTCTGAGTCTGATCGGTATTGCCGGTACCACTGAAACCGGCAGCGTCGATCCCCTGGAGGAGATGGCAGACCTGGCGCAGGAGATCGGCTGTCATTTTCACGTTGATGCGGCATGGGGGGGGCCGACCCTGTTCTCCGAGAAATATCGAGGGCTGCTGCGCGGCATTGAGCGAGCCGATTCTGTGACCATCGATGCGCATAAGCAGCTTTATGTGCCGATGGGGGCGGGAATGGTTCTTTTCAAGGATCCTGCGACCCTCTCGGCCATTGAGCACCATGCCGCCTATATTATCCGGCACGGTTCAAAAGACCTCGGTAGCCATACCCTGGAGGGGTCACGCCCCGGTAAGGCCATGCTGGTGCATGCCGGCCTGTCCATTATCGGACGCAAAGGCTATGAGCTTTTGATCGATCAGGGGATCGAGCGTGCGCGCCGTTTTGCCGAGATGATCAAAGAACATCCAGACTATGAGCTGGTGACGTCGCCTGAACTCAATATCCTGACCTACCGCTACAATCCGGCTCCTGTGCAGGAGGCGCTGAGGCGGGCTGACATTGAGATGACCCGTGAAATCAATGAACTGCTCGACAAGGTCATCAAAAGAATTCAGAAACGACAGCGTGAAGCCGGGAAGAGCTTTGTGTCGCGCACCCGCTTGGCCCCCGCCCGTTATCACGACGAAACCATCACTGTGTTCCGGGCAGTGCTGGCCAATCCTCTGACCACCGAGGACATTCTGGTTTCTGTGCTTGAGGAACAGTGTGAGTGGGCCCGTCACCCGGAAATTTCCCCTCTGCTCGATCGGCTGCAAGAGATGACGGCCGCGGCCTGACCAGTTTTCATTTTCAGACAAAAAAACGGCTCTGTCCTTGTTTCGGACAGAGCCGTTTTTTGTTCATGGTTTTTGATCTTCAGGATCAGTTGAAGGAGGTTTTCAGCTTCATGCCTTCGCGCGACTTAGGATCGTAGATGCCTTTTTCCTCACCCATATCGAACCACTTCTGCTTGAGACCATTGATAAATTCCTTTTTCTCTTCGACCAGTTTGTCCATCGGCAGGCCGACAAGATGCTGGGCTTCTTCCTTGTTGACATAGCTCGGCGCTTCATAGTCTGGATCGCCGAGTTTGGCGAGGATCACGCGCAGTTTGAGGCGGGCATTCTGCGCTTTGTTAATGGCTCCACCTAGAACGCGCAGGATTTCTTCAGGCGCATGGAAAAATGCGCCGTGGGCGGCTACGGCATAATCCCAGCGCCACTGGCCATGGCGAATATCCTGCAGTGCCGCTTTCATATCTTTTTCGGTGGCCCCGAGTTCCCAGGCCCGTGCGGCTTCAAGGTGAGCTTGAGCAAGAATTTTCGTGGCTTCACGGGCCAGTTCGTTCTTACGCTCCAGTTTGCGGTCGATTTTGGCCTTAAATTCCTTTTCGGTGCCCTGATGGCAGTTCAGACAGGTATTGGCGATATCATCGAGCGGGCTGCCCACTTTATGGTTGGAGTACTTGACCCCGCCTTCGCGGACATAAGGCATGTGGCAGTCGGCGCATGCCAGACCGTTCTGTCCATGAGCGCCTGTGATAAAGGTCTCATAGCCTGGATGCTGAGCTTTGAGCATAGGTGTCTTGCTCAGTTTGTGGGTCCAGTCGGAAAAATTTCTCTCGTCATAGTATTCTTCCATCTCCTCGGCAGAAAAGCCGTTGTCCCAGGGCAGGGTGACAACTTTTGCGGTCTGCTCCTGGCCGTATTCATCGGTCCACTTGGTCGGTTTGAAATAATATTCGACGTGGCACTGGGCGCAGGCGAAGGTGCGCATGTCCTGGTGGGTCGCGTCGGCGAATTTCATGGAACCCTCTGCGTCGATTGCACGTTTAAGATGGGGACGTGTCACGTTGAGCTGCATGGTTTTGTTGTCATGACAATCGGCGCATCCGATGGAGTTGACGATTTCGCCGCCCAGGCGTGCCCAGGCGCCGGTGAAAAAGTCATATTCACCGATTTCGTCCATCAGGCGCGGGACATCGGGGCCTTTACAGGTCCAGCAGGCGGTAGGCATGGGGCCGCTCTTTTCATCTACCGGTGCACCGGTACGCAGTGTATTCAGGTTGTCCTCAAGGGCATAGAAGTGACCGCGCGGTGCGTTGTAGTCCTTGGAGAAACCGTAGCCGGCCCAAAGCACCACCAGGTTGGGATCATTTTTGAGGACATCTTTGATCTCATCGCTTTTGCGGGTCTGGATGTACGAATCATATTGGCGGGGGAAATATTTACCCCATTCGGAACTGCGCGGGTCGAGTTTTTCGATGTCCGGGACCTGGTTGATGGCCTGCTGCTCGGTTTTGTTCTCCTTGATGGAAACCAGCAGCAGCAGCAGAGGGACTATGATGACCAACGAGACGATTGTGATGATCCATGATTTTTTCATCGATGATTCTCCTGGTTCGATTTTTTAGAGTTCTTTGACGCCAAGATTGTTTTGCGTGGTGGTCAGATTCCTGGTCAGGCCGTGGGGCAGACCGCGATGGCAGTCCCAGCACTGGCGCCCCATAGGAACGTTGTCCTGAACGATTTGATAGTTTTCTGCATTTTCCTGCATCTGGGAAACAATCTCTTCATGGCAGGAAATGCAGTTGGTCTGGATGCGCTGGGCGGCGTCCTGGGTGACGCGCAGGTTGTAACCGTAGTTGCCCAGCGTCATGGCGAGAGAGTGGTTAAAGCCATCCTTCGATTTGGCGATCATTTTGTTTACGAATGAATCACGCGGAAGGTGGCAGTCCACACAGGTTGCCCTCTCACGATGGGAACTGTGCTGCCAGGTCGCGTAATGGGTGTTCATGGTGTGGCAGTTGATACAAACCTTGGGGTCGCTTGAGAGATAGGAAAGCGCCTTCGATTCATACACCACATAGGCAAACAACCCGATTACCGCCACCACGCTGCAGGTGGCCACATACTTCATGAAGTTGTCGTTTCGCATAAGCCGCCTTTAAGTAGAGAAGGTTAGCAGTTCAAAAACAAACCTTATTGTCCGTCGAATAATATGTTTTTAGTTCAAAAGCACATTTTACGGTTTCAATCATGCTTTTTGATACTGTTGTTAGCAATGCGTGTGCCATTCAAAAAGGACTGTAGAAACAAATGTTTGCAATTCTTAAAAGCGTGCATGTGTTACCTTGGGGTAGCGATTGTCGATTGCTTCTGTTACTCTGTGGTAACACTTGAAGCCTCGAAATGGAAAGGCGGTTGGGGAACATGCAACTGAAAACCAAATTTGTTCTGCTGGTGGGGTTGGTCACCCTTTGTTCGTACGGGGTTACTTTTTACCGGACATCGAGTTTTCAGGAAGAACTCGTGGTTGAACAGGCAACGCGCCAGGCCAAGATGTTGTTTCATCAGATTCGTCTGACTCGGCAGTGGGTTGCTGACCATAACGGTCTTTTTTTTGTCAAGCAGCCCGGAGTTGAAGGGAATCCCTTCCTTAAAGATGGTGCAGTACGCGATGAGCGGGGGAACTGGCTGGTTAAACGCAATCCCGCCATGGTGACTCGGGAACTTTCCGAGTATGCCGCCCGAGAAGGGATGGGGCAATTCAACGTGACCAGCCTGAACCCCCTGAATCCTCTCAATGCGCCGGATGATTTCGAACGGGGCGCCCTGGAGAAGTTTTCCCGTGGGGCGCCTGAAACGGTCGCCATCGAAAAAATTGCCGGATCCTATCGGCTGCGCTACATGGCACCTCTGGAGGTCGAACAGCAATGCCTGAGCTGTCATGCCGGTCAGGGCTACCAGGTTGGCGACATCCGCGGCGCAATGAACGTCACGATTCCCATGGACCCCGCTTTTGCCGAGATTCGCACCAATAACCACATGCTTCTCAATATCGCCGTGGCGACCATTTTGATTGTATCCCTGACTATCTACGTGCTGTTCGATCTTCTGGTCGCCAGACGCTTGAAACTTCTGGCCGGGGCGATGGATAGCTATCCCCAGGGCGGGATGCCCGGCATGCTTGCCGAGATGGAGGACGAAAATGATGAGATCGGCGCTCTTTCCCGTCATTTTAAAAATTTATGCACCCGCCTTGAGCTGTCCCGAAGGGAACTGGACGAGACGCGCGAGCAGGTCTTTCAAAGTGAAAAACTTGCTGCGTTGGGGCGATTGGTTGCAGGCATCTCCCATGAAATCAACAACCCATTGGGAGGGATGCACAACTGCATTCAGACCATGAAGAAAAACACCAGCAAACCCGAATTGCAGGCACGCTACCTGGAACTTCTGACGCAGGGAGTGGAACGAATCCGCTCTACCGTGAGGCAGTTGCTGAATATCGGCCGCAAGGAACCGCTCGTGATGAAATACGCAGACGTGGACGCCATGATCCGGGATTGCCTGGAATTGACCTGCGTCGGCCGCCGTTCCATTGCCCTGGAACTCCATCTCGGGGTTCAGAAACAGATATGCGTTGGGATAGAAGCTCTGCGCCAGGTTGTGCTCAATCTGGCGGGCAACGCTGTGCAGGCCATGGGTGAGCAGGGGGGCACGCTCAATGTCTGCAGTCGCATTGATGGCTCGGATCTTGTTGTTGAGGTCAAGGACAGTGGCCCGGGGATACCGCCCGAACATATGGGTAAAATTTTTGAACCCTTTTTTACGACCAAAGAGGTGGGCGAAGGGACCGGTCTCGGGCTCTCCGTCTCCTACTCTCTGGTCCGGCGTATGGAGGGTGAGTTGCATGTTCGCAATGCCGTCCCCCATGGAGCTGTGTTTATTCTGCGTGTGCCCATGGCAGATTCTCGACATGAAACTGAGGAAGGAGATATGAACTGATGGTCCCGCGTATCCTGGTGGCTGAAGACGAAGAAATCATGCGTATCACGGTGATCGATCACCTGCGCGACCAGGGCTGGTTGGTCGATGCGGCTGCCACGGGCAGTGAAGCCCTGGAAAAGCTTGGCAGCAGCCGCTACGATCTTGTTCTGTCCGATATCCGCATGCCTGGGCTCGACGGGGAGCAACTGCTTCAACGAATCAAAAGTCAGGCACCCCGGACCGAAGTCGTGATGATGACCGCCTACGGCAGCAGTGACAATGCGGTCGCCTGTCTGAAAAAGGGTGCTGCGGATTACATCCTGAAACCATTCGACCTGGATGACCTGAGTCTGCGTATCTCCCGTCTGCTGGAAATGCAGGCGGTCAAGGCCCGCTGCGTGTCTCTGGAGCATTGCTGCGGCAGTCGCCGTCCGATCATTGGCTCAAGCCCCGCCATGCAAAAAATGCTTCGCATGATCAGCCAGGTTGCCTCGGTGGATTCAACGGTGCTGCTGCAGGGTGAGAGCGGGACCGGCAAAGAGTTGGTTGCCGCGGCTATTCATTATGAAAGCCGGCGCGCAGAAAAGCCTTATGTGCGCCTCAACTGTGCCGCGATTCCGGCCGGCTTGATGGAATCCCAACTTTTCGGGCATGAAAAAGGGGCCTTTACCGGTGCCGATAAGACCGCTGTCGGAAAATTCGAGCTGGCCGATCAGGGGACTATACTACTGGATGAGATTGGCGATATGCCTCTCGATCTTCAGGTCAAGCTGCTGCGAGTGCTTCAGGAGCGTGAGATCGAGCGGGTCGGGGGCCAAACCCCGCTGCCGGTGGATGTGCGTGTGATCTGTGCGACCGCAAAAAATCTGGCGGAAGAGGTTCGCAAAGGCAATTTCAGGCAGGATCTTTTTTACCGCCTGCAGGTCATCCCCCTTGGAATTCCGCCTCTGCGGGAACGTGGTGAGGATATCCTGGAACTGGCGGACTTTTTTCTGGAGGAATTCGGCCGGGAGCGCGGTTTGACCTTTGAGCTTTCACCCGAAGCCAGGACAGCGCTGGAAAGTTATCCTTTCCCCGGCAACGTCCGGGAACTGCGCAATATTCTGGAGCGGGTCTCGGTCCTTGCTCCCGCACCCAGAATCCAGCTGTGGGATCTGCCTCCCGAGATTCGCGAAACGGGATCCGACGCTGCGGAGGATGTCTGCGATACCCTGGCGGAAGCCGTTGCTGCGGCTGAGAGAAAATGCATTCAACGGGCCCTGGCGAAAACCGTCGGCAACAAAACCGAATCAGCCGCCCTGCTCGGAATCAGCCGTAAAAACCTGTGGGAGAAGATGAAGCTCTACGGGCTCTAGGTAGATACTTCTCTTTAATAACGGCCGAATTCATCATCATCCAGGGCAATCATTTCCTGGTGACTGCTTGATGTGCCCGATCTTCCCCAATCCTCCTTTTCCCCCGTTTCGCGCCTTTGGGGTGCGGCACTTTTCTTCGGCGGGGAGGATGGCCGCCGAGCCGGTGTTTCGGTGTGCGGGGATGCGAGGGCCAGGGACGTATCGAGTTTGAAGCGTGACAGCATGGTGTGCAGACGCACGGCCTGTCCGGAAAGATCCTCTGCCGCCGCGGCGCTTTCTTCGGCCGTGGCCGTATTCTGCTGCGTCACCTGATCGATCTGTGAGATGCCGATATTGATCTGGTCGATCCCCTCCGCCTGTTCGTTGCTGGCTGTGGCGATTTCTCCGGCGAGATCGGTGATTTTTCCGATTCCCTGAACAATCTCTTTCAAGGCTTCTGCTGTATGTTCAGCGATTTCTGCGCCGTTCTTTGCCTTGGCGAGGGATCCTTCAATTAATTCCGCAGTTTCCCGTGCCGCCTTGGCGCTGCGGCCGGCGAGGTTGCGCACCTCTTCCGCCACCACGGCAAACCCTTTGCCATGCACGCCGGCACGCGCAGCTTCCACCGCGGCATTGAGGGCCAGCAGGTTGGTCTGAAATGCAATCTCGTCGATGACTCTGATTATTTTTGAAATATTCTGCCCGGAATCATTGATATCGGTCATGGCGGCGACCATCTGCTGCATCTGCTGATTACCGTTTTCCGCAGATCCTTGCACCTGGCCGGTCAGTCGGTCCGCGAGACCGGCATTGTCGGCATTTTTCTTGGTTTGTGACGTCAATTCATGCAGTGAGGCGCTGATTTCTTCAAGGGATGCCGCCTGTTCAGTTGCGCCCTGCGATAAAGCCTGGCTTGAATCGGCAACTTCAGCAGAACGGCCGTTGATGCGCTCCCCCACCTGTTGAAGTTCGGAGACCAACTGGTTCAGGCTGGTATTGGCGCGGGCCAGCGGTTCGGCGATCAACCCCTGGGCCTTGAAGGTGAAGTCCCCGTCAGCGAGGCGCTGGAAGGCGGTCAGAACATCATGCTTGAGATTGTCGGCAAACCGGTCGAGGCTGTCGGCGAGGGTGCCGATTTCATCCTCGCGCTCCATCTGCAGACGATGGTCGAGATCTCCTCTTTCGAGTCCTGAAATCATGGCGACAGTACGGTTGAGCGGTTGGATGAAAGTGCGGCTGATGAAAAAGACGAACAGCAGGGTGTAGATCGCCATCCCCGCCAGCACGGTCGTCCCCCCTTTAAACATGGCGCCGGCTACCATGGCCTGAGCGGAGTCCAGAGATTGGATCACCTCGAACGCGCCGTGGACCTCGCCGACCTTCCAGTTCTCCATGCGTGCGCCGGTGGGGTCGAGTCCCTTGGCGTTGCCCCAGTATTCTTGCGATTCAGCCGGGTCGCCGTGGCAGTTCATGCAGGTCTGAGACAGGACGACCGGGCGAAAATAGCGCACGGCATTCTGCGCTTCATCGATTTCGTAATATTCGGTGTCACCCTGTTGAAAGGCTTCCAGCGCGCGAGTTTCCAGAGGGTCGGGTTGATTGGCTGGATTGCGGGGCTGAAATTTAGGCGTGCGGAAGGTATATTCACCTTCTTCCGATTTTTTCATTGCAGCCCGCCATGCCGAAACAACCGGGACGGCGGCGATGATTTTCTGCTGCTCTCCGTCCTGCATCCATTGCCGCAACTGCTCGCGGGAGAAAAGCCCCTGGGCCCATTTGTCTTCCATCTCCTCGCGGGTGGATTCGGCCGTCAGGCAAATGGCGCGTGCCTTGTCGATAAAAGCGTCGAGGGCTGTGTTCTCCGAATGAAAATAGAAAAGGCCGAACAGGAGAGAAACCAATACCAATGGCAAAATGATGCCGAGAGCCAGAATTTTTGTCCGAATGGAAAAACTATTCATTGCCATGATTCTCCCACGCAGGAAAAAGAGTCGGTCAATTGACCTGCAGCTTGCATAGTTTGAAGGCCTCTGCAGATTTTATGCCTGATTCGCGTTGAAAACCTCAAAAAACGCCCCGTGCCAGGGAGGAGATACACGGGGCAAAAACCGCATGATTTTTCAAGAAAACCTGCGGTTGATAAGGGTAGTTTTAATTTGCTAGATTTAAGATAATAGCTTAATTGTAAAGTGTCAAGGCAAAAATGCCCTGAAAATAAGGTTAATTTTATTTCTCAGTCCCGTTCATTGTGAAAAATGTAGGAATTTTAATTGGTAGGGGTGTGAAGAGAATAAAAAATGCCCCGTGAAGGAGGGGGAATCACGGGGCAAAACCTGACCGGATATTCCGATCAGGAAACATGGCGCAATACTAATTCACCAAAGCGATTTTGGCAACCCATTTTTTTACTAACAACGTAAAAATATTATGTTTACGCAAAAAGGGGGGGGAAGGAAACTATTGTGACCGGCGATCAGGCGCGGCGATTGTCTTCGGTCATTCGGGCCAGAAAGGTTTTTACTTTAGATTGGTAATTGCGGGTTTCTGCGGGGAGCGCGTCCGGATTTCTTTCGAGGTTGCCCATTCCCCAGTTGTAGGCAGCGAGGGCTTTGTCCAGGTCGCCCTCATAGCGGTCGAGCAGTGATTTGAGGTAGCGTGTGCCGCCCATAACATTCTGTTCAGGATCGAATGGATTGTCGACTCCAAGTTCTTTTGCCGTGGCGGGCATCAGCTGCATCAACCCCTGTGCGCCGGCCGGGGAAACGGCCTGATGGTTGAAGCTGCTTTCTGCCTGAATCACAGCCTTGATCAAATGCGGTGAGACCCCGAACCGCGCAGAGGCTTTATTGATATACGATTCGATTTTTCCAGAGTTCGGTTTGGTCTCGGGCATTGGTGCCGCTGAGAACACAGCTTCCTGCTCCCGAGAAGCAGTTGAAGAGGCGGTGTCGGCCGTTTGGGCGGATTTATACTCTTGAGCGCGGTAATGATGCACTGCCGCGGAGCGAAGATTATCAATGTTCGGGATCAGGGGCTGGGTTGCCCCGTTGGGATCATCGGTGAAAAGTCCTGCCATCATGCGCAGCCTTGCCGTTTCAGCCATCACTCGGGCCTGTTGGGCCGGGGTAATATCCGGGCGGCTTGCAGTCTCTTCAAAAATTTTCTCAAAGCTTTTCGAGGATTGCTTTGCATGGCTGATCTTTGAGCGATCAGGGGTTGTGAAATACTCGGTAAAATCGCTGACCGGTTTGAAAGACATGGCAAAACCCGTGAAAGAAGAAGCAGGTTCAAAATGCAAAAACAGGGTGTCGACTCTTTATCGTCGGTGAAGCCCGGAAAGTTTAAGATTTTATGTGACGGCATGGCATGGGGTCGCAACTTCCATGTCAAGAGACTGCCACCCACGAGGTGGATAAATAATTTAATGCAGAAGGTATGCCGTGTTTAGGTGGCAGAAGGTCAAATTCGGTTCAAAAGAGATGGGATTTCGCTCACGTCTTCAAGCACAGCAAAGGCCTGCGAAAAATCTCCGCCGCGGGTAAGTTCGGTGGGGATTGCGATGCAACGCAGCCCTGCAGCCACGGCCGCTGCTAGGCCACGTTCGCTGTCCTCGATGACAATGCATTCCTTGGGAGAGAGACCGCAGCGCAAAAGTGCCGTGAGGTAGGGTTCCGGGTGGGGTTTGGTCTGCGCGTACTGTTCGCGGGTCAGGGTGAAATCAAAATACGGCAGAAGCCCGGTTTGCGAATGGATGGCATTAAAGTGCTCTGCGAGCGAGCTGGTCACGATTCCCATGCGGAAGCGGCCATAGAGGGCTTTCAGTGTTTCCTCCACATGCGGCAGAGCTTCAGCTCCCTCCTCGAGAAGGCGGGTGTAGCGCCGGTTGCGCTGCCGCCTCATCTGTTCAAGCTCGGCAGGATCATATCCCTGATCCCGGGCCAGATCGAAAGCGCTCTGCCCTTGCTGAAGAGAGATACGGATAAATTCTTCCCGTGTAAGCACAACGTTATGATGAGCCAGAACTTCACGCGTCGCCTGAAAATAAAGAGGCTCGGTGTCGACAAGAATGCCGTCGTTGTCCCAGAAAATTGCTTTGATCATGAGTCTGTCACTTTATCCTCCGAAATACGGAATTGTTGGATTTATGGTGAAAGTAATGACGACATTCTAACTAAAATATTCTGTAAGGCCAAGCTCTCCTTAGTCATTTGATATTATTTGTTTATTCCTTGTTTGATCTGGTTTATTCTATAAGGGTCGTTGCTGATTGGCGCGATGGATTTCAGGCTGAGTGTTCGATCCGGCAATGGCCTCGCCGTGTTTCAGGGTCCTGTGTGATCTGACGGCCGACAGACTATCGGCGAAGGAATTACTTTTTATATGCAACAACATTTTCCACTTGAAAAATCAGCAGATTCTCATGCTGGTGCGCAGTATGAATTGCAACGTCTTAAAGATTGTCATCAATTCTTTTCGGAATTGGGGCGAGATGTTTTTCTGGGCGTTGAACTGGATCGGTTGATGGAGAAGACTGTCTCCGCGGTAGTTCCCTGCCTGAACGCCGAGTGCAGCCAGATTCTCGAATTTCTTCCAGAAATGCGCAGCCTGCGACCGCGGGCCTGGTACGGGAAGGATGCTGTTGAAGCGCCGCGGCTTTTTCATGACAGCGGCGCAATCTGCTTCGAAGAGCACGTTCTGATGGAGGGGGGGCATCCCGTCCTGGTCGGTGATTTCGAAAATCATACGCCCAAAATGGTGCCCGCTCGTTTCGGGTCATCTTTCAACGCTCTGAGCGCCGCAGGTATTGCCATTCCGGGAAAGGCCAGCCCCCACGGGGTACTGGCGGTTTATTCCAGGCGCAAAGACCACTTTGACCGGGATGATCTTGTTTTTCTTCAATCATTGGCAAACCTGCTGGCCGTCGCGGTGGCTCAATATCATGCGGACCTGGAAATTCAGCATCTGGCTTATTTCGATGTGCTGACCGGCCTGCCCAACCGCACCCTGCTGGCCGACCGGATCGAACAGGTGATTTCCAGAGCCCGCCGTGAGAACCGTGAGGCAGGTGTGATGTTTCTCGACCTGGATCGATTCAAGTCGGTCAATGACAAGCTGGGGCACTCCTGCGGCGACGAGCTGCTCAAGGTCACGGCGCGCCGACTTGCCGACAGCGTTCGCAGAAGCGACACGGTGGCGCGCCTCGGCGGGGATGAATTCGTTGTTGTTTTGTCGGATTTCGACCAGGAGGACGGTCTGGCAGGTATTGCGCACAAGATCCTGGAAAATCTGGCTCGTCCGGTGATGCTTGGGGACCATGAGATTGCGACGACCGTCAGCATCGGCATAGCAGTATTCCCCGGCGACGGCGACACCAGCCAGACCCTGCTGCGGCATGCCGACATCGCCATGTATCAGTCCAAGGAACGGGGCAAAAATACCTATCAGTTTTTCTCTCATGAAATGAACGCACGCGTTCAGGAACGCCTCACTCTCGAAACGAGTCTGCGCTACGCGCTGGAACGCGACGAACTTTTTCTGCTTTTTCAGCCCCAACTCGACCTCGTCAGCGGTCGGCTGGTCGGCATGGAGGCGCTGCTGCGCTGGAACCATCCCGACCTGGGGCTTTTGACCCCCGAGAAGTTCATCCCCGTTGCAGAGGAGACCGGCCTTATCCTCGAAATCGGAGGATGGGTCCTCGATGCGGCCTGTCGGCAGGTGAACATCTGGAAGAATATGGGGTACGCCGCTCTGCGGTTGGCGGTCAACATTTCGGGACGTCAGTTCAATCACCCCTGTTTTATAGATATGATCGATCACATTCTGGAGAGTACCGGTTTTGATCCTGCCCAGCTCGAACTGGAATTGACCGAAAGTACCATCATGGAAAATGCCGAAGTCACAATCATGACGCTCACGGATATCAAGGTACGTGGCCTCAATCTGGCCATCGATGATTTCGGAACCGGTTATTCGTCGCTGAGCTATCTGAAGCACTTTCCCTTCGACCGCCTTAAAATTGCCCAGTCCTTTGTGCGTGATGTGACGGCTGATCCGGATAACGCTGCGATTGTCGACGCAGTTATCGCGGTGGCCCACAGCCTCAACATCAAGGTGATCGCCGAAGGGGTCGAAACACGCCAGCAGCTCGAGTTTCTTAGAACGCGTCACTGCGACGAATTACAGGGGTATTATTTCGGCCGCCCCCTGTCTCCCGAAAAATTTCAGGAGTTGCTCGAGGCCGGCTTCTCTCTCAGGGATATCTGCCCGTTTAATGCCCAGGCGCCGGGCGCCGACCCTGTTTGATGTTTACGCCTTGATCTTGCTTCTGCTAGGATGACGTAATTTTGCCATCCGAGAGATCTATGACTTCTATCCTGCAGCCCACCGTAAATCTAGACAGCGAAGCGATTCGTCGCATTCGTGAAGAAAAAAAGCTTACCCAGCTATACGTGGCCAAGGTGGTCGGGGTGACCACCGACACGGTTTCACGCTGGGAGAATAATCGCTACCCTTCCATAAAACGTGAAAATGCTGTTCGCCTGGCGGAAGCCCTTGAGGTCGATGTTGAGGAAATCCTTGAAAAAAATGAGGATGACGTTGAAGGTGTTGACGAAGAGGCGGAGCCTGCGGAGGCGTTTCCGCCGCAGCGATCAAAGGACAGCAGGGCATGGTTGCTTCTGTTACCGGCTTTGCTCGTTGTTGCAGGTGTTATCATTTACTGGTTGATGCAGCGGCAGGACACGCTGGTCGGCCGGTTTGAAGGATATCGTTCCCTACCTCCCTATGCCGCGCCCGGGGAGGTGATTCCGGTTCATATCCGTCTTGAAACCGATGATACGGTCAAGGGGTATATCCTGCGGGAGAGTTTCCCGAAGGGGTGGCAGTTGGTGGAAGCGGCCCCCCCGCCCACCAGTCTGAACAATGCGGAGGGTGTCGCGCGATGGATTGTCAAACCTGGAGATGAGCGCAACCGGGTGGTCTATCGCCTCCGTGTCGGTGAAAATGTGGGCAAGATCCCATCTACGGCCTATTTCTCCGGAGAGATTATCGTCAATCCCAATGGGCGCAATCTTTCAGTTTCACTCGAGGGGGATGCCGTCGTCGAAGTGGACCATGTGCAGTGGGCGGATCTCAATGGTGACGGTATCGTCGATGACGGTGAGATGCTCGAGGCATCGGATACGGTCGATGAAATGAAGGGTGTGCACATGGACTGGGATGCCCTGGAAGCGATCTGGGATGCCGGTGGCTATCGATGGGATGAAGACGACCGGGTTTTCGTCCCCCATAAGCCGCCTGCTGTCGAAGAACCTGCCCCCCTTGAAAATTCTCAACCTTGATGCTTTCGCAAAAAAGCATCAAGGTCGATGGCTAACCCGGATTATTCATGAATAACCCGGGTTAAATGCTTTCGTGGATCCTTTTCTTCATTCCGCCGCCGGGAGCCGTTGACTGGAGCGGAGGTGACCCACCGTGTCGTCGACAACCCGGCAGGAAAAAAACTTTGACATGGCACCTTATAATTCACTAGGATGGCAGAACTTTTACGGTTCGAGGATAACTTACCCATCATGGAAAATGCCCTAAAACTTCTCTCCGACGACCTGAAGCAGGTGGAAGGTCTTTTCGAGGAATTTCTTGATTCCGACGTTTACCTGATCCGCAAGGTTGGTGACTACGTCATTGCCAGCGGCGGCAAACGCATACGCCCCATGCTGCTGCTCCTCAGCGCCAGACTGGCAGAGTATGACGGCGACCAGCATGTGGGGTTGGCGGCGGTCGTTGAGTTTCTTCATACGGCAACCCTCCTCCACGATGATGTGGTCGATGACGCGGTATTACGTCGCGGCAGTGCTTCAGCCAATTCCCTGTGGGGCAATCAGGCCTCGGTTCTGGTCGGAGATTTTCTGTTTGCCAAATCCTTCTCCATTATGGTGCGGGGGGGAAGCCTCGATGTGCTGCAGGTTCTTTCAGATGCAACCACCAGCATGGCCGAGGGTGAAATCATGCAGCTGGTCGGAACCTGTGACCTGGAAATGGACGAGCCTCGTTATCTCGATGTTGTTCGCAGCAAAACGGCGGTGCTGATCTCCGCTGCCTGTGAAGCGGGCGGGATTCTCGGCGGTGTCGATGATCAGAAACGCACCGCGCTCAAGGATTTCGGCATGGATCTGGGCATCGCCTTTCAGTTTATGGATGATGCGCTCGATTATGTTGCCGAAGAGGCCGAGTTCGGTAAAGCGCGCGGGCACGACCTGCAGGAGGGTAAAATGACTCTGCCCCTGATCCACGCCCTGCGCGAATGCAACGAGCAGGAGCGCAGCAGGGTGGAGGAGATCGTTGAGCAGGATGAACTCCCTGCCGAAGATTTGAACTACGTCTGCGATCTGATCGAACATTACGGCGGGATTGAGCATACCCGGATGAGGGCGCGCGAACTGGTTGAGCAGGCCAAGGGACATTTGAAATGTTTTGCGGATTCCCCTGCCCGGCAGGCCCTGTTTGAATTAGCCGATTATGTCGTCGCCAGGCGCAAATAACCTTTTTTAACGATTACAGTACAATCTTTTTGTCGTCATATCACCCATTTTGGGAGTTTTCACCCAGGCCTGACGCTGCTGTGCATCAGGCTTTTTATGTGCAACATGTTGAATTAAATAGCTTCTTTCGGTTTTAATTGAAAAATTGCCCATTGGCGCACTCATTGCTACCTGGAGAACATTAGGTTTTTTCGGTCAGACACAGCCGTATCCGGGAGGCGCCCATGGAAAATGCAACACTCATTCACAGTCAGACTCTGACCTTCAATCACAAAGACTACGATGTTCAGATTTATTTACGGCCCAACGGATCTATTCTGGCTCTGACCGAGATCGCTCCCAAAGACGTCATCATTCATGACGGACGCTGTCTGGAAGAGGTCATGAAAAAGCACCTGCGCCTTCTGCCGCTGGCGCTCGATACCCGGTTGATTAATGCCGGCCGGCCCCCCATGTCTCAGGATCAGGAACCGCATCGCTGCCACTCCTGAGTCTGAAAAAGAGACCATCCTTCACGCCTTCCAGCTTATTCTTTTCTCCAATGCCTCTTCTATTTACAGGTGTGGTTCAGGTATACTCACGCCATGCCGCGTTTGACTCTTCATAAAAAAGTTCTGTTTGCTTTCCTGCTGCTTGCGCTGCTTCCCCTCGGATTTCTCGCCGCATATTCCGCCAATAATCTCTGGCTGGTGGAGGACTACCTGCGGCGCAGTGCGACTGAAGCGCTCGATTTTCAGGCTTCACGCGCACTTGTGCTGCGGGCGGAGATGGTTGCTGATTCGGTTGCTGATTTTTTGAGTCGGGTCGAGGCGGACCTGTTTGACCTCGCTCTGCTTGAACCCGACGCAGAAGCGTATCTGCGTTTCTATCACCAGCACCGCCGTTCAGTCTGGTATCGTTCCGGAACCAATCGAGAACCTGTCGAGGTCCGTGAATCCATCCCCCTTTACCAGGAGATGGCTTTTATAGATCCCGATGGCCAGGAGATGCTGCGGATTGTGGAGGGCGAGGTTTCGACTGATCTGCGTGATGTCTCAGATCTCGCCAACACAACCTATCTGACCGAAGATTACTTTCTTCAAGCCCGGCATCTTCCCGCTGGCGGCGTCTATGTTTCGCCTGTGACGGGGTGGCATGTCGGCAAGCAGGAGCAGTTGGCAGGGGAGATGCGTCCCGAGGATGCGGTAGAAGGCAGAAAATACCAGGGGGTCGTTCGTTTTGCCGCTCCGCTGTATGCCCCGGAAGGCACTCTGCAGGCCGTAGTGGTTCTCTCTCTCGATCACCGCCATTTGATGGAATTTACTCAGCACATCACGCCGACGGAGAAGAAGTACGTCGTTTTCCTCTCTTATGAAAGCGGCAATTACGCCTTTATGTTCGATCATGAAGGCTGGATCATTACGCATCCGAAGTTCTGGGATATCCGGGGGCTCGATTCTGATGGCCGCTTGGTTCCGCCCTATACGACCCGTTCCTCGCCCGAAGAAGTTGCGCGCGGGGCCATCCCCTACAACCTGCTGCATGCGGGTTTCATCCATCCCAACTATCCCGTCGTCGCCCGGGAGGTTCTGGAGGGCAACTCGGGTGTTGTCGATGTGACCAATGTCGGAGGGTCCCGTAAAATCATGGCCTATGGGCCCGTGTTTTACCGTGCTGCAGGAGGAGGAACTGACAGTATCTGGGGCGGTGTTACCATCGGGGCGGAATTGCGGCAGTTTCATCAGTCTGCGATTGAAACCTCGTCTGTCATCCAGCAGGAAGTGACCCGCTTCATGCACCGCTCATGGTTGCTGGTGGTCTTTACGATGGGGGTTGTTTTTCTCGCTGCCTGGAGGCTTTCGCGCAGTATTACCGGTCCCCTGGAAAGATTGATGGACGGAACCCGCGCGATGGCCCGCGGCAACCTGAGGACCGAAGTTGCGGTCAAGGGTGATGATGAGGTGGGGCGGCTTGCCCAGGCATTCAATGCCATGGCCGGAGAACTGAACCATCGCCGTGAACGCCTGATGAAAACCTTGAAAGCATTGCGCCGTTCACGCAAGGAGATTATTCGCGAACGCAATTTCAAACAAACGGTTTTCGAAAATATCGAAACGGGCATTTTGACACTCGATGGTCACCACCGCGTCACATCGGTCAATGGTCCTGCACGATCTATTCTTGGTCTCGGGGCCTGCGAAGAAAGTCTCGACCTCTTTAATTACCTGCAGGACTGGCCGGAGGTGATCGAGGCGCTGCGACCAGCCCTGGAGCAGGATGTCAGTCGGCGATGGAGTCAGTATCTGCAAGTTGAAAGAAACGGCAGACGCATTACTCTGCGGCTTGCATTTCTGCCGTTGTTGGCGCCTCGTTCGTCCGGGCGCATCCTGACGGTGGAGGATTTGACCGAGCGGGTCAATTTGCGCGAACATCTCGGGCGCATGGAGCGATTGGCCTCCCTGGGCCGCCTCAGTGCAGGCATCGCCCACGAGATTCGCAATCCACTGACCGGTATCAGCATTATGCTCGATGACCTGCACGACCGCTTGCTGCGCAACCCCGAAGATCAGGCGCTGATTCAGCGTGCCCTGTGCGAAATGGAACGCCTCGAGGGTTTGGTCAACGAACTGCTCACCTTTGCCACCACGGCTCAATCCTCTTTGCAGCCGGGGGATGTGGCCCCGGTGTTGGGCGATATTCTGTTTCTGGTGCAGAAGCAGTGCGAGCGCTCAAATATCATGCTGGACGAAGATATTCAGGAGCCCTTGCCTCGGTTTGCGCTCGATGCGGCCAAGCTCAAACAGGCCTTTCTCAATCTTTTGACCAACGCCATCGATGCCATGCCGCAAGGAGGTTGCCTTGAGGTCGCCGCTGCCCGGGTCGATGACCATATCTGCGTGAAAATCTCGGATACCGGAGAAGGTATCGCGCCGGATCGCCTGCCGTTGATCTTTGAGCCTTTCTACACCAGCAAGGGGGAGGGAACTGGCCTGGGACTGTCGATTACTCACAATATTATCGCTGATCATGGCGGTCGTATTGAGGTCAACAGCCGGCCGGGAGAAGGTACTGAGTTTATTCTCTGGTTTCCGCTGGGGTGATGTGGCGGAAATTCACCATTTTTCTGTTGCCAATCCCCTGCTGAATCAATAGCATCAGTCTTATTCACATTTTGCGCTGTATGCTGCTGAGAACTGGCCTGATAAGGCGAAGAAGCAGCGGATAAGGATAAATGCCCCATGGAAAAAATCCTGATCGTCGATGATGAAGCGTTTATCCGCGAGAACCTGGAACGCATTCTTGCAGATGACGGTTATCGCCCTTTTTCAACCGACAGCGGCGAGGAGGCGGTGCGCCGGGTGAGTGAAGAGGAGATCGATCTGGTGCTGCTCGATCTTAGCCTGGGTCATCGCAGCGGCCTGGATGTCCTGCGTGAACTGCGCGAAGTCGATCCGGAGGTTCTGGTCATCATCATCACCGGCTACGGAACGGTGGAGAGTGCCGTCGAGGCACTGAAGCTCGGTGCCTACGACTACATCAAAAAACCGTTCAAGGCCGACGCCATTCATCTGATCGTCAAACTGGCTTTGGAAACCCAGAACCTGCGCCGCGAGGTGCGGCATCTCAAGCGTGAGGGCGGCGCCCAGTTCGGCCAGACGGACATGATCGGCTCCAGCCCCCAGTTGCTGCAGGTTTTTCACCAGATCCAGGAGGTGGCAAAACATGAACACGCCACTGTGCTGATTACCGGCGAAAGCGGCACCGGCAAGGAGCTTGTAGCCCGCGCCATTCACCAGTTGTCGCCCCGCAAGGAGCGGGCCTTCGTCGAGATCAATTGCGGATCTCTGCCCTTCAACCTGCTGGAAACTGAGCTTTTCGGTCATGAACGCGGTGCTTTTACCGATGCCAAGAACCGAAAGATCGGCCTCATCGAAGAATCCAACGGCGGCACGGTTTTCCTCGATGAGATCGGCGAGATGGATCTCAATCTGCAGGTCAAGTTGTTGCGCGTGCTCGAAGATCGCAAGATCCGTCGCCTCGGCGGGGTGCGTAATATCGATATCGATGTGCGGGTGATTGCCGCAACCAACCGCGACCTCAAGCAGGCGATCGATGACCGTGAATTTCGCGAAGACCTTTACTATCGACTCAATGTGTTTCCGATCCATATGCCGCCCTTGAGGGAGCGCCGGGAAGACATTCCTCAGCTGCTCGACCACTTTTTTAAACGTTTCAGCCGGGAGTTCAACAAGGCGATACGTGATGTTTCCCGGCCGGCCATTGATCTGCTGATGCGCTATCACTGGCCCGGCAATGTGCGCGAGCTTCGCAATGTCGTTGAAAGAATCTGCATCATGCACAATGCGGAGGTGATCACTCCCGAAATGCTGCCCCGCGAGATATGGGGCGGACCGCCTCGGCGTCAAGCACCTTTCTCCTTTGAGATCCCACCTGAAGGAATCGTGGTCGAGGAGATCATCAACCAGGTTGAAAAGGATCTGATTTCCAAGGCTCTTGCGATCACAGGCGGAAATGTGGCCAAAACGTCGCGCCTGCTCAGTCTGCCGCGGGGAACCCTGAGGTATAAACTTGAAAAGTACCAGCTGACGGAGCAGCAAGCCTGACCCTCCCAATCTTTAAGAAGAGTCTGTACAGCACCCCTGGCGAAAATCAGCCAGGGGTGTTTTTTGTGCTGTTTACAGCAATGACGGGCAGAACCTTGAGCGGATATCAACATAAAGAGGCTGAAATCAGCCTTGCCGGCAAGATAGATGTCGTGGCTTTTGTTCAAGAATATTATAACGATATTTTAGGAAATAATCTTTTCTGGTCCTTAAAGTGGTATGAAAACAGGGTTTTACCGGATGTGGCGTGCTGCATTTGATATGTCGCGGAGTTTTTGGCATCTGCATTGCTAAAATCAAAAACGGTCTTTTTGCCGCCTGGTTTTTCAGGTGCTGCTTTTTTATTTATTTGCTTGGAAGGAGAAGGAAAGATGCTTTCAACCATGTGGGATCGCCTCTGGCGTATGCACGACGAAACAAAGGCCCTCTGCCTGGTGCGGCCTCAGGCGCTTTTGCGGCGCTTCAAAG
>JAXHUR010000109.1:0-7169 GCA_034189505.1 Thermodesulfobacteriota bacterium | reverse complement strand
GTTCGGGTTCTTCAAAAATATCAACCGGCGGTTTCCAACCGCCTTCATCGGAGGATGAATCGATTGCCTGATCACGGGTGCGTTCAAGCAGCCGATCCATCTGTTCCTGCATCATCTTGAGTTCCTCCCTGGGGTCGCCCTTGACCGTCGCCATGTGATCATTCCTTTCCCAATCGTTGGATTAACCCGGATTATTCATGAAAACTTCTGCTGCAACCGGCAATTGCCCGCCATCTCAAGCCGTGCTCGCTGCTTGCGCTTCCTCGTACTGTGAGTACGTCTGCAGGGCAACTCCCTGTGCCAGGCCTGATCTGACAGACACTTGCCGGTTTCGCGACAAAGCTTCATGAATAACCCGGGTTAAAGGATAATCAGCCCAAAAACGGTGTCAAGCCTCATGGGGAAGCCGAGCACGGCGGCTTCTTCATTCCTCCAGAAAACTCAGCTCTGTTCCCTGACTCCTTAATGAACATAAAATCCTGGCCTTTTACCGCCTATAAATGCTATTTTGCCTGAAATCGTTACAGGAAATGTGGTGAAATGTTCGTTGCCGCCCCCCAAGGGAGTTTTCGCTATGCACAACGAAATCGGTTCGCTCTTTCGTGATGCCGGTCATGATGATCGGGCGCTCGTTACGGGGATTGAGAATCTTGCCGATCGTCGGGGACCGGGTATATACAGTCAGGCACTGCGCGTCCTGGCGGGACTCGATCTGCCGGCAGCGGACGCCGAAAAACACTGGGAGGCGATGCTGAACCACTGCCGGATATTCTTCCCGACCAAAAGTGAATGCCACCTGAGAGCCGCACTTGTTGATTATTTCCACCGTGAAGCTCGAATTCTGCGGGATCCACGCATTCTGGAAGCGCAGGACCTCGAACAGGTACGACGCGCCTCCATCACCGACGGGCTGACCGGTCTCTATCATCAGGGATACTTCAAGGCGCGTCTTGAACACCAGTTCAACTGGAAAAAACGCGGTCCGCGCGACCGTTTCGCCATCGTATTGCTTGATCTCGACCATTTCAAGCAGTACAACGACCACTGCGGACATCTGGCCGGCGACGATGCCCTGCGCCGCGTTGCCGAAATCATTCGTCTCGGCATCCGCGATTACGATGTTGCGGCGCGCTACGGCGGCGAAGAATTCGCCCTACTGCTGTTCAGGGTCGCTTCCCGCCAGGCGCTGCTCATTGCCGAGCGAATTCGGGAGATGATGGAGAAAACCGTCTTTTTCGGCCAGGAAATGATGGAAAGCGGCAACCTGACCATCAGTGCAGGTGTCGCGACTTACCCGGAAGATGCACAGTCTCCGCGGGAACTTCTGACACAGGCTGATCAACGCCTTTATCAGGCCAAACAGAGCCGCAACCGTGTCGTGCCTTCCGAATCGGACCGCCGCCGCGTCGACCGGCGCAGAGTTCGCTCCATTGTTGAAGTTGCCCCCTGCGACGGCAACAATGACCGATCCTATCCAGGAGTGACCACAGATCTAAGCCGCCAGGGCCTGTCTGTCGACTGCGGCGTCTCCTTTCAACTCGGCAGCACTGTTCAGGTACGGTTTCGCAAACCTTTCTGGAGCAGGGAGACGGCAACCGAAGCGACGGTACGCCGCATCAGACGAGACAAGGAAAGTGGCATTGTCCACCTCGGCCTGGAATTCCGGGAACTCGGCGACACCATTGAAGCGCTGACCGGTCCCCACGCCCGGGATCGCCGTGACGAAGGGATGAAAACCACCGGTTCTTCTCCTGCTTAAATGTGTTTTCTCTCCCGTCCGGTTGAAATAAATTCTTACCGGGATGGTTTTTTCGCCGCAAAATCGGTTAGTATCAATTATATATCACCCACACAACTCAACAGGAGCACTTAGATGAAAGTCGGACTGATTGGATGGCGCGGCATGGTCGGCTCGGTCCTGCTCGACCGTATGCGTGAAGAAAACGACCTTGAAGGCGTGGAACCCGTCTTTTTCTCGACCTCGCAGGCCGGCCGCAAAGCACCGATGGACGCCGGCGTGCTTGAGGACGCCTCGAATATCGACAAACTGAAAAAACTCGACGTCATCATCACCTGTCAAGGGGGTGACTACACCAAGGAAATTCACCCCGCTCTGCGTCAGGCTGGCTGGCAGGGATACTGGATTGACGCCGCCTCCGCCCTGCGAATGGACGACGATGCCGTGATCATCCTTGATCCTGTCAACCGCAACGTAATCGATGAGGCCCTTGAGCGCGGCGTCAAGGATTTCATTGGCGGCAACTGCACCGTCAGCCTGATGCTAATGGGTTTGGGGGGGCTCTTCCGCGCCGGCCTTGTGGAATGGGCCACCTCGATGACCTATCAGGCTGCATCCGGCGCCGGCGCACCGAACATGAGGGAACTGCTGGCGCAGATGGGTGTGCTTCACGGCGCCGCAAGCGAATTGCTGGCGGATCCGGCTTCGGCTGTTCTTGAAATCGACCGCCGCGTCACCGAAGCTCTGCGCAGCGGCGATTTGCCGGTCAACGAATTCGGCTATCCCCTGGCCGGCAGTCTGCTGCCCTGGATCGACCGTGAAGTTGAAGACGGCCAGAGCCGCGAGGAATGGAAAGGCTATGCCGAGACCAACAAAATCCTTGGCAGCAGCAACCCCATCCCCATTGACGGCATCTGCGTCCGGGTCGGCGCCATGCGCTGCCACAGCCAGGCTCTGACCATCAAGCTCAACAAGGATATGCCCATTGCCGATATCGAGAATCTGCTGGCCAACGACAACGAGTGGGTCGAACTGGTCCCCAATACCAAGGCAGATACCCTGGCGAAGCTGACCCCCGCATACGCCTCAGGCACTCTCAGGGTTCCGGTCGGCCGGGTGCGCAAAATGAAAATGGGCGGCCAATACCTCAGCGCCTTTACCTGCGGCGACCAACTGCTGTGGGGCGCCGCCGAACCGCTGCGCCGCATGCTGCGGATACTCCAGCAGCGAAGCTGACCCCATTTTTGAGGAAGACTTGGAAATGGACATATTTGTACGCCTGAGAAAAGTTGTTCATAAACAGAACAGCGAGGGAGAGCTGCCGGATTTTGTCGTCCCGCTGCTGCTCAAGGTTGCGGACAACCCTTCGCGGTTCGAGGGGCGGGAAAAGATGGTGGAGACACTGGTGCAGGCCGTAGACGAATATGAAACCTACTCCAACGTCTGCTGTGAAAAGATCGGCTTCAGCCTTGAGGACATCCACCGCATCCTCGACAAACTGCGCGTCAGCTATTGAAATCAGAATCACAAAAAAGCCGGGCTATTGAAGCCCGGCTTTTTTGTGATTGTTCCATGTTGTCCGACCGAAAAAATCAGCCTTTTTCCTGCCAGTGACCATGCACGTTGCAGTATTCGCGTGCGGTCACCTGGGAGGCATCAACGGCAAACACAGCTTCGGGTTTTTCGCCGGGCTTGAGGAACTGCCGGTAAACCTTGCCGTCGGCAATAAGTTCGATCCATTCGATGTAGTGCTTCTCCTCCATGGGATGCGGCACACTGCCGACCTTCACCGTAATGCGGCCTTCGGCACGCTCGATGACGGGGACATGTTTTTCCTTGCCTTCCTCGGCCGCGCCCTTCTCTTTCATCAGAACCATTTCCTTGCCGCAGCAGACCAGCTCCGCACCGCCGCCATGCAGCACTTCAACGATATTGCCGCACATTTCACACTTATACACTTCGAGTTTTTGAGGCATTGAACTTCTCCTTTTCTCTTTTTATGAGGGTATGACTGTTTGACCACAGGCTTCTTGCGGAATGAAGCCCCATTCGTTTATTGAGACTACCAGATTCATTCCGTCTCGCAAGGTCGAGAGCGAGTTGTTTTTTCGTCATAACATCAAAGAGTGAAAAATTGGAAATTTTCACTCTTTGATGTTCGATTTTCCTTTTCTTCAGGTAAAATTTTCTTTTAGAATGTATACGACACGTTTTCCCAGCCAACACCAATCAAGGAGAGGAGAGCATGTGGGGAGAAGCACGCGTCAACATCTGCCAGGCTGTCACGCACGGCAGCAACCGCTATCTGAAGAACACCCGAAAAAGCGAGGAGGGGAAAATCCTGCGTTGTGACGATCACGGTTTTGAGGTAGAAGTCGGAGAGCGCCGCGAACACTGGACCTTCGACGAAGTAGAGGAACAAAACTCCAACTGAAGCATACTGAGATCTCTCCGGCGGCAGGCCCTGTAAGCCTGCCGTCTTTATTCATGCCGGCAGCAGACCCGCGAGGGGTGCTGCATTATGCCTGGATTTCAACGGTTGCGGTCGGGACGATTCATGATTGTCCATCGATCGCGCCGTTTTTGTTTTTCCCAGCAGAGCGCAATGGTCAGCCTTTTATTCGCGGTTGTCCTTCAACTCAGATTGAATGCCGATCCCCAAATGATTTAAAAGCTCACCCTAAAGGGAGTTCACCATTCTTTTCAGGCGAGGTGTTTTTTGTATGCAGCTGCAGATCAACGAAATAGAAGCCCGTGTCCTGGGTTCATTGATCGAAAAGGAGATGGCCACACCGGAATACTACCCTCTCTCCCTCAATGCCCTGACTCAGGCATGCAACCAGAAATCAAATCGCGACCCCGTTATGGCACTCAGCGATGAAGATGTCGTGCGCGCGCTTGATCATCTTCGCACTTCGGGGTTGGCCATGCAGTCTGCCGAAAGCGCGCGGGTTCCCAAATACCGGCACACCCTCGCGGAGAAGCTGCACCTCGAACCACGGGAACTTGCGCTTCTGGGTCTTCTGCTGCTGCGGGGGGCGCAAACCCTGGGCGAACTGCGCTCCCGCAGCGAGCGTCTTTATTCCTTCGCCGACCTGGAGAGTATCGAGGAAACACTTGGGGAGATGATGAGCCGCACGCCGCCGCTGGTTGTGCATCTGCAGCGCAGAAGCGGGCACAAGGAACGCCGCTACGCACACCTGCTGGCCGGAGAACCGCCCGCCACAGATCTCGGAGCGCAAACCGCGCCACCGGAGGAGGCGCGCCTCAAGGTTCTTGCGGAAGACCAGCGCATCTCAAATCTTGAAGCTGAGGTGAGCACGCTGCGCACAGAGGTTGAGGAACTGCGCAGCATTGTGGACCAGCTCAAAACGCTGCTGGATTGAGCGAAACAAAAAATGTCAAGGTTTATTTGCCATCAACTGACATTCTCTGTTATGGTTGAGGTTAAACGCAATAACAAAGGAGAAAACATGGCACAAGTTAAAAGCGGTGAAAAGGCAAAGGTTCATTACACGGGGACTCTCGAAGACGGTACGGTTTTCGATTCGTCACGCGAACGCGAACCTCTTGAATTTGAAGTCGGCGCCGGTCAGTTGATCGAAGGGTTCGATCAGGCCGTGGATGGTATGACCGTCGGCGAAACCAAAAATGTCAAAATCCCCGCTGAAAAAGCTTACGGTCCGCACCGCCCCGATCTGGTGATCGAGGTGGACAAAACCCAGTTTCCCGAAGGGCTCAACCCCGAGGTGGGACAGCAACTCCAGACCCAGGACAACCAGGGCCAGCCCCTGATTGTCAGTGTAGCGGCCATCGATGACGACAAGGTGACTCTTGACGCCAATCACCCCCTGGCCGGCAAAGATCTCAATTTCGAAATCGAATTGGTCGAGGTGGCCTGATCGCCATCGACAGGCTTTTGCATGGGGGGACGTTCCTTGAGGGACGTCCCCCCTTTTTCATAAGGACACCAGGGGCCGAACCTATGCTGAGCATCGGTATTTTATTTTCCGAAATCGCCCTTGCACCAGGTTCGACCATGCTGGAGCGTATCTGGCCTTTTTTTATCGGCCTGGTGATCTTCGGCATCATCGCGTTATTTTTATTTGTGCTGCGGGGTGAAAAAAAGGGCGACGACAACCGTCCAAGAGACTGATCGGGATTCCCAGCCATGTCGACGCTCACCCCTTACCGCGACCTCTTCCCCATCTGCACCAGCCGCCTGTTTCTCAACCATGCCGCCATCGCTCCGCCGTCATTGCGGGTCGTCGAACGCATGAATGCGTTCATGGTCGAGTGCGCTGAACAGGGTGCACGCAACGAATCGCAGTGGGAGCAGAAGCTCGACAAAATTCGTTGCGGTGCTGCAAAGATGATGGGCGCAAAGGCAGAGGACATCGCGCTGGTCAGCAACACCTCGACCGGGCTCTCGCTCATTGCCGCGGCCTTTCCCTGGCGTTCGGGCGATGCCGTTCTGGTTCCTGTACCTGATTTTCCGAGCAACATCCACCCCTGGACCAACCTTGGCCGCCTGGGAGTTGAAGTCATCCCTGTCCCACGGCGCGAGGGGCGCATCGATTGCCGCGATTTCGCTCGCGCACTGACCCCAGGGGTTCGCATGGTCACGCTCAGCAGTGTTTACTATGCCAACGGGGCGGCGGCCGATCTGGAAGAGATCGGTGCATTCTGCCGTAAAAAAGGGCTTTTCTTTGTGGTCGATGCCATTCAGAGCCTCGGAGTTCTTCCCGTTGACGTTGAGCGCACCGGCATTCACGCCCTGGCCGCAGGCGGGCACAAATGGCTGCTCGGTCCGATGGGAAGCGCCATTCTCTATCTGGATCCGCAGTTTCGCCGCATGTTGCATCCCCCGCTGGTCGGTTGGAAATCCATGCAGGACTCCGGTGAATTTTCCGAGAAATTCCAACTGCGCGATGATGCCGCAGCTTTCGAGGCCGGCACTCCAGCCTGGGCAACCCTGTTTGGCCTGGGCGCCGCACTGGACCTGCTCGCCGAAATCGGCACAGAAACGGTGCGCAACGGCATTTTTGAGTTGTGCGATGAGTTTGTCGCCGGCCTCCAGGCTCGGGACATAAAAATCCACTCTCCGCTTGATCCTCTCGAGCGTTCCGGGATTCTGAGCTTTTCGCCTCCCGGGCCTCCCGAAAAGATTTTTCAGGATCTGCGCGCACAGGGGGTCGACCTGTCCCTGCGACAGGGACTTCTGCGCATCTCTCCCCATTTCTACAATTCCTCCCGCGACGTCAGCACTTTTTTTGACGCCCTGGCGACAATTCTTTGACCCGCACTCCCGCCAGCCAAAACACCGCGCATTGACGCCTAAAGGCAAAATTCCGCCACAGATTACGCGGGTTCAATTCAGCGGGATTGACAGTGGACCCTTCTCTTTTCAGGCACTTAAATACCAATCTAG
>JAXHUR010000108.1:0-7271 GCA_034189505.1 Thermodesulfobacteriota bacterium | reverse complement strand
GGGCCGCCTTGGCGCTGCGGGCGGCGAGATTGCGTACCTCCTCGGCCACCACGGCAAAGCCCTTGCCGTGCTGCCCGGCGCGCGCCGCTTCCACCGCCGCATTGAGCGCCAGCAGGTTGGTCTGGAAGGCGATCTCGTCGATGGTCTTGATGATCTTGGAGATATCGCTGCCGGCGCGGCTGATCTCGTCCATCGCCTCGGTCATCGCACTCATGCGCTGCTGGCCGCGCTCGGCGGCACTGCGCGCCTGGCCGGCCACCTGGTCGGCCATGCCGGCGTTGTCGGCGCTTTGCTTGGTCTGCGCCGCCATCTCGTTCATGGAGGCGGAAATCTCCTCCAGGGAGCTGGCCTGCTCGGTCGCACCCTGCGACAGCGACTGGCTCGAATCGGCCACCTGGGAAGCTCCGGAGGCGATCTGGTTGCCGGCCTCCTGAACCCGCCCCAGCACCTGGTTGAGATCCTCGCTGACTTTTTTAAGTGAGTTCCGAATGACGTCTCTTTCATCATGAGGCGTCACCTCGAAATCGAGATCTCCATGGGCCAGTTTTTCAAGATTCACGACGATCTCGTTCTGCAGGGTATCGGCGAAGCTGTCAACGGCCTGGCCCATCTGAGCGATTTCATCTTTGCCGTCCATATTCAGGCGTTCATCGATATGGCCGTGCCCCAGTTCACGCATGATCTCCACCAACCGTTCCAGGGGGCGGCGGATCCAGCGGCCCAGCAGCCAGTAAACACTGAAAGAAGCCAGCAGCAGGCCACCGATCCCAGTCATGGCACCGGTCGTGATGCTCTCGGAGCGTGCTTTCTGCAATGCGGCGGCTATCTGATCCTGACTTTCGAGCAGTTTGCCCAGGCTGTAGCGCACGAACAGCACCCCGGCGACGCTGCCCTCTTCCACGTCAAAGTGACACTCGAGACAGCGCTCTTCCATGATATGAGTGCGAGACAACAGAATCGCGTCACCTTCGTCGCGCTCCTGCACCGTCTGGTTTTCACCACGAACCGGCTTGAACGGCAGGCGGGAGCCGAGAATTTCCTGATGGCTGGCGTAGGTAACTTTACCGGCAGGATCGGCCAAGCCGATCTGGATGACCCCGGGGACTTCACCCAGACCATGCAGCAGTTCGGCAAAAATATCCATCTCACCGCGTTCCAGAGACCCTTCGGTACCGACCTCAAGGCTGGTAAAAACGCTGTGAGCCTGATCGAACGCAGCTTCGCGCAGCTCCTTCAGTGAGTGCTCACTGTTTTTCTCGAGCAATGCGGTACTGCGCACCGTGCTGATGGACGTGGTTACGGCGAAAACCACCGCAAGAACCAAAGCCAGAAAACATCCGACCCTGACCTGAATACTGTTCATCTTACTCCCCATGGGAATTCTCCGTTGAATTTGGTCCTATGTCGCAGGTATCAGCCTCCAGATTAGCTATTTTTAGTTTAAAACAAACAATAACTAAATTCAAACATTTTTAACGAATTTTTTATTTTTTATTCAAAATTTCAAAAGCGACGATCGCATAAAGAAAAGGCCGGTCTCAAGAACCGGCCTTTTCCAGGTCACAGGTGATGAAAACTGCTCCCATCTCCAGAAGGGGGCAACAGGGCATCACCATCAGTGCTGCTCTTCCAGAATCGGCAGATAGTTGACGCCGATCTTGTAAAGCAGAACGCCGAAAGCCAGAAAAGCGAAAGTCACCCCGAATTCGCCCACCGAGGGGAAGTAGTTCCATTCCGGTCCCATATCCATCCCGATGATGAAGACATTGAAGCGATTGAGTACCACTGCCATAATGACCGATAGCGAGCAGAGAAAGAGCAGACTCGCATTTTTGCGGACTCTTCGCTGCTTCAGCAGGAAGTAGGGCACGGCAAACAGGGCGAATTCAAGGAGAAAGGCATTGCCTTCCACGCTGCCGTCGAACGCGCTGGGCAGCACGCCGCGGTAGGCCAGGTCACCCACCCGCAGCAGCAGGTAGGTGCCGAGGAACAGCGGGATATACCGGGCGAAACGCGACAGCAGTTCCGTCTCCGGCTTGCGGTTGAAGAATTTGGTGGCAAGCGTCCCCTCGAAAATCACCATGGGAATGCCGACGCTGACCGCCGAGGTGAGAAACAGCAGCGGCGACATGGGCGTGTACCAGAGTTCATGCAGCTTGTAGGGAGCGATCAGCATCATTGTGCCCAGAGATGACTGATGGCCGAAGGAGAGTACAACGCCGGCGATGACGAAAAAGACGAGAGTGCGGTTGCAGAACCAGTCGGCGCGGTGCAGGAACCAGTTCACCACGCCGTTGAGGCGGGCCAGCGGACCGGGCAGGTTGACCTTGTCCTTGTACTGCTCAACCACATTGGGAACGTTTTCAATACCGAGCACGGTCAGATAGAGCATGACGCACCAGGCCACCTCGAACATCACCGAGGTGCCGTTCCAGTAGACCAGCGCATGCCAGATGTTCCAATACTTGCCGAGGTCGAAAAAGACCGCCAGACCGACCAGGAAATAGCCGATAAATGCTGTCAGGATCGCCGGACGCACCAGCGAATGGTACTGCTCGCGACCGAAAATCTCGACGATGGCGGCGGTCGTGAATCCCCCGGCGGCCAGGGCGACGCCGCAGGCGACGTCAAAACCAATCCAGAGACCGAAGGGATAGGCCGGGTTGAGATTGGTCACCGACTCGAAACCTTCGAAAAAGCGGAAATAGGCGAAAAACACTCCGAATGCCATGAAAGAAATCAGGACAAAGACATTGGGCGTAAACAATTTATGGTGCAAGGGTGCGGCTTTAGAACTCATTATCGCCTCCTTCAGTCCCGGCATTCTTCTTCTTGCGCTGGTTGTAGTACATGATGCCGCCGAGAATCCCATAGACGGCGATGGGCGGAATAAAGTACTGGAAAATACGGTGCTGAATACTCTCAGTCAGGTCGGACACCGGTCGGTAGCCAAAATCGGGAAGTCCCAGAGCTGAGAAACTCACGGATTTGCGGGTGAGATAATACACCCCGGTGCCACCGACCTCATATTCGCCGTAGACGTTTTCATCATAGCGCTCGGGTTCTTTCGCAATGCGCTCTTTGGCGATGCGCAGCAGATCATTTCGTTTGCCGAACGTGATCGCCCCTGCCGGGCAGGCCTCCGAACAGGCGGTCGGTTTTCCCTTTTTGAGGCGCGTTTCACTGCACAGCGTGCACTTGGTGATCGAGGGAAGCGCCCGGTCCCATTCGAACTGGGGCACACTGAAGGGGCAGGCCACCATGCAGTAACGACAGCCCATGCAGATGTCTTTGTAGTATTTGACCGAACCGTCGGTCTGCTTCTTCATGGCGCCGACGAGGCAGGACGATGCACAGGCCGGGTCCGCGCAGTGCAGACACTGATGCTTGACGAAGGTCGACTGCCCCGACGCCTTATCCTGATGCAGCTTGATCACGGTGTAGGTGTCCGCGGAAAGGCCACGCGGCGAGTCATAGATTTCGTGCCCCAGCTCTCTTTTTTCGCCCAGGGTGGATTCCGCCTCGAGCTCGTTCTCTTTTTTACAGGCCACCTGGCAGGCTTTGCAGCCGATGCAGCGCGTCGAATCATTGAGCATGCCGTACCAGTTGGGATCGGGCGCCTTGGGCCCTCTCGCCGCTGCCGGAGAAGCCATGCTGCAGGCGGCTGTTCCTCCGGCCGCCGCGGAGAGTTTGAGAAACTTTCTCCGATCGATTTTCATGACCTACTCCTTTTTGTCCTGGTCCCGTTCAGTAGAGTCTTTCCCCTTGCCCAGCGCCTTCATCCCGACGGCGCCCGCAGCGAGGCCGGCCAGCGCCGTATAGCCCGGGGTCCAGTCGAGATCCTGCTTTCGATCAGTATAGATCGGCGGATAGGTGGCCGGAGGAGTCGCCTCGTGAATCGGCTCCTTCGCCCACATGCTGTCGTCGAAGGGATAGCCGGGTTCGGCGCAGCCGTTACAGGGATGGTTATTGCCGATGCACCAGTTGGTGCCGGAATTAAACGGCTTCTCCGGGCAGTTGGCATGGGTAATGGGCCCTTTGCAGCCGAGCTTGTACACGCAGCCCGAATCGCCGAACTTCTCCGCGAAACGGCCGGCATCAAAATGACCGCGCAGCGGACAATTGTCGTGAATCAGCTTGCTGTAGATCGCCTTCGGGCGACCATGAGTGTCGACCTCAATCGCTTCGGGGCCTGCCAGCAGATAGGTGGCCAGGGTGGAGATGAACCAGTCGGGATGGATCGCGCAGCCCGGCAGGTTGATGACCGGCGTTGCAACGCCCTTCTTCTTGAAGAATTCGGCCACGCCCATAGATCCGCTGGAATTGGAACCGCCAGCGGGAACACCGCCGAAAGCAGCGCAGGAGCCGACCGCAATAACGGCCTGCGCTTTCTTTCCCAGCCGCTCGATGTGGGTGGCGCCTTCGATGCCGTGACCGTGGCTCTCACCCACCTCGCACATGCGTGGATCAGCGGTGATCACAGACCCCTCCACCACCAGAATGAAAGATTTTTCTTCGGCCTCGTACATGGCGTTCATGGCCTGATCGCCGGCTGCGGCCATCACCGTGGGGTGAAAAGCCAGGTTGACGTGATGCCCGGGCACCACCTGGTCGAGAAGCACATCCTGAATGCGCGGTGACAGGGTATTGAGCAGTGAGACGGAACACCCCGAACAGGCGCCGGAAGCAAACCAGATCACCGGCGTCTCTTTGATGGCGCTGGCGAAGGCTTTGCTCAGAAGCGGGTTGTCGAAGATATTGATTCCCAGCGCCGCGGCCGTGCCGGCGGAGAACTTCAAAAATCTACGTCGCGAAATAGCCATGATTGATCTCTCCTCTGGAAAATTAAAATGACAGAGCGATTTCTTTTTTGATCAGTTCGATCGCTTTGGGGACCACATCGACAAGCTCCGGGCTCAGCCCGATACCGAGTCCGAGTTCCTTTGGCTGGACGCCGATGACCACCGCCTCACCGGGAGTACAGTCGATCAGCTCGCCGAGGCTGAGCGCTTCCAGCAGGCCGACCTGATGGATATCGTGCAGAGCCACAGCCTCGGAGTCGACCTCCTGCGGGCTGAAGCGGTAGAGCGTGCCGGGACTGCCGCCACCGTCGATGGCGTCAATCACGATCAGCTTGTCCCGATCCCGAAAGACGTCCATTAATTCGATGATGGAGGTGCCGGCGTCGAACAATTCCACTCCGGCCGGCAGCTCTTCGCCTTCGAGTGCCTTGAGAACTGCGTCGGCAAAGCCGTCATCGCGGCGCAGGATATTGCCGACAGCCATCACCAGCACGGAGGCGCGGCTCGTTGCAGCGGCGACGGCGCTCATTCGGGCCCGACCACGAAGCGGCCGAGATCGCGCCCCCTGGGAGAGACGACGTGGACCGCGCAGGACAGGCAGGGGTCGTAGGAGCGCACGATCCGCACCAGCTCGAAGGGGTTTTCTTCGTCACGCACCCTGGTGCCGATCAAAGCCTGCTCCATCGGTCCCGGAACGCCCTTGCCGTCCATGGGGCCGGCATTCCAGGTGGTGGGGACCACGGCCTGGTAGTTGCGGGTGCGCCCCCCCTCTACATCGATCCAGTGACCCAGGGCCCCGCGCGGAGCTTCGTGCAGCCCCATGCCGCGATTGGTCACTTCAAGGGGATAATCGGTACAGACCGGCTGGCCGGGCTGCAGTTCGAGCACCCATTGCTTGAGTTTTTGCGCTACCAGCTTGCATTCGATGGCGCGCGCCGCGTGGCGCCCGAGGACCGAATAGAGGGCTTCCGGACCGGCGTTGAATTTGCCGAGCACGCCGTCGACCAGCTCCCGAACTTCGCGGTCGCCGCCGGCGTAGCTCGCCAGCATGCGGGCCAGCGGACCGACCTCCATCACGTCGCCCGCATAGCGCGGCGACTTGCACCAGCTGTAGGCGCCGGCCTTCTCGCGATCGGCGACGGTGCTGCCGTCGTAGGGATGCACCGGCCCGGTGCCGCGGTACCAGCTGTTCTGCACTTCTTCGGTGATCTTGGATGGATCGAGGTGCCCAAGTTTAAGATCGGAGCGGACAATGCCCTGAGGAATCCAGCGGCGCCGCTGGGTGAGATCCGATTTGCTGTCCAGATCGAACACGCCGAAAGACATCATGTTGGTGGTGCCTCCGCCGATGGTAAAATAATCGGGGTATCGCTCCGCCACCATAAGCACGTCGGGCAGGTAGCGGGTCTCGATGAATTCGAGCAGCTGTTCGATTTTCCACATGAAGTTGGCGACCCTGTCGACGCTGGCCTGGGCGGTGACGCCACCGGGCACGATCGACATGTTGTGCGGCATCTTGCCGCCGAACACCGCGGTCGCTTCGTGGGCCAGGCGGCGCAGGTTGAGGGCTTCCACGTAATGAGCCACCGCCGCGCGATTTTCTTCCCTGGAGAGGCGGTAGTCCCCCTCGTAGCGGGGCATGAACGGTCCGAGATGGCCACGGTCGATAAATTCACGGACTTTTTTGAGGGTCGGATCTGAGCCGTTGTAGTCGGCCACCGCGGTGACATCGACATAGTCCAGTGCCGCCAGTTGATAGAAATGCAGGATGTGAGACTGGACGAAATTGGCGCCCTGGATCAGGTTGCGTATCACGCGCCCGTTTAGGGGGATGCTGCCGTTGACGCCGTAGGCTTCATCCAGCGCGAAGCAGGCCGTCAGCCCGTGGGAGGTGGGACACACCCCGCAGATGCGTTGCATGATGCGGGCGGCATCGCGAGGATCGCGGCCGGTCAGAACATTTTCCAACCCGCGATACAACATGCCCGAGCTTTTGGCTTCCTTGACGACTCCGCCCTCCAGCACCGCCTCAACCTTGAGATGGCCCTCGATTCGGGTCAACGGATCGATGACGATTTTACCCATATGCTCTCTCCTCAATCGATGTGATGGACATTTTGTCCATATGCGCGAATTTTCGCGACGGGAAACAGGTGAAATAGGACTATCGCCGGAGAAAGGCAAGGGATATGCCACAAAAATGGCCCTGTCATTAAAAAACAAATTAAATCAAGAGATTAGGGATAATTTGGTATACATCCGCACCGGACGGTGTCGAGAAGCAGAATGGGACAAAATGACACTTAGTGTTTCTTTTTGTCCTTCTGTGGCTGGGTGTGAGGCGTGATGTGTGAGGCGTGATGTGTGAGGCGTGATGTGTGAGGCGTGATGTGTGAGGCGTGATGTGTGAGGCGTGATGTGTGAGGCGTGATGTGTGAGGCGTGATGTGTGAGGCGTGATGTGTGAGGC
>JAXHUR010000107.1:0-7472 GCA_034189505.1 Thermodesulfobacteriota bacterium | reverse complement strand
CCTAGAACTTAGACACAGGAGAGATTATTGCGATGAAGGCTTGTATCAATGGGCGCCGGATCGCTTACAGTGACGAGGGGCAGGGACCGGCGATTGTGCTGATTCATGGCTTCCCCCTCAGCCGCGCCATGTGGGCGCCGCAGATCGAGGCTTTGACTTCTGCCGGTTACAGGGTGATTGCCCCGGACCTGGCCGGTTTCGGTGAAAGCGAATGCGGCGATGAACCTTATACCATGGATCGACTGGCGGACGATATCGCGCAACTCATGCCGCATCTCGGCATCGGGCGTGCGGTGGTGGGCGGCATGTCGATGGGCGGCTACGTTCTGCTGAACCTGCTGGAGCGGCATCCTAAAAGGATCGCCGGCGTCGCCTTCCTGGTAACCCGCTGCACCGCCGACGACGATGCAGGCCGGGAGAAGCGCAACAGCATGGCGGAAGCCGTGCGCCAGGGGCGGCGTCACGAAGTGATCGACGCATTTATTCAACTGGTTTTCGCACCGAAAACCCTTGAACAGAACCCCGCTCTGGTGGAGCAGGTCAGAGGGATTATGGAGCAATCCTCTGATGAAGGGCTCATCGGCGCCCTGCACGCCATGCGCGACCGCCCGGACTACAGCAGCCGCCTGGGCGACTTCGCTGTTCCCGCATTGGTGGTCGGGGCCACCGAGGACCGCGCCGTTCCGCCGGAAACCATCCCCGCCTTCGCAAAAGGGCTGCCGGCAGGACGTTCCTGCATGATCGACGGCGCCGGGCACATGGCGAACCTTGAGCAGCCCGAGGCCTTCAATCAATGTCTGCTCGATTTTCTGGAACTGTTCTGATCTTGTTTCGGCCAAATTTTTGCAAGATAAATTTCAAAGCGCATCGCGCTTTACTCACTTTGATGGGGAGCCCGGCACTTGTCGCGGCTCCCTTTTTTTGACCCGGGTTAAGAAGAGCAATAACAACGCCTTTTCAACACGGTGAACAAAAACGGGCTGTAATCAATTCTTTTTCGAGGTATACTTTTCGGCGTTCGCCAGGACAGTGCAATGACTTTTCAAGAATGATCAGGTCAAATATCAGACATGCCCTCCCCCATCCTGCTCATCTGTAACCCCATCGCCGGCGGCAATGCACGCCCCGCCATTCAGCGCGCCGAAAGATATCTGCGCGACCGCGGCTATCAGGTGGAAATCGCCCTGACCCAGGCGCGCGGCGATGCGCGACGCTTTGCCGAGCAGGCACGCGGGAAGAGCTACCACCGCATCATCGTCGCAGGCGGCGACGGCACCCTGAATGAAGTGGTCAACGGACTGGCGCCCTGCACAACGCCCCTGGCATTCCTGCCGCTGGGCACCACCAATGTGCTTGCGCTCGAGATCGGCCTTCCGAGAGCGGTGGAGCAGTCCTGCCGGGTCGCGCTGGAAGGAAGTCCTCGCCCTGTATGCCTTGGCCTGGCCGATGAAACCCGCTTTCTACTGATGGCAGGCATCGGCTTTGATGCACAGGTTGTGGCCGGCGTGAACGCCAACCTGAAAAAGCTGCTGGGTAAAGGCGCTTACGTGGTGGAGGCTTTGGCCCAAGCGCTCAGACACCGACCACAAGAGGTACGGGCCTGCCTGTCGGATGGTCGAATTTTGACCGGCTATGGCGCAATCATCAGCAACGCCCGCTGCTATGGAGGGTCGTTCCAGATCACGCCTAGGGCTTGCCTCTCCGAAGAGAGCCTCGAGGTATTCATCCTGCGCACCCCGGGGCTGGCATCCCTTGTAAAACTGAGTCTGCGCATGCTGCTGCGCCGCCCGGTAAGCCCCGCCCTCGGCGAAATTATCCGGACCCGCGAGGTGAGCCTTTCCGGCGACTCTGTCTCCGTTCAGCTCGATGGTGACTTTTGGGGATATCTCCCTCTGCATTTCACCACCAGCTTCGGCGAAATCACGCTGGTCTTTCCATCTTCGTGAACATTTAAAAGGATCGGTCCCCCTCATGACTCGAATTGTTGAGGACATCTTTCACGGCCGCATCATTTCCGTGCGACGGGAGGAGTTCGAACTTCCCGATGGTCGCCGGGCCGTCTACGAGATGGTGCGCCATCCGGGCGGCGCTGCGGTGCTGCCCCTTCTGAATGACGGCCGCATCATCCTGATCCGTCAATTCCGCCCCGCCGGCGGCGGCATGGTGTGGGAAATCCCCGCCGGCAAGCTCGACCCTGGAGAAAGCCCTGAGCAGTGTATCGAGCGCGAGATTCAGGAGGAAATCGGTTATCAGGCCGGAAAATGGGAGAAGATCGGAGAAATGCTGACCTCTGTGGGGTTCTGCGACGAAATTCTCCACCTCTTTCTTGCCAAGGATTTAAGCGAGGCGAAGCAGGCCCTCGAGCCGGATGAATATATCGAGATCGTGCCAATACCCGCGGGAGAAGCGCTTAAGATGGTTGACCGTGGGGAAATCAACGACGGAAAAACCCAACTGGCACTGTTGATGGCAAAACGCCTGGGGCACATCTGACCTGACTGGAGAAAAGCCTTTTATGACTCCCCTTCCCGACTTTTTCGAATCTCCGCTGCATCTGCCGTTCAACTCGACAAGCATGGACGGATTCACCCTGCTTCCCCCGGACCTTGAAACGCCCGGGACAGACGGTTGGTGGCTGGCCATTCGCGGCAATGCGGTACTGCTGTCCGAGCAGGGTTCCGTCATCGACCTGCCTTATGGCCCCTGCCCAACAGATACTTCAGACAGTAAACCGATTTTTATCGGGAACTGGCGGGGCAAACCCGTTCGGGTTATGCCGATGAGACAGGAAGAGGATGCTCCGAGCGGCTTTTTCCTCGAAAGCCTGCTGAGCGCCAAACCCCGCATGCAGCCCGCGCACCTGTCATTGGGCGGACTTGCAAGCCAGCTTCTTCACTGGGAAGCCAACAGCCGCTTCTGCTCGCGCTGCGGCGCGACGCTGCGGCGACTGCCGGGAGAATGGGGGAAAAAATGCGAAGGGTGTCATTATCTGCACTTTCCGCACATCCACCCCTGCGTGATCGTCGCAGTGCGGCGGCCCGGCGAAATTCTGCTGACCCGCAAACGGGAATGGGCGCCGAACCGCTACAGCCTGGTGGCTGGTTTTCTGGATCCCGGCGAATGTCTGGAGGAGGCCGTAGCCCGCGAAGTGCAGGAGGAGACCGGCATTCAGGTGACAAACATCCGCTATGCCGGCAGCCAGTGCTGGCCTTTCCCCAGCCAGGTCATGACCGGCTTCACCGCGGATTATGCCGGTGGAGAAGTGGTTGTTGAAGAAAAAGAACTGGAGGACGCGGGCTGGTTCCCCCTCGACGCCCTCCCCGACCTGCCGCCGAAACGCAGCATTGCGCGGTATTTGATTGATGGGGCAGGGGCGCAGAAACCTTAAAAGCAAGGCTATTCGCGGTTTTCGATCTTTATTTTATGGGAGCCATGGGAAGCATGAGAATCATAACTCCCATATTTCCCATAGCTCCCATCGCTTGCATAACTTGCTGTACTTCTCTTGGCGTCCGTTTTTTCATCGCTTCAAGCGCTGCCGATCCCGTTCCTGCAAGCGCAACCGCGTCATGCGCTCGCGCAGACCGCCGTCCTGCAGAAAATCTTTTTCCAGGCGTTTCAACTGCTGGTCGAGCAGGTAATTGGCTTGATGTATCAGGCAGATGGCGATGTTCGCCACCACTTCGGCAGAGCGGGTGTCGACGAATTCGCGGTAGGTTTCATAGGAGATTTCGGGATTCTGCCCGAGTCTACGGACGTAGCGGGCCTCCCTTGAATTTTTGTCCCAGATGGTCAGGTCACGCACTTTGAGAAAGTCGCGGTAGTCTTCGAGCAGTTCTTCGAGACTGGCACGAGCTACGTTGGTCAGTTTAATCTCCATCTCTTTGGAGGTTGGCGCGGCTTTGCTCCCTTCGATGATATTCTGCTTGCCCGAGCGGGACGCCTGCACCATCTGATCAATGGTGCGGTCGCCTCGGTGTAAAAAGCGTCGGCAAAAACGGTAGGTCAGCTGGTAGACCACTTCGGACTTCTGATAGGAAAGCAGGGTCCGGTAATCGCCTCTTGGGGTTAAGATCGAAGGCTGGGAGTTCTGAGAACCATGGGAATCATGAAAAGGATCCAGTCTTGCGCTACCAGGGCTCACATTCTTCTCATAATTCCCATTGTCTTTCTTCATCACATTATCTCCTGGATCCCGGCCAGAAACTACAAACAGAAGTCGACTTAAAACAATAGGATAAATACCTTGTTATTGCCAGCCAAAAAAAACCCCGGGTGGGGAGCCCGGGGGTCGCAAAAATGATACCTCTGCTTGGGAATTGCCGTTTGGAGGAGGTTCGTTGGCAAATATAAGAGATATCAGCGGATAGAAACTGTTTTTCTCCCTCACCCCGGCCCTCTCCCGCTGGGAGAGGGGGGAAGCCGCGGGTTACGGGCGATAATCTTTGTATTCCAGGTTCAGGGCTTCGGCCACGGGGCGGTTGCACAGCCGACCTGCGTGGATATTGACTCCACGCCGCAGCGCTTCGTCCTTTTGGCAGGCAGCCGCGAGCCCGCGCGCAGCGAGGGCGCGCACATAGGGCAGAGTGCTGTTGGTCAGGGCATAGGTGCTGGTGCGGCTTACCGCGCCGGGCATGTTGGCCACGCCGTAATGCAGCACGTCGCCGACCCGGTACACAGGCTGGTCATGGGTCGTTGGATGAATAGTCTCCACGCATCCCCCCTGATCCACCGCCACATCGACCACAACACTGCCGGAAATCATGCGGCTGACCAGATCGCGCCCCACAAGACGCGGCGCTCGAGCACCGGGCACGAGAACAGCGCCGATCAGCAGGTCGCAGTGCGGCACCTCTTCCTCAAGAGCGTGGGTGCTCGACATCAGGGTGCGCACCCGGTTGCCGTAATGATCGTCAAGCCGCGCCATGCGCCCAGGATCAATATCCATCACCGTGACATCGGCTCCCATGCCGACCGCAATACGCACCGCATTGCTGCCCACGACTCCGGCACCGAGAATCAGGACTTTCCCCGCCGGCACACCCGGCGCGCCGGAGAGCAGAACGCCGCGTCCGCCATTTTCCTTCTGCAGATAATGCGCGCCCACCTGAACCGCCATGCGGCCGGCCACCTCACTCATGGGGCGCAGCAGCGGCAGAGAGCCGTCTGCGGGTTCGATTGTCTCATAGGCCACTGCCGTGACGCCGGAATCCAGCAGCGCTCTGGTCAATTCAGGAGCGGGGGCCAGATGCAGAAAGGTCATCAGGATCTGGCCGCGGCGCAGGAGCGCGCACTCTTTTTCCAACGGCTCCTTGACCTTGACCAGAAGCTCCGATGCGGCGAAAATGTCGGCAGCCTCATCCACGATTTTTGCACCAACCTCACGGTAGGCCTGATCGTCGATGCCGCTGCCGAGGCCGGCACCGCTCTGCACCCGGACCTCGTGACCTTCTTCCACCAGGGCACGGGCGCCGACCGGCGTCAGCGCAACGCGATATTCACGGGTTTTGATTTCGGTTGGAACGCCTATAACCATTTTCATTCTCGATAAAAATTTTCAGCAAAAATAACGCTCCTGGCCGTTGCCGTCAAGAGCTTTTCGGAGCCGACCCTTGATGGAAAAAACTTTTGAATACCGATATTTCTCTTTGCCGCCACAGGACATAGCCTATCTGCGCTTTATCCTGGAGAGCTATGACGGGCTGTGCTTCATGCGCACTCTCGACAACCGATCCGGGGTGCTCGAAGTGGCCTGGCCCGCCTCACAGCGCGCCGACGCCCAGCAGCTGCTTGCGGCTCTGGAAAAAGAAATCGCCCTGCACCAGATCCCGGCGCCTGAGACAATTCCTCCGCTTTAAAAAACGACAAGGCAAAGGCATTTATCGGTCCACATTGACGTTGCCTCTTTTTTAAGGTCCAATGCAACGAGTGGATCAACCGACTTTCAACCCTGCTCACGGAAGCCCTCACCATGTCCGATCTGAAGACGGGCGGGCCGAGCGCCCGCCTGATGCTGACTCTGGCCTCAACGATCATCGTCATCGCCGGGATGCGCCAGGCGTCCCAGATTATTGTCCCCTTTCTGCTGGCTCTTTTCCTGGCCATTATCTGCGGGCCGATTTTTTTCTGGCTCAAGCGCCGCGGACTGCCGCCGGTGGCGGCGGTTGGCGTTGTCATACTGGCCATACTGGGTGGTGAATTGCTGCTGGCGGCCTTTGTGGGCACCTCCATCGATACTTTTATCAGCAATGTCCCCGTTTACCAGCAGCGCCTCAAGGATGAGACCTCTTCCCTGCTGGCTCTTCTGAACAATTACGGCATTGAAATCCCCCGCCAGCGTTTCATGGAATTCGTCGACCCGGGCGCGGTCATGCGCCTGGCGGCCAACATGCTGACCGGCTTCGGCGGCATGCTGACCAATATGTTTCTGATACTGATAACGGTTATTTTCATGCTGCTGGAGGCGGCCAGCTTTCCGGCCAAGCTGCGGGTTGCGCTCAAAGAAGAAGATGCCGAAAAATCCTACGCCTACCTGGCCCGCGTGGCCGATGGTGTCAAGCACTACCTGGCGATGAAAACCCTGGTCAGTCTCGGCACCGGGGCGGTGGTTGCCACTTGGGTCTGGGTGCTCGGGGTGGATTTCCCCATTCTGTGGGGGCTGCTGGCCTTTCTGCTCAACTATGTTCCCAACATCGGCTCCATCATCGCCGCGCTTCCGGCTGTAATGATGGCGTTCATCCAGTTCGGTGGTCTGCGGGCACTGATCGTCGCGGCGGGCTATGTCGTGGTCAATGTTCTGTTCGGCAACGTCATTGAACCGCGGGTCATGGGGCGGGGGCTGGGAATCTCGACATTGGTGGTTTTTGTTTCCCTGGTATTCTGGGGATGGGTCCTCGGTCCAGTCGGTATGCTACTGTCGGTACCGCTGACCATGACGGTCAAAATTGCCTTGGAAAGCAGTCCCGACACCCATTGGATCGCCATCCTGCTGGGAGAGCAGCCAAAAATGGAAGGTCCCCAGAAAGAATAACTTGATTTCAGATGTCCGAAGAGACGTCCGTCTCCGGACGCTCTCTCTCATCACGCTTCGGCCAACGGCAGTAGAGGGCTCCCTGATCCCGCGTCATGCCCGCCATCACCAACAAAGGCCCCAGACAGCCCATCAGGAATACCGCGAGCACCACAAAACCGACCTCGGCCCCCCAGATGAGCAATGCGGCACCAGGCACAGCGACCAGCAGAGCGACTAACGATAAACGAACCATATGCGGCAACCCCATTGGGGGCCTTGTACCTATCTTTTTGTCGCCTGATTTATTCACTGAAGGCCTCCCCCACGCAAATTCAAATCCAAACAACCCCTCCCGTATTAAAGGCAACTCAAGCAAAAAGAAGGCCAGAACACTTTTAGCTATTATTTTCAGTTATTTTCATGCCCGGACACGAAAGAATCCAAATCTCCACGAAGTCAA
>JAXHUR010000106.1:0-7698 GCA_034189505.1 Thermodesulfobacteriota bacterium | reverse complement strand
TGCAATTGCTCTCGCTGCTTCGACGTACGTAAGTACGCCTCATTGCTCGACAATCGCGCGCCTTGCATTTGGCGCTTTTTGCTTAGCCATCGACATTGATGCTTTTTTGCGAAAGCATCAAGTCTGGTCCATCCCTAACTCCAAATGCCTCTCCCCTCTCGAAGTTCAAGCATTTTATCGCCGGAGAGACGGAACGGCAATTGCTTGCGTCAGGCTGCCAACCGCCGCCGCATGTAGACAAGTTCAAGCAATTCGGCGGATACGATCAGAAAGACTGCAACGGCCACGCCGGGAACGGGCGGGGTGGTCATCAGCACGATAGCCCAGCAGATCAGCATGTAAATGACCTTGTAAACCATGACGCGGCCGATGGTGCCGGTCTGGTGTCTTTTGGTGAAAATGCCGCGCAGCAGGTTGGCTCCGCCGTGCATGACCGGAAAAAGAGCGCAGAACGCCAGGGGCAAAGCAATATAATGGCGCATAGTTTCGTCAAGACCCATCAGCGTGCCAAGGATGAAAGCGTTGAGCGGATAGGCCGTCAGCAGGATAAGTGCCGCCAGGGTTCCCGAAACACGGCGGTGAAAAGTCACCAGCACAGGGTAGTCTTCCGGCTGGCGAACCAGGGTCTGATAGGACTGCATCAGGTTGCGCAGCGGACCGGCCAGCAGGAAAAGAAACCCGCGGATGATGCCGAATGCCGCGAGGGCCAGTTCACCATCCGGAAGGCGGCTGATGATGGCGTTGATCTGAAGCGGCACCATGTGCTGCATGCTCGAAGAGAAGGCCAGCGGCAGAGCGAAGCGAAAAATCTCGCCCACGCTGTGCTCTTCTTCATCGTGGTGACGTACCCGATATCGCAGGGCGAACCCGCCGACAAAAAGGGTCTCCACCAGAATGCATCCCAGCAGAGCCGCCGCCGCCAGCCTTGCGCCGGACAGCCAGCCCGAAAGCAATGCCAGCAACGCCAGCAGGATACCGATGCGCACTGCGGTGGCGATGGAGACCGGGGCAGTACGTCGCGCCTGCATGACCATCCCCTGCAGCATTCCCCGCGCACCGGTAAGAAAAGGCAGCGGGACCAGGATGCCGAGAACAGCTTTTGCCTCAGTGGCAATCTGCGGGCCAACACTGAGAACGTGGGTCAAGACCAGATCCCCCAGCGGCGACCAGGCCAGCAGGCCGAGAAACAGGGCGACATAGACGGCGATCGCCAGGACAAAAAGCGCAGTGCCGATCAGCGAGCGGCGACCGCGTACCATGGCGATGGTGATCGCCTGGTTCTGGTAGGAGGGCGCAGCGACAAACATGTGCAGCACCATGGCCACGGAAAAAGCCGCCAGGGTGATCACCGGATCGGGCTGGCGCGCCAGGGCGGCATTGATAAACGAATGCGATACGCTCATGAACTGGACGTTGAGCATGAGCGGAAAGAAGAACAGGGAGATGGTTTTTAAAGTCAGGGTCGGATTGCTCACGAGGCGACCTCGGAGAAGATACGCACCAGGTCGAATGGTGAATAAGCGCGGAAAGTGCTCGGTACCCCGCCGTCATTGCCCATCCCCCAGGTGCAGAAGCATGTGGCGAGGCCTGCGGCCTGCCCGGCGTGCAGATCCGTGTGATGATCGCCGATCATCACGGCCCGTCGTGGATGTGCCTTCAGTTGGCGCAGGGCGGTTTGAACCGGAAGAGGGTCCGGTTTTTTGGTCCGGCAGCTGTCCCCCCCTATAATGGCGCCGAAATATGAGGTGAGATTCAGCCCGCTGAGCAGTTCCATGGTCAGCAGATAGGGTTTGTTGGTGACGACCGCCATGCGGGCAGGCTCGCATGAATCAAGGAAGTCCAGGATGCCGGGATAGGGCCGTGTCTGATCCAGCAGGTGCGCGCGATAGAGAAAAAGGAAGCGCTCCAGGTGTGCATCCCGGTACAGGTCTGCGGGCAAAGCGCGTTGCACCAGCATGCGGGCGCCGTCACCGACGTATCTGCGAACAGTTTCCTGCATGATCGGCTCCAGGTTCAATTCAGCCCGCAACAGATTGATGGCGGTCGCAAGGTCGGCAACCGAGTCCACCAAGGTGCCATCCAGATCGAAAAGAAAAGTATCGAGAGCCATGGGAGTGATCAGAAAAGGCTGGTCAGCCAGGCGAACAGCCCGGATTCTCTGACCTTGAAAACCAGCACGATCGCTACCGCGACGGGGGAGACATAGCGGATCAGAAAATGCCATAGCGGGTAGACCCAGCCTGCGCCTCCGGCAATCAGCTCCTGCTTCTCCTCTGTGCCGCTCCAGAACCATCCTACGTAGATGGCGGTCAGCAAACCGCTGATGGGCAGCAGGTAGTTGGATGTGAGTAGATCGGCAGAATCAAAGAAGTTCAGATCACCGATGAGCTCCCACTCGGACAGGGAATTGAAGGAGAGGGCCGTCGGCAGCCCGACCACAAAGGCCAGCCCCGCCAGAAACGTGGTGGCGCGTTTGCGTCCCCACCCCCGTTCATCAATCAGGTAGGAAACCTGCGCCTCGAGCAGAGAAATGGCGCTGGTCAGTGCCGCAAAGGCCAGCAGCAGAAAAAACAGGATGGCTAAAAAGGCGCCTCCGGTAATTTGGGAGAAGACCACCGGGATGGTTTTGAAAATAAGCCCGGGGCCGGCCGCCGGCTCCATGCCGACGGAGAAAACGATGGGAAAGATGGCCAGCCCCGCCATCAGCGCAATCATGGTATCAAGCAGGACGATGCGCAGGCTCGACCCGAGTAGATCCTCGTTGCGGTTGAGGTAGGAACCGTAGGTGATCATGGCCGCCATGCCCAGCGAGAGGGTAAAAAAGGCATGGCCCATTGCTTCAAGCACTGCACCGGGGGTGAGTTTATGAAAATCGGGGCGAAACATGAAGTTGATCCCTTCCCATGCCCCTTTACTCAGCATGCCGTTGACGAACAGCAGCGCCAGCAGCGCCAGCAGAACGGGCATCAGGATCTTGGCCCAGCGTTCGATTCCCCGTTGCACACCGCCGATGACGATCCCCAGGCAGAGGATAATAAAGAGCAGGTGCCATAGAATCTGGCGGGGGCCATCGGCGATCAGTCCATCGAACATTCCTTCGATCTGTACGGCGGGCAGATCGCTGAAGCTTCCGGCCAGGGCGCGATAGATGTAATCCAGAGTCCAGCCCGCGACCACCGAATAGTAGGAAAGAATGATGAATGCGGCCGTGATGCTGGTCCAGCCGGCGAGCACCCAGAACGAGCGGCGATGCTCCAGCGCGATAAAAGCGCCCACTGCGTCGCGGCGGGTGTGCCGCCCGATCATGAATTCGGCCATCATGATCGGCAGCCCGACCAGCGCGATGCAGAAAAGATAAACCAGTACGAACGCGCCGCCGCCGTTTTCACCGGCGATGTAGGGGAATTTCCAGATGTTGCCCAGGCCCACCGCGCTGCCCGCCGCGGCCAGAATAAAACCGAGGCGGCTGGCCCAGAGGGCGCGGCCTGTGGAGTTGTTCATAATGCAAGTTCCGTTCAGCGTGTTTCGCGGGCGCCGAAGATGGCGGTGCCGATTCGCACCAGGGTTGCGCCTTCCGCAATGGCGGCAGGAAAATCATGGCTCATGCCCATGGATAATTCGTCCATGCCGACCCCCGGAAGATCGAGCCCCGCGATCTCTTCGGAGAGTTCTCGCAATTGGCGGAAATAGGGGCGGACGGCCTGGGGATCTTCGAAAAACGGGGGCAGGGTCATCAGCCCCCTCACGCGCAGGTGCGGCAATTCAGACAGCTTGCGGACCAGTGCCGGTGCTTGCTGAGGGGCAGTTCCCGATTTGCTCTGCTCTCCGGCCAGGTTGACCTGGACCAGCACGTCGATGCGCTCATCGATGCGCTTCCATTGACGATTGATTTCCCGTGCCAGGGAGAGTCGGTCGACGCTGTGGATCATGCGGACGCGGCCGCGCAGGTATTTTACCTTGTTGCTCTGTAAGTGTCCGATGAAATGCCAATCGACGGGGGCTTCGACCTGTTCGGCTTTGTCCGTGAATTCCTGGACGTAGCTTTCGCCGAACAGCTTCTGCCCCGCGGCAAAGGCCGCCATAACGTCCGCAGCCGGTTTGGTTTTCGAGACGGCCACCAGGCGCACGGCGTGCGGGTCGCGACCGCAGTCATGACAGGCCTGCTCGATGCGCTCCCTGATCATGCGCAGATTTTGCTGAATATCCTGAATACTCATGGCGACAAATCCGATACCTGGTTTTCCCGGGCGGAGTGCTGCGGCGGCAGTGCGATGGCACCAAGGTACAGAAGAACATCGACGACCTCGGCCAGGGGAAGGCCGACCACATTGGTGTAGCTGCCCGAAATATCGCTGACCATATAGGAGGCCAGCCCTTGAATGGCGTAGGCTCCCGCTTTGTCGAGGGGTTCACCGCGGGCAATGTACCCCGCGATCTCCGCGTCTGTCAACTGCCGCAGGCGCACCTGCGTGCAGACCGAACCGGTGGTGCATTGCCCCTTTTTTCGGTCGTGGATCGCATATCCGGAATAAACCTGATGCTCGCGTCCCGAGAGCATTCTGAGCATATCGCCTGCCTGCCGGGCATCGCAGGGTTTGCCGAGCAGATGACCGTCCTGCACGACAACGGTGTCGCTGCCGAGAAACCAGCGACCTTTGACGCCGGCGCGGTTTGCGACCTCCTGCGCCTTTTCGCGGCTGAGGCGCACGACATGCGCGGCCGGGTCTTCATTCTCAAGCGGGGATTCATCTATGCAGCTGGGAATGATCTGCAATTGAATCCCGAGGTTTTCCAGCAGCTCACGGCGGCGGGGAGACGCCGATGCCAGCACGAGTCCCTCCTCGGAGGTGTAAAACATCGGGGAAGACACGGGTTTCATAATCGTTGAAAAACCTTCGGTTGTGAAATGGTCGGAATGTCGTTGCTAAAGGCTCGCGTGGCGTATCAGCCACTGTATTGCCACTGGGAGCCGCAAATGACGACCCAAATAGCCCATAGCAGAAGCCGACCAAGATGATAACAGAAAGTGAGCAAATAGGCGACAGGGTGTTCAGGCCAGGGAGATGCGGCCGTTCTTCTGGGTGGGATCGAAAAGAACGGTGCGGTTGCGCCCGTCGGATTTGGCACGATACATGGCGATGTCGGCCGCGTTGATCAGGGATCGGGCGGTGTTGCCATCGGCGGGGTAAGAAGCCACGCCGAGGCTGCAGGTCAGTCTCCCCAGGGGTAGGGATTTTTCGCGGGGAAAATTTTCTTTTTCAACGGCATGGCGGATGCGCTCCGCGACCAGGGTCGCTTCTTTTTTTGAGGTGCCTGGCAGCAGGATGCAGAATTCCTCGCCGCCGTAGCGTGTCACGATGTCCATCTCCCGTGCCGATTTGCGCAGGATGCGGGCGGTGCGCTGCAGAGCCTTGTCGCCGGCGATATGTCCGCACAGGTCGTTGTAATTTTTGAAATTATCGAGATCAAGCAGAATCAGGGTCAGGGTCAGATCCTGGCGCAGGCAGCGGCTGATCTCTTCTTCCATACGTTGTTCAAGGAAGCGGCGGTTGTACAGGCGGGTCAGCGGGTCGGTAATGGACAACTCCTCCAGTGCGCTGGCACGTTCCAGAGTTTCGGTGCGTTCGATCAGGGTTGAAAAATGGGGGGAAAAGGTGGTCAGCAGTTCCAGATCCTTTTTATCGAAGGTCGCCTGGTCACGCTTGTCGGAGAGGTTGAGAATCGCAATGACTTCGCCCCTGGCCATCAGCGGAACACTGATGAAAGATTTGGTTTTGAATCTCGGCCGGTTGGTGGTGCGGACCCGCTCGTCTTTCTCGATGTCGTTGACCAGCAGGGGTTTGCCGTTGGCGGCCACCCGCCCGGAAATGCCGCTGCCCACCCGGACCCGCATCCCGCGGGCAAGCTCAGGATTCATGCCGAGGCTGGCTTCAATTCGCAGAACAGTCCCGTCGTCGTCAAGCACCATGAGCGAGCCCTTGGAGGCATGCAGCAGATCCGACGACATTTCGAGGATCCGTTGGAACAAAGCTTCCCGGCTGTCGAGAAGTGACAGGTTGCTGATCATCTTGATGATGCGTTCCGAGGTGTCGTTCTTCAGATCGAATTCGCGCTCCCGGGAGAGGATATGCAGTCGCGCCGCCATGCGTCCGGCCAGCAGTTCGAGCAGCAGCTTTTCCCGCGGGTGAGGATCCGTGTTGAACAGCACGAGGGTGCCGTAGGAGGTCCCTTCCGATTTCAGCGGCAGGCACAGGGCCTGGTCGCAGGTCACCTCGGGAAGGGTCTGAAGGACTTCTTCCTCCTCCAGGAGGAAGGGGTGGCTTTCTTCCGTTTGTGTGAAAACAGACGCCTGTTCCTCGTTAAGATGAACCGGATGGGTGAGCCAGGGGCCGAGTCCATGCAGTACGGCGGACTGGCTTGGATTTTCCCCATGGAGGACAACGGCAGTCTGGGCCAGGTCGAAGAGCACCATCAGGGTCTCCCCAACCAGGTTGAGAACCTGCTCAATCGAGCTTGCGCGGTCAAGTTCGGAGGACACGCCGATAATGGAACCGAGACGCATCATGGTCTTTTCGAAAGCGGCCGCGTAGAGATTTTTGTTTTGAAGGTCGGGAATAATTTCAGAGGTCTTGCGGGCCACCTCTTCCAAATGCTCTTCGGTACAGGTGGGCAGCTTTTCCAGCTCTTCGAGCAGGCTGATGCCGCTGCGGTGGCTTTCGCGAGCGATCTCTTCAACCGCTTCGAGATCGATCTCTTCCGCGCGAACCCCTCCGCCAATCAGGCAGCAGTGGGCCGCCTGAGGGATTTTGAAGGGGACAAAGAAGTTGAGGATTCCGGTTCTACACCGGAAAACCACAGGCTTACGAGTGCTTATCGCCTGGTGCAGGGCATTTTCATGATCGGATCGGCAGCTCGGATCGCACAGTCCCCCCTGCTCGGGAGGGCGGCACAGAGTCGTCAACTGGCCGTGTCTTGTGCCGACGACACCCTGGTTTTCGCAGAAAAGGGCGAGAGAGTAGGGGGCAAGCAGCGGATAGGAACGCAGTGGGTCGAGAATATCACAGGCGTTAAGTGTTGTCAGGTTTTCGAAACGATCACTGCTGCTCATCAATTCACCCAGATGAAATGTCCTTGACTGCCCCCCCCTTGACTGAACCCCTTTTATACACAACTCAGCAAAAGGCACAGCAAAAGGCACAGCAAAAGGCAGGCCAAATTTTGGTCGTTACGGAGACTGTGTACATCGGGCGCCGGTAGACGACCGTTGAAAATGCCGGGAGGTAACAGCCGGGGTGGGTCTGCCCGATCAAAATGCATCGTCTGCCTTAAAAGATGATCACCAGTAAATGAAAAGAAAAATCCATAAGAAAAGTCATTCATATCATCACAAAAAATGGGAAACAACATAAAATTGCTTGTTTATAAAGCCTTTATTAGGTTTGTGCCAAAATCGCGCACTGCCGGCAGATAGGGTTTTAATGATTTGTCGATGGGTGAATTGCTCAGCGAGAAAACCGATGTAATCAGAGATGTGGTCGGAAAGGTTCATTAAGCTTGCCCGTAATTTACCCGTTAAATTTGATGCTTTCGCAAAAAAGCATCAATGTCGATGGCTAAGCAAAAAGCGCCAAATGCAAGGCGCGCGATTGTCGAGCAATGAGGCGTACTTACGTACGTCGAAGCAGCGAGAGCAATTGC
>JAXHUR010000105.1:4240-8056 GCA_034189505.1 Thermodesulfobacteriota bacterium | reverse complement strand
GCGCTGGTAATCTTGAGGGCCTGGGCCTGGTATTTTTCGGCCACATCGGCGATTTTACGCAACTGATCAGCATTGGTGATGCCGCCGGGAATATGGGGAGCTACAGCATAGGTCTGCTTATCGCGCTGAATAATCGCGCCTTTTTCCAGAATATCCTTCTTCATGGACAAATCTCCTTGTGTGGGTATTTCAATCGGGCTCAATGCAGACAAAAGGGATTGATCTTTATCAGAATGGGAATTATTGAGAATCGCGGGGGGATTGTCAACCTTGATGCTTTTTTGCAAAAACATCCACCTTAAGTGGTTCCGCCCAGCAGCGATTCCACCGCGTCAAGCAACTCATGCAGCCTGAACGGCTTGGAGAGGTAGGCATCAACGCCCGCTTCGCGCGCCCTGCTACGTTCTGAACTCTGATCCTTGGCAGTGAGCATGAGAACAGCACAGTCGCAGCTGAGTTCGCGCAGCGCGGCGATGGTCGCATATCCGTCCATCCCGCCGGGCATCATCACGTCCATGATGACCAGATCGGGGGCATCGGCACGAACCTGCTCCACCGCCTGCTCGCCGCTGTCGGCCTGGATCACCTCAAGCCCCTTGCCAACCAGAGCCATCTCTATCAAGCGGCGCACACTCACCTGGTCGTCGACCACCAGAATCTTCTTCACACAATCCTCATTGAAAGTGGTTTTCTTGTATTTTTCAAATAGTTATACCACGAATGGAGGAATTATCCAGATTCACCCGAAAAAAACCTCAAACCGCAGAAATATAGTTTTCCGGTTGCATGCGCCAAGGGATCCCCTATAATCGACAACAGCGTTCTATCCGAAAACTGAACGACAAATGTGCAGGTGCCGGGTGCAGGCGGCCTGCTGTAAGGAGGATTGCATGAAAGCAGTATTGCTCGACGGTTTTGGAGGAATCGACGTTTTAAAGGTGGGGGAAACGGACAAACCCGCGCCGAAAGAGGGAGAGGTGCTGGTTAAAGTTGTGGCGACATCTATCAATCGTCCCGATTTGGTCCAACGCGAAGGCAAATATCCACCGCCTCCGGGAGATTCGGAGATCCTGGGCCTTGAAGTCTCAGGGGTGATCGAAGAAATCGGTCCCGGCGTCAGTGGCTGGGAAAAAGGCGAGCGGGTCATGTCTCTGGTGGGCGGCGGCGGCTACGCCGAATATGCCGTTGCCTATGCCGATCACCTGATGCGCATTCCCGACAGCATGAGTTTTGAAGAGGCGGCCTGTGTGTGCGAGTCCTACATCACGGCCTTTCTCAATGTTTTCATGATCGGCGAGTTCCAGGACGGCCAGACCGCCATCCTGCATGGCGGCGGCGGCGGCGTGAACACCGCCGGCATTCAGCTGAGCAAGGCTCTGACCCCCAGCAGCAAGCTGGTCGTCACCGCCCACCCGAACAAAATGAAGCGGGTCAAGGAACTGGGTGTCGACCTCGTCATCGACTACACCCAGACCCCTGACTTCAGCGACATGATCAAAGAGTTTACCCAGAAAAAAGGGGTCAACCTGATCCTCGACCATGTCGGCGCCAAATACCTGGAGCCCAATATGAAATCGCTGGGCTACACCGGCCGCCTGGTTGTCATCGGCGTCATCAGCGGTATCAAGGCTGAACTCAACCTGGCCCTGATGATGGTCAAGCGCCAGCAGATCATCGGTTCGGTGCTGCGCTCGCGCCCGGTGTCCGAAAAAGGCGAGATCGTTGCCGAATTCGCCCGACGCGCCCTGCCCCGTTTTGCCGATCGCTCTATCGTGCCCATTATCGAGAAAGTCTTCCCCATCGACCAGGTGGCCGAAGCGCACCGTATGATGGATGAGGACAAGCACTTCGGCAAAATCGTGCTCAAGATCGCCGATGCCTGACCGCCGTGCGCCAGGCAAACAGTGAGGAATAACGAAAAGGGTGGAGTTGCGGCTTCGCCCTTTTCTGTTATGCGCAAGGGGCAGCGCTGAGTGCGGAAGGAAGGAGAAGTTCTGTGGAGAAAAAACGGGACAATGTTGTTCTAGTCGGCATGCCCGGCGCGGGCAAAAGTACGGTCGGGGTGGTTCTGGCCAAGCGCCTTGGCTTCGATTTCATTGATACCGATTTGCTCATTCAGCGCCGCACCGGCAGGCACCTGCAGGAGATCATTGCCAATCAAGGGCTTGAAGGCTTCAAAAAACACGAGGAGCAGGTTCTGCTCGCCCTGTGCACACACGAAAGCGTGATCTCCACCGGCGGTTCTGCAGTTTACAGTGGAAAGGGGATGGGAACCCTCAAAAGCCTGGGCGTTATCGTCTTCCTCGATGTTCCTCTGGCTGACCTGCAGCAGAGAATTCACGATATGGACAGTCGCGGGCTGGTAATCGATCCGGGGCAGACGCTTGGAGATCTATATCGTCAACGCCGGCCGCTCTACCTGCACTATGCCGACCTGCACATCGATACGGAAGGCCTCAACGTGGAAGAGACTGCGGCGCGCATTGCAGAGCAATGGGCTGCCCTCCAAAGCTGAACTCCTCCCCCCAGCGGGGGGAGGTCGGGAAGGGGGAGCGGTTGAAATAAGGGAAAGCCCGAGCTGCGGCCCTGGCAGCCCCCACCCTAACCCTCCCCCGCTGGGGGAGGGGACTGTTTTTCAGATTCGCGGGGGAGCAGCAGCCACAAGGCACCCTGCTGCTTCATGCGCCCGGCATAGTTTCCGGCCTCTTCTCCTACCCCCCAGTAAAAGTCGCCGCGCACTGCACCCCTGATGGCGCCGCCGGTATCCTGCGCGCCCATCAGGCGCCGCAGAGGGCGCTCTTCACCGGGCCAGCGCGTATCAAGGAACACCGGTGCGCCCAGCGGCACGTAGCGCGGGTCGACAGCCAGGCTGTAGCCGGGCGTCAAGGGCAGCCCCATGGCTCCCGGCGGATTGCCGTCGGCAGTATCCAGTTCCCTGAAGAAGATATAACTGGGATTCTCATCGAGAAGATCGCGCGTCTTATCAGGATTGTCGCGCGCCCAGGCGCGGATGTTCTGCATCGACATCTGGTGGCGGGTCATTTCACCGCGATCAAGAAGCAGCTTGCCGATAGAGCGGTAGGGATGTCCATTCTGGTCGGCATAATTCACCATGGTCGCCGAGCCGTCTTCGAACTGGATGCGACCCGATCCCTGGATATGAAGAAAGAACAACTCCACCGGGTCATCAACCCATAACAGCTCATGCCCCTCCAAGGGTGTTTGTTCCCCGTCGATTTCGGCGCGGGTCAGATAAGGCACGACCCGGCGCCCCTCGACTCTCCCGCGCAGGCGGTAATCGCCCAGCGCAGGATAAACCTCGCGCAGATCAATCACCAGCAGATCGTCGGGCACTCCGTAAAGAGGCCAGGAAAACCGATCGGATGGCTCGCGGCTGCCATTGAGATTGGGGACATAGTAGCCGGTAATCAGGCCGGTCGACTCCCCATCGGGAGTCTGCAGACGATGGGGGGTAAAATGTTCGTGAAAGAACCGCAGCACTTCGGTGCGGTTTTCGCTGTCAACCCACTCGGCCGCCTCACAGGCATCGCGCCAGCCGTCACGCCGCTTGAGAGAACGGCAGCTTTGCATGAAAACGTCAAATCCGGGGCGGGGGTCGCTTTCAGCCCACCCGCTGATGCGATCGTATGTCGTGGCGACCCGCAGCCCTTTTTCAGCGACTGGTTTTTCAGGGACCGGAGACAGGCACCCGGCGAGGACCAGAACACAAAAGACCGGCAAAAAACGCGGAATCCTCATTAAGCAACTCTCCACTTTCAGAAAACGTATGAATCGAGGCACAGCTTGTGTCGACGG
>JAXHUR010000105.1:0-4140 GCA_034189505.1 Thermodesulfobacteriota bacterium | reverse complement strand
CCGGAGACAGGCACCCGGCGAGGACCAGAACACAAAAGACCGGCAAAAAACGCGGAATCCTCATTAAGCAACTCTCCACTTTCAGAAAACGTATGAATCGAGGCACAGCTTGTGTCGACGGTGTTGCCATTGTATCATCTTCGTGATTTCGAGACACAGACATTGATGCTTTCTCAAAAAAGCATCAATGTCGATGGCTAAGCAAAAAGCGCCAAATGCAAGGCGCGCGATTGTCGAGCAATGAGGCGTACTTACCGTACGTCGAAGCAGCGAGAGCAATTGCAGCAACGCAGCAGTTGGTGAGTTTTTGCGACGCCATCAGAAATTGACCTGACAGCACGCAGGCGCTCACCTCTTTTCATTTTTGCAGCTTCAGCAGATTGCTCAAGGAGATTTGACATGACCGACGCGGAAAAAATACCCACCGGCCTGCCACGACTCGACACAGTCCTTGACGGGCTGCGCCTGGGCGACAATGTGGTATGGAGCGTGGACCACATCGAAGATTATCAGCGCTTCGTCACGCCTTTCGCTGAGACCGCCCTGGCTGAAAAACGCACGGTCATCTACATGAGGTTCGGCAGCCATCTTCCTCTTTTGACGGCCCGGGAGGGGCTCACTATTTACGAACTCGACCCCCGCCATGGGTTTGAAACGTTTGCGGCCCGCATTCACGCCATCATCACCGCAGCCGGACATGGCGCATTCTACGTTTTCGACTCGCTCTCCGACCTGCTTTCCGCCTGGGCCACCGACCAGATGGTGGGCAATTTTTTCTGGGTCACCTGCCCCTACCTCTTCGAGCTTGACACGGTCGCCTACTTCGCCCTGATTCGCGACCGCCATTCACTCAAGACTATCGCACGCATTCGCGATACGACGCAAATCCTGCTCGATGTTCTTACCGCCGACGGGAAAATTCATATTCATCCTCTCAAGGTCTGGCAGCGGCACAGTCCGACCATGTTTCTGCCGCACCTGATGAAAGACGACGACTTCATCCCCCTGGCCAACAGCCATGAGGCCACCTCGCTGCTGAGCCGCTTCTCCCCCTCCAATCCAGACACGGCGCGACGTCATCTCGATCACTGGTACCGCCTTTTTCTTCAGGCCGAGAAACTGGTGGCCGCCGATGACGCAGAGGATGAACGGCGCGAAATGGTCCGCCATCTGTGCCGGCACCTGATGGGGCGCGACGAGCGCATGCTGAAGCTGGCGACTAAATATTTCAGCCTGGAAGATCTTCTGACGATCAAGTCACGCATGATCGGCACCGGTTTCATCGGCGGCAAAACCGTCGGCATGCTGCTGGCGCGCGACATCCTCCTGGCTGATATGGACTTCGACTGGGCTGCCCACCTGGAACCGCATGACTCGTTTTTTGTGGGGTCGAATGTGTATTACTCCTATATCGTGCATAACGATATGTGGCCTCTCTATATGCGCCAGAAAACTACGGGGGAATATTTTGAAGCGGCCGCCAAGCTGCGCGGCAGGATGCTGGAGGGACAGTTCCCGGATGACATCCGCGACGGATTCCGTCAGATGCTCGAATATTTCGGTCAGTACCCGATTATTGTGCGGTCAAGTTCACTGCTCGAAGACGGCTTCGGCAATGCTTTTGCCGGCAAATACGACAGCTTCTTCTGCGTCAACCAGGGCAGCCCCGAGCAGAGACTGACACAATTCGAAGACAACGTGCGGCGCATTTTTGCCAGCGCCATGAGCGAAGATGCCCTCACCTACCGCCGCCAGCGGGGGCTGGAGAAGCTTGATGAACAGATGGCGCTGCTGGTGCAGCGGGTTTCGGGGGGCTACCGGGGAAACTGGTATTTCCCGGAGTTGGCAGGCGTCGGCGTCTCCTACAATACCTTTGTGTGGGACAAGGGGATGGATCCCAGCGCCGGCATGCTGAGGCTGGTCCTTGGGCTTGGAACCCGTGCAGTCGATCGGGTGGAAGGAGATTATCCGCGCCTGGTCGCGCTCGACGCCCCATCAAAGAGACCGCATCACGGCGTCGAGGATGCACGCCGTTTCACTCAGCGCGATGTGGACGTGCTCGACATTTCACGCAATGCGCCTGAAACCGTTTCTCTGCTACGGCTGGCCAACTCCGAAAGCCGGCTACCTCTCGACCTTCTTGCCATACGCGATGACGAAGTCACCCGCAGATTGGAAGAACGCGGTCGCAAAGGGGAAAAAGCCTGGCTGCTGACCTTTGACGGCCTGCTGTCACAAACCCCTTTCTGCGAAACCATGCAGAGATTGCTCAAAACTCTCGAGAAAGCCTATGACTACCCTGTGGACACGGAATTTACCATCAATTTCACCGAAGACGGCACCCCACGCATCAACGTGGTACAGTGTCGCCCGCTGCAGACGCGCGGGGAGCGGCAGCGAGTGGACATTCCGGACCAGGTAGACGAGGACGGACTCCTGTTCCACAGCGAGGGCAACTTCATGGGCGGCAACATCAACCTGGAAATTTCTCAGGTCATCTGGGTTGAGCCCGAGGCTTACAGCCGCCTGTCTCTCTCCGACAAACACGAGGTCGCCCGTCTCATCGGGCGACTCAACCGCCGCATCGGCAAACGGGAGAACGAACCAACCCTGCTGATGGGACCGGGGCGCTGGGGCACCAGCACCCCTTCGCTGGGCGTTCCCATTACTTTTTCCGAGATCAACAATATGGCCGCCTTGAGCGAGGTCGCCTTCTCTGCAGAAGGACTGATGCCGGAGCTGAGCTTCGGCTCTCACTTCTTCCAGGACCTGGTGGAAGCGGATATCTTTTACCTGGCCCTGTTTCCCGAATCTCCCCGGGTCATGTTCAACCGGGCCTGGCTGGAGCGCCAGCCCAACAACCTGGAAGGACTGATGCCGGCCAGCAGCAGGTTCAAGAATGTGGTCAAAGTCTGTCGCTTGAAGCAGGGCGGATTCCGGCTGATGGCCGATGTGGTCAGCCAGCGACTGATCTGCACTCTGCCTGAGTAAAAGTTTTCTCTCCAAACGAAAAAATCCCGGCTTTGCGGCCGGGATTTTTTCGTTCTATCGTCAATGGAAATACTGCGGGTCAAACAAGTCCCATCGCAACCATGGCCTTTGCCACCTTGACGAAGCCGGCGATATTGGCGCCGTTGACGTAGTTGCCCGGCGTGCCGTATTCCTCGGCGGTTTCAAAGCACAGGTCATGGATGTTCCTCATGATTTCGTGCAGACGTTTTTCCGTGTGCTCAAAGGTCCAGGAATCACGGCAGGCGTTCTGCTGCATCTCCAGTGCGCTGGTGGCAACACCACCGGCGTTGGCTGCCTTGCCGGGACCATAGGCGATCTTGGCGTCGAGGAAAACCCGCACGCCCTCCGGGGTGGTGGGCATGTTGGCACCTTCGCCGACTGCGATGCAGCCGTTTTTGACCAGCATTTCCGCGTCTTTGCCGTTGATTTCGTTCTGAGTCGCGGAGGGCATGGCCACATCACAGGGAATCGACCAGATATTGCCGTTCGCCACGTACTTGGCGTCTTTGTGGTAGTTGCAGTAGTCCTTGATGCGGCGACGCTCGATCTCTTTGAGTTGCTGCACCAGGTCAAGGTCAATGCCTTTTTCGTGATAGATGTAGCCGTTGGAGTCGGAGCAGGCCACAACCTTGCCGCCAAACTGGTGGATCTTCTCAGTGGTGTAGATGGCCACGTTGCCCGAACCGGAAACGACGCAGGTTTTACCGTCGAAAGACTCACCACGCGCCTTGAGCATCTCCTGGACGAAGAAAACAGCACCATAGCCGGTCGCTTCCGTACGAACCAGAGAGCCGCCCCAGTCAAGCCCCTTGCCTGTCAGGACGCCGAGTTCGTAGCGGTTGGTAATGCGCTTGTACTGCCCGTACATATAGCCGATCTCACGGCCGCCGACACCGATATCGCCGGCCGGCACGTCGGTGTGCTCGCCGATGTGCCGATAGAGTTCGGTCATGAAGCTCTGGCAGAAGCGCATGATCTCGTCATCGGACTTGCCTTTGGGGTCAAAGTCGGAACCGCCCTTGCCGCCGCCGATGGGCAGGCCGGTAAGGCTGTTCTTGAAGATCTGTTCGAAACCGAGAAATTTGATGATCCCCAGATAGACCGAGGGATGAAAACGCAAGCCACCTT
>JAXHUR010000104.1:0-8063 GCA_034189505.1 Thermodesulfobacteriota bacterium | reverse complement strand
TCGATGCATATCGCACTATTCATGCGTTCGCTGCAGGGCAGCGGCGGCGCCGAACGGGTGATGGTTCATCTTGCCCGGGGTCTCTCCGAGCAGGGACATCGGGTCGACCTGGTGCTGGCGCGCCAAAAAGGCCATTTTCTTGATCAGATTCCCGGCGCGGTGAGGGTTATCGACCTGAACGTCCGTTCGCCCTTTGTGTCGTTGCTCAGTTTCTTTAAACTGGGGCGAGACACCCGGTTCTGGGCGCGCATGCTGTTTGCCCGAAAACCTCATTTTGTCCTGGGGGCCTTGCCCGGGCTGACCCGTTATTTACGGCAAACCCGGCCCGACGCGGTCATCTCTGCCATGGACTATCCCAATGCCGTTGCGATTGTGGCGCGAAGACTGGCCGGGGTTAAGGCGCCGGTGATCGCCACGGTGCACAGCACCCTTTCGGTTGAAGTTGCCCACAGTCAGCGGCGGCGCATTAAGGAGCAACCACGGGTGAACCGCCGGTTTTACCCGCAAGCGGACGCCCTGGTGGCGGTCTCGCAAGGAGTGGCCGATGATTTACAACGCATCCTCTCACTACCGGCGGAAAAAGTGCACACTATTTACAACCCGGTGGTCGCGCCCGAGCTGGAAATACAAGCGGCTCAGCCGCTGTCCCATCCCTGGTTTGCCGACGGCGAACCTCCGGTTGTTCTGGCCGTCGGTGGGCTCAAACCCGCCAAGGATTTCCCAACCTTGTTCCGAGCGTTTGCCAGGGCTCGCAAGGATCGCCCCCTGCGTTTGCTGGTGCTGGGTGAAGGGAAGTTGCGGCCATCGCTCATGAGGTTGGCCGCGGAATTGGATATCCTCGATGATCTTGCCATGCCGGGATTTGTCGAGAATCCATTTCAATACCTTTCGCGGGCGGCCGTTTTTGTTCTCTCGTCAAAATGGGAGGGGCTGCCGACGGTGGTAATCGAGGCCTTGGCCTGCGGGTGCCCGGTGGTCTGCACCGATTGTCCAAGCGGACCAGCGGAGATTTTGGAAAACGGCAGATACGGTCCCCTGGTCCCGGTAGGGGATGCGCAGGCCCTGGCAGACGCGATCCTGGAAACTCTCGATACGCCGGCGGATCGACAGCGGCTGCAAAACCGGGGAGCGGATTTTTCCTTGGAGGCGGCAAGCCAAAAATATGTAAAACTGATCAACAGAACCCGTCATGAAGGTTGAAGTTGAGGCATACGCCTATTTGGAAGGAAGTTGTTTGGAGTTGGCTGCAAAGTCCCCGACCTGAACCCGGGTTCTTGAGAGACCTGCCACCTGGTTGCAGCAAATTGACCACAATGATGTTTGGGGATTTCCGGCTTTCACCATCCTGAGTCCGTGAGGAGTGAAAAAGGCCTTGTTTCAGCCTGAAGAATGACACCACCCCCTCCCCCTTCCCAGACGGCATTGGCCGAATGGCAGAGATCGGCATGATAAATCATCCTCACGGATTCAGGAACATTTTGAACGAGGTTTTCATGGCGTACCTTTCCGAACAGACGTTAATCGGCATGGGTTTTAAAAAGCTTGGGAAAAACGTAAAAATCAGCGAAAAAGCAAGTGTATATGATTGTGAAAAAATCGAGATTGGTGATTATTCCAGAATTGATGATTTTTGCGTGGTATCGGGCAACTTGAAAATCGGAAGAAACAATCACATCACTCCGCATTGTCTGATCGCTGGCGGTGAGCAAGGCATCGTCATGGCCGACTTCGTTACCCTGGCCTATGGTGTTCAGGTCTTTACCCAATCCGATGACTACAGCGGAGAGACCATGACCAATTCAACGGTCCCGGGAGTCTACAAAAATGAAAAAAAGGAACCGGTGATTATTGAAAAACATTCCATTATAGGAGCTGGTTCCATTATCATGCCTGGAGTTCATCTCAGGGAAGGAACTTCGATCGGCGCGCTGAGCCTGGTCCTGAAGTCGACAGAGCCCTGGTCGATCTATGCCGGAAGCCCGGCCAGAAAACTCAAGGACAGAAGCAAAAAACTTCTTCTATTAGAAGAAAAATACCTGAAGGAAGCAAACTCGAAACGGATCCGTTGAATATTTGCCGATATCCCGCCGCACTCAACGACCCAACATTCTTTTTCAAAAGATAAACAATGATCGTATTCAACAAGCCTCCCTTGACCGGAAACGAAGAAAAATACGTGATAGAGGCCATGGCAGGGCAGAAAATATCGGGGGACGGTTATTTTGGCAGAAAGTGCCAGAACTGGTTCGAGGAGAAACTCGGCTGCCACAAGGCGCTGCTGACCCCCTCATGCACGCATGCCCTGGAAATGGCCGCCATTTTGGTGGATATCCAGCCCGGCGACGAAGTCATCATGCCCAGCTATACCTTCGTCAGCACGGCCAACGCCTTCGTGCTGCGGGGAGCGAAAATCGTCTTTGTCGATATTCGGTCGGACACTCTCAACCTCGATGAAAATCTGCTGGAAGAGGCGATTACCGCCAGGACCAAAGTTATCGTTCCGGTTCATTACGGCGGGGTCGGTTGTGCGATGGACGTAATTATGGACATTGCCAGTCGTCATGGACTGTTCGTCATCGAAGACGCCGCCCAGGGGATGATGGCCGAATACCAGGGGCGGCCGCTGGGAACCTTCGGTCACCTGGCCGCCTACAGTTTTCATGAAACGAAAAATTACACCAGCGGCGGAGAAGGCGGTCTGCTGATCATCAACGACGCCGGTCTCGTCGGGCGAGCCGAAATCATCCGCGAGAAGGGAACCAATCGCTGCCAATTCTTCAGGGGCATGGTCGCCAAATATTCATGGGTCGATATCGGAAGCAGCTACCTGCCCTCTGAACTCCAGGCAGCTTACCTTTGGGGTCAACTGGAAGTCGCGGAGCAGATCAACGCCAATCGTCTGGCGTCCTGGAACGGTTATCTCAATAGCCTTCGCCCACTGCAGCGGAGTTCTCTCGTGTCCTTTCCTCAGGTCCCCCACCAGTGTCGACACAATTCTCATATGTTCTACCTGAAAACACGGGACCTCAGGGAGAGAACGGCGTTGATCCGGCATCTGCAGGAACAAGGGATCATGGCCGTGTTTCACTATGTCCCCCTTCACGACTCTCCGGCAGGACAAAAATTCGGTGAATTCAAAGGGAAAGACCGGTACACAACGACCGAAAGCAACCGGCTGGTCAGATTGCCGATGTTTTATGGACTCAAGCAGGCTGAAATCGAAAAGATATCACAGGCGGTCACCCATTTTTATAAGAGCTGAAAGGCCGTTGGAAGACGGTCTAATCAGTATTCCATTGTTCGGCACAGGCCCGGGCGACTTTCACATGACCGTGAATCTCTTCGACGAAGCATCGTGAGCGCTGACCCCACTCTTCCAACCGATCCCTTTGCTCCAGGACAGTTTCGATTTTGTTGACGATGTCGTGGGGATCGGGAAGAATGTTGACCACGGGCGTTTCCCGGACCCGCACTGCCCGCATATGCTCAGGTTCTGCTCCCCCCAGCACGACCTTTCCCAGAGCCATGGAATAAACCGCGTTCATGCCCCAGGAGTGGCTGAAAGTCTCGTCGACAACGACATTGACGCGCTTCAAAAAGTGCAGGTAATCATCAAGCGGCATGCCCCCATCAATCACCAGTTCAAGATCGTTCGGATATTTTTTCCTTAAAATCTCGAAGGCCTTTTCCACATGTCGGGTTCCCTTGGCTCCGTAACGATTGAGCCCGTGAAAAACGACAATTTTCCCCTTGACGCAATTGGGAGCGTAGGGAATTTTTTCACAGTTGACCGGAATCGGTATCGTTGGCCTGAGATTTTCGAAACCCTCGTAACCAATTGTATATTCATAGTTAAAAGGGATGATCCCATCAACCTTTTCCGCCAGTTCCCGGTTCCATTGCATTGCGCCCTGGGTCATCCAACGGATTTTACCGTTCTTGGCATCATACTTGACAATGTCCTCGAATCTTCCGTATTTCAGTTTTTTACGTGCAATCTGCCAATAAAAGGCATCGTCGCCGGCACCCATGAGAAAAGATCTTCGATTGTTCCGCACCAGGTAGCGAATAAAGTGGTCATTGAAATTCCATTTCCGCGGAAAGATGTACGGATTAATAATGTGAATGATGTCGTTATTGATCAATTTTTGGCGATGAAGCAACGCCCGACCTATTCTTGTCCACTTGCTCCAATTCGATGAGAGTGTCTGACCCAGGTCTATATCGCTAGAAATCTTTTTCCATCCATCCCCGCTCGAGGCAATCTGAACCTCGTGCCCCAGGACTTCAAGCCCGTCCTTGAGGTTCCTGTGAAACCCACTATATTCTCCAAGCAATAAAACCTTCATCGGCGTCTGCCTCCAGCTACCAAGTAACAGTAGGAATTTGCTTGTTCGGGGTGCGCGCCGGCGGTGCCTTGGGCCGCCCTCAATTTTTACCCCCATAAAATCCGTTTCAGCGATTTTTTTGGTTTGAACGAGAAGTCAAGCTCGTCCTGAACCTGGCAGGCATGACAAAGCGTCCCCTGTGTGCTGCCTGCCAGATAAGCTCGGCGAAACTGCAGATATTTTTCATTCCGCCAGACGTTCTGCAGCCCTTCCTCGGCGGCGTTCCCCATAATTGTCGTCCGCTCCCAGTCGACGCAGCACAGAACGCAGTCGCCGTTCCACAGGATATAGGCCTGCTGCATAAGGCGATCGCAGTCGGAGAGGGCGCGCATCGGCAGGATGTTGAGGCCGCGACCCTCCACTGTGCGATTCGAACGGTTCTCCAGGGCGTGAATGTTGACCGTGACCCCCCGAGAGTTCCAGTATTCGCGGATTTCCTCCAGCTCCCGGTCGATGGCTTTCGTATGCACCATGGTGATCTTGAGCTTCGGGGTTTTCGCCTTGCTTCGCCTTTTGAGTTCGATGAAGCGATTGACATTGGCAAGGTTCTTTTCCCAGCTCAGGTTCCCCATGCTCGCCTCGTAGGTTTCCCTGCGGATGCCGTGGAAGCTCACATGCAGGCGATCGAGGCCGCTTTCGATGAGGCGTCCGCCCATCTCCTCATCGAGGTAGGAGGCGTTGGTGTTGATCTTGGTCCGGGTCTTCTCTGTCTTGCGGTCGGAGATGTAGCGGATCAGGTCCGGCAGGCGCGGATCGGCCAGGGGCTCGTTCATCAGATAGGGGCTGATGCGCTCAACCGGGTGCCTGAGCGCTTCATCGATGAGACGGTGGAAGAGATCTTCGTCCATGCGCCCCATGGAGAGCCTGCCGAGGGTGCTCTCGTTGGGGCAGAAGCTGCAATGCGCAATGCAGCCCGACGGGGTCTGGATCTGCAGAATCCGCGGGAACTCGGGTACCGGCCGCCGGCGTTGCAGGTGGCGGCGCAGGAGATAGCGCAAGCCGGTGTTGTCGTCCTGGGGGATGAAATATCGTGTGGCCATACAGGTCGTTTCCTTTTTTTTGCGGTTGCAAGACGGATAAAGAAGCGCGCTTCGGTTTCAACGTAAAATGCGTTTCAGCCAGCGCGCCACCTCTGGAGCCTCCCGCAGGGGCGGCTGAGGGTTTGTCTGCAGCGAGGCGCCGAACGGTCGCGCCCGGCCGGCAGCGTAAAGTGCCTCGTGCAGCATGCTCAGGTCCCGGCGCGGACGCAGCAGGCCGCGGCGCATCAACCAGGCGAGCAAGGCATCTACCGTGCCGGCCGTCCCGCCGGATCCTTGAGAAAAATGGGCGTAGGCCCGGCGCACGCCCCACTCCCTCACACGACTTTTGAGACGGTCGGATTTCACTTCACGCACCGGATAGATGTAGACAGGGGCCGTGGTGGCCGCCGCCTCAGCCAGCATGGACTCGCTCTCGCCGGTAACCACCAGCACATCGGCCTGCGCCAGCAGCGCACGATAGGGGTTCGCGGCTTGTTCCGGCTGCCAGGCATAAACGCGATGCGGATGACGCAGAGCGGCCTGCAGTGCCTCGGTGGCGGGCTGACTGGTGCGCCGGCTGGTCACGGCGACGACGCTGCCGCCGTTCTCCTCGGCCCAGGACCGCACTTGTGAAGCCATGGCCGCCGCGTCATCGGCACTGAGCCGAAAGCGCGCGGCGTCACCGCCCACAAGGAGAGCGATCACGGGGCGCGCCGCGCCGTCCAGCAGCCCGGGCCACTGTCGGCCTGCTTCAGCAAGCTGCTCTGGCGAAATGGGATTCAGGGAAAGAACAATTTCATAGCGCCTGGCATCCGGCGGCATGCGGCAGTGCCGTGGAGTGATAACCGCGTCGTAGCAGTCTGCCACCGGTCCGCCGCCCCGGCCGATTTGGACCGTGCGCGTGCGCCCCTGGCTGGCGCGGCCGATCCAGCGGGTCACCGGGGCCGTGCTGCACCCCACGCCAATGACCAGGTCCGGCCACGGGGGTTGCAGAGGGGAGGATCTCTGCCGGTCCAGCCCGGCGGTAAGGGGCAGAAAGGGCAGACGGCGTCGGCGCCGGGACCCGGGGGTGAAATGCAGCTCTTTGACTTCGTAGCCCCACCCCAGGGCTTCGGCCAGGCCGATGGCCTGGGACCGGTTGCCGGGATGGGGATTGGTCAGCACCCAGACCCGGTCAGGAGAGAACGGTTTGTTGTGATCTCTGGAAGCCATTACGCTTTCGAGCTCTTTGCGGTTGGGGCTGCGGCCTGTGGCGCCTGGAGCAGCTCACGGTAGACCCATTCGACCTGGACAGCCCGCCGGTCATCCGTGCAGAGCTCGAGAACGCGCTGCCGTCCCCGGGCCGCGCAGTTCCGAGCCAGTTCTGTGTCGTTGAGCATCCGCGCGATGGCGGCGGCCAGCGCGGCCGGATCTCCGGGAGGAACAAGGAGTCCGGTACGTTCATTCAGAACCAGTTCCCGATTGCCGGCTACGTCGCTTGAGACGACCGGACGGGCCATGGCGAGTGCTTCGCGTAAAGCGCCGGTCAGGCCCTCGCCGCGCAGGGAGGCGCACACGACCACATCCAGCGCGGCCAGTGCGGCAGGAACCTCTTCGGTGAAACCGGCGAAGATCACTCGATCCGCAATCCCCAGTGAGGCGGCCGCGGCCTGAAGCGGCCCTGCATCTCCGTCACCGACCAGGACAAAGCGCAGCTCCGGGTGTTTCTCCTTGAGAAGGGCTGCTGTTTCGAGCAGAACGGAATGCCCTTTCTTGGGGGTTTTCAGAGAGCCGATCAGGCCGACGAGGGGAGTCTGTGGAGGGACAGCCCATCTGCGGCGCATGGCGTCACCGGAAACCCCGGGATGAAAGCGCTCCGGGTCGAAGCTGCCATAGACAACCTCGACCTTTTCTCCCGCTATGCCATCGTCTATCAGAGCGTCCCTGACGGCATGGGAAACGGCGAACATGCATGCGACCTGGCGCCGGTGAATTCTGTGCGCCAGGAAGTTGCGCGACAGGGGATAGACCGTCCCCCGGTTGGCCGTCCATATCGGGCGGCGCATTCCCAAGGTTGCGAAGTAGGCGAAAAAGAGGGCCCGGTTCTTGTGGGTATGCAGAATATCCGGCTGCTGCGTGGCCAGGATGCTGCGCAGCCGCGCCATGCCGGCAGGACTTCTCAGGCCGAGGCGCAGTATCCGGACGCCCGCTTCCCGCAGGCTTGCAAACCAGGCCCCATGCAGGGGCTGATCCGGCGATCCGTCGAATATGCAGGTCACATCGTGGCCACGCCTGGCCAGCGCGCGGGCGAGGGAGGCACACTGCACCGCCCCGCCGCGTTTGACGGCGTCGTGGGAGTCGACCATCACGATTGCAAGCGGCTGTTGTTCACCCGGGGGCATGCCTGCGAAATCACAGTTTCTTTTATCCTGAACCATCATTAAAGTCTCGCCTCTGTTTCCTGAATCATTTGCTGCCACCGTTCCTGAAAGGCATCATACAACAGAGAGCTGCCCGAAACCACCAGCAGTTCGTGGTTGGCATGAAGAGAGCGCTCGGAGAGATTCATGCTGCCGAAGATGATTTCCCGGTACTGCGGCGCCTCGACCAGAATGAACTTGTTGTGCATGGGCAGCCCTTCCCTGTGCCGGTACCGGCGAAACATGAGGTGCCCATC
>JAXHUR010000103.1:0-8147 GCA_034189505.1 Thermodesulfobacteriota bacterium | reverse complement strand
GCCCCTTGTCATGGGAGTTGCGCCCCCCCCCTTCACGACAAGGGGCACTTTTCGCCATCCCTGGCCGTGTACTTGGCGCCCTCCCTGGCGCCAAACACCCTTGTCATGGGAGTTGCGCCCCCCTGCCGGACAGTGACGCTCGATTTTTCAGTCTCTGAGGTACACCTTGACTGCATTCCAGGAGGTTTGAAGTGGACAAGACAGTATTTGATGTCGTAATCATCGGCGGCGGCCCCGCGGGCCTGACCGCCGGACTCTATACTTCGCGCGCGCGGCTCGAAACGCTGCTGGTGGAGCGCATGATTCCCGGCGGACAGGTCATGACCACCACCAAGGTGGAAAACTATCCCGGTTTCCCCGGCGGCATCGACGGTCCCGACCTGATGATGCGCTTCCAGGAGCACTGCCAGGAATTCGGCCTGCGCATCGAGACCGGCGAAGTGGAAGGGCTCGAAGACCAGGGCGAATACAAGGTTCTCATGATTGACGGCGAGCCGGTCAAGGCACGGGCGGTGATCATTGCCACCGGAGCGGAGCCGCGCAAGCTCGGCGTGACCGGGGAGTCGGAATTCACCGGGCGCGGCGTGTCCTACTGCGCCACCTGCGACGGAGCGTTCTTCCGCGATGCGACCGTCGCCATCGTCGGCGGGGGGGACACGGCTGCTGAAGAGGCCTTGTTTCTGACCCGCTTTGCCAAAAAAGTCTACCTCATTCACCGCCGCGATGAACTGCGCGCCACGGCCATCCTGCAGGATCGCGTGCTCAAAAATGAAAAGGTCGAACCGGTGTGGAATGCCGAGGTGACCGAGATCAAGGGCGACAACAGCGGCATGAAATCGGTGCAGCTCAAGGACCGGGTGAGCGGCGAAGAGCGGACCCTGGACCTGGAAGGGATGTTTATCGCCATCGGGGTGACGCCCAAAGCTCAATTTCTTGCCGAACTGCTGGAACTGGACAGCGAAGGCTACATCCATACCGACACCGAGTGCCGCACCTCGATCCCCGGTGTGTTTGCCGCCGGTGACGTGCGCAAAAAGATCCTCAAGCAGATCGCCACCGCGGTAGGTGACGGCGCCATTGCCGCCATCATGGTGGAAAAATACCTGGACGATCTGGACGGGTGACTCGCGGGTCTTTGCAGAGCGGGGACGGACGCGGCGCAACCCGGTCTGTTCGCACCTGAACCCTTCTTTTGCTGGTTTTTTCACTTGACAAAAAAAAGCCGTAAACTTAAATTGACTGATCAGTCAGTTAATTTAAGGAAAGAGATTTTGATGTCGACAAAAAAAGAGCAGAAACGTCAGGCCCTTCTGCAGGCGGCCCTGGATCTGTTTGCGGAAAACGGCTTCAACGGCGCGTCCACCGCTTTGATCGCCAAGCGAGCCGGGGTGGCCAGCGGTACGCTTTTTTTTCACTTCAAGAACAAGGAGGAATTGATTCACTCGCTGTTCAATGAAGTTAGGGAAAATATCGACTTCGAGGTTCTGAAAGACGTTCCTGCCGACCTGCCCATTCGCGAGCGGTTGTCCCGCATGCTGTCCAACCTGCTGCGCTATTTCCTGGCTCACCCGGCGGAATTCAAGTTTGCCGAGCAGTATCACTTCTCTCCCCTCAATCAGCAGGGGCAGGGCTTTCGCGAGGGAAACCGGGCATTTCATGGCCTGCTGCTGCAGGCGCGGGAGCAGCAGATTATCAAGGATATTCCCTGTCTGTGTCTGGAGGCGATCGCCTTCGGTCCTATCTCCTCCCTGGCTAAAGAGTATGCCAATCGCGGTACGCCCATTGATGATGAGATGGTGAGGGTGACTATCGCTGCCTGTTGGGACGGCCTGAAGAGATAAACCGCCTCAATCCGGAGTTTCGGATAAAAGGAGCGTTAATCGTTCTAAATGCTGACTGGCCAGTCAGTCAAAAAGAAAGAGAAGAATCATGCAGGCAGCCTTGGAAGTCATCTCAACCCGCGCGTTTCATGGTGCTTCCATGTCGATGATTGCCCAGCAGACGCAGGTTGCCATGGTAGACGATTTATCGGTTTTTCCCGAGCAAGGAGTGCCTGATCCGCGATCATGTGCTTGGCTTTATCAGACTGGACGAACCGCTGGTTGAAGAGACTGTCGCCGCATGCTGGGATGCGATCAGAAGCTGACCCGTGTTTTCCATTACTTTTGAATAAACAGCCCTGGCCGGCCGATTGGGGATCCCCGGCAGGGCTCATTTTCGTCGTCAGAGGTGTCAAATGCAGAAGATTTTAACCGGATGTGGAATTTGTTTTCTTTTGATGCTTTTCCTTGCCCTTTCCGCCTGTGAAAAATCCCCTGAAGCTGAGGCTTCAGGGCGGCCGGAGCCGGCAGCAGTGGAGGTGGGTGCCGTGCGGGTCAAGGCCTCAAGGGTCTCTTTGGCTACGGAGCTTCCCGGGCGCACGGCGGCCTTCAAAGTGGCTGAGATTCGACCGCAGGTGACCGGCATCATCAAAAAACGATTGTTTACCGAGGGCGTTGATGTGAAGGCGGGACAGGTGCTTTATCTGATTGACCCGGCCATCTATCAGGCCGCCTACAGCCGGGCCAAGGCGGAACTGGCCCGTGCCGAAGCGGACCTGAGCACTCTTCGCCTGCGTGAAGAGCGCTATCGCGGACTGGTCGACATTAATGCGGTCAGCAAGCAGGAGTATGATGACACCCGTGCCGCCCTGGAGCAGGCCGAGGCCCAGGTGGCTGCGGCGCGGGCCGCCCTGGACTCGGCGCGCATCAATCTCGATTACACCGAAGTCAAGGCGCCGATCTCAGGTCATATCGGGCGTTCGGCGGTGACGGTGGGAGCCCTGGTCACGGCGAATCAACCGGCCGCACTGGCGGTGATTCATCAGCTCGATCCGGTTTACGTGGATGTGACCCGGTCCACCTCCCAGCTTCTCAGTCTCAAGCGCAAGCTGGCCGGCGGTCGATTGATCAACGGCGGGCCGGAGTCGGCTGAAGTTTCACTGCTGCTGGAGACGGGCGAGACTTATCCGGCCATGGGACGGCTGCAGTTTTCGGACGTCAGTGTGGATCCAAGCACCGGTTCGGTGATTCTGCGCAGCCTGTTCCCCAATCCCGACCGGATCCTTCTCCCCGGCATGTTTGTACGTGCGTTGGTGAAAGAGGGCGATATGGATAATGCGATCCTTGTGCCTCAGCAGGGCGTGGCCCGCAATCCCAAAGGGGAAGCGGTGGCGCTGGTGGTCAACGGAGATGACAGAGTTGAGCAGCGCCGGCTTGAGGTGGATCGGGCCATCGGCGACCAGTGGCTTGTCACCTCCGGCCTGGCGGTGGGCGATCGTCTCGTTGTGGAAGGATTGCAGAAGGTGCGTGACGGCGATCCGGTCAAAGTGTACATCATCCAGGAGCAGGGAGAGAGCGCTGCGAAAACTCCTGACCAGGCCTCTGAAGCCTCAAGCGAGGGGGAGGTCTGATGCTGTCACGGTTTTTTCTCGCGCGCCCGGTTTTTGCCTGGGTTATTGCCATTATCATGATGGTGGCCGGCGGCCTGGCCATCTACAATCTGCCTATTTCCCAGTATCCGCCTATTGCACCGCCGGCCATCGCCATCACCTCCTTTTACCCGGGGGCTTCGGCGGAAACGGTGGAAAACAGCGTCACCCAGGTCATCGAGCAGAAGATGACCGGCTTCGACAAGCTGCTTTATATGTCCGCCACCAGCGATTCAGCCGGCGCCTCCCGTATCGAGCTGACCTTTGCGCCCGGTACCGATCCGGACATGGCCTGGTCGAAGGTGCAGAACAAACTGCAGCTGGCCATGGCCAGCCTGCCGGAGGTGGTGCAGCGCCAGGGGGTCGAGGTCAGCAAATCGACCCGCAACTACCTGCTGGTGGTGGGCCTGATCTCCGAAGACGGCAGCATGGACGGCAACGACCTGCGCGACTATGCCCAGTCCGACCTGGAAAAGACCCTTTCGCGGGTGCCGGGGGTCGGCGAGGTGGAGGTGTTCGGCAGCCAGTACGCCATGCGCGTCTGGCTTGATCCGGACAAGCTGGTGGAATACCGCTTGACGGTGGATGATGTTATCGCCGGCCTGCGCGCATACAACGTCGAGGTTTCCGCCGGGCAGTTCGGCGGCGCGCCGGCGGTGAAGGGACAGCGCCTCAACGCCAGCATCATCGTGCAGAGCCTGCTGCAGACGCCGCAGGAATTTGCCGATATCCCGCTGCGGGTCAACGAGGACGGCTCCGTGGTGCACATCAGCGACGTGGGGCGCACCGAGCTGGGCACCGAATCCTACGACATCGAGGCGTTTTACAACGGGAAGCCCGCCGCGGCGCTGGCCATCCGTCAGGCGGCAGGCGCCAACGCGCTTGAGACCGCCGATGCCATCCGCAGCACCCTGGATGACATGAGTCGTTACTTTCCCCCGGGCATGAAGGTGGTTTACCCCTACGACACCACCCCTTTCGTCGAAGTGGCCATCGACAGCGTGGTCGAGACGCTGTTCGAGGCGATCCTGCTGGTCTTCCTGGTGATGTATCTGTTCATGGGGAATATACGCGCCACCTTTATTCCGACCATGGCGGTGCCGGTGGTTATTCTCGGCACCTTCGCTATCCTCGGCCTCTTCGGGTTTTCCATCAATATGCTCACCATGTTCGCCATGGTGCTCGCCATCGGCCTATTGGTCGACGATGCGATCGTGGTGGTAGAAAACGTTGAACGCATTATGGTCGAAGAGGGGATCGGGCCGCGGGAGGCCACCTACAAGTCGATGGGGGAAATTTCCAGCGCCCTGATCGGCATCGGCCTGGTGCTCTCAGCGGTATTCGGTCCGATGGCGTTTTTCAGCGGCTCTACGGGCGTGATCTATCGGCAGTTTTCGGTGACGATCATTTCCGCCATGATGCTGTCGGTGGTGGTGGCGTTGATCCTGACGCCGGTCCTCTGTGCCTCCATGCTCAAACCGATCCCTAAGGGGCACGAGCCCGCCGACAATGCCATCTGGTTTCTGCGCCCATTTTTCCGCTGGTTTGACCGCATGTTCTTTGCAAGCCGGGGAGTCTACGTTCGCATCGTCGGCCACTCCCAGCGCAAAAAACTCCGCTACCTGCTGGTGTTCGTGCTGATCGTTGTCGGCCTGGCTGTTCTTTTCCAGCGCATGCCGACCGGCTATCTGCCTAATGAAGACCAGGGAATTCTGATGGTGCAGACGCTGCTTCCGGCCAATTCGACGCTGGAGCAGACCCAGGGGGTTATGAATCAGGTACGGGATTTCTTCCTCGAAGATGAACCTGATGCGGTCGAATCGGTGTTGACCGTCTCCGGCAGGAATTTTTCCGGCCGCGGTCAGAATGCGGGGATGGCTTTCGTCAAGCTCAAGGATTGGGAGCTGCGTGATGAAAAGCGATTGAAAGTTGACGCTGTGGTAGGTCGTGCCATGGACGAGTTCTCGCAGATCCGCAACGCGATGGTGTTCGCTTTCGCGCCCCCGGCTGTGGTAGAGCTGGGTCAGGCCCAGGGTTTCGACTTTCAGCTCATTGACCGCGGCGGTCTTGGGCACGCCGGGCTGATGATGGCCCGCAACCAAATCCTCGGGATGGCGGCGCAGAGTGATGTGCTGACCAAGGTGCGACCCAACGGCATGGAGGACGTGCCGGAATACCGTATCGATGTGGACTGGGAGAAAGCCGGTGCTCAGGGCGTTTCCATCAACTCGATTCACAACACCATCTCGGCGGCTTTCGGCAGCGCCTATGTCAACGACTTCATCCAGCGCGGCCGGGTCAAACGGGTCTATGTGCAGGCCGACGCCCCCTATCGCATGCTGCCGGAGCACCTTGAAAAGCTTCACGTGCGCAACGCTGAGATGAAAATGGTGCCTTTCAGCGCCTTCGCCACCGGCGATTGGAGTTACGGCTCTCCGCGCCTGGAGCGTTTCAACGGCTTCCCCTCCATCAATATTCTCGGGGAACCCGCCAAGGGGTACAGCTCCGGCGAGGCAATGGCGACGATGGAGGATTTAGTGACTCAGCTTCCCCAGGGAGTGGGCTACGATTGGAACGGCCTCTCCTATCAGGAAAAACAGGGAGGTTCGCAGACAGGGCTGCTGTATGCCTTTTCGGTACTGGTGATTTTTCTGTGCCTTGCGGCCCTCTATGAAAGCTGGCCGATCCCGTTCTCCATTCTGCTGACCCTGCCGTTGGGCGCCATCGGTGGAGTTATCGCTTCGACCCTGCTCGACAAGCCTAACGACGTTTACTTCCAGATCGGTCTTCTGACCACCCTGGGTCTGACGACCAAAAACGCCATCCTCATCGTTCAGTTTGCCAAGGATCGCGTGGACGGCGGCATGGATCTGCTGGAGGCGACCCTGGAGGCGGCCAAGCTCAGGCTGCGTCCCATCGTCATGACGTCGCTGGCCTTCGGCTTCGGGGTCCTGCCGCTGGCGCTGGCCAGCAGCGCGGGAGCCGGAGCGCAGACCGCCATCGGCACTGCGGTGCTGGGCGGGGTGGTGACCTCGACCTTTTTGGTCACGATTTTTGCTCCCCTGTTTTATGTTCTGATTAAAAAGACCTTCGGGCGCGACAAAGCGCGCGCGGAGGACAGAGCTGCTGCAGCCGATGCAGCCAAGGGTCAATGATATGAAAAAAAGTCTTCTGATCGTGCTATTGATGGCGGGTCTTGGGCTGTCCGGCTGTGCCACCATGGCGCCGGACTACATCCGGCCCGAAGCCCCGGTTCCCAAGGACTGGCCAGAGGGGGAGGCCTACCAGGCCGGAATTGACCATAAAGTGGACGAAAGCCTGGCGGATCTGCCGTGGCGGTCGTTTTTTACCGACGCCGATCTGCGTACCCTGATCGAGCGGGCGCTGGAAAACAACCGCGACCTGCGGGTGGCGGCGCTCAATATCGAGCGGGCGCGCGCGCAGTACCGCATCCAGCGCGCCGACTTGTTTCCCTTTGTCGACGCCGGCGGGGGATACTCTCGCCAGCGCGACCCCGACATCCTCTACGGCATGGCGCGCACCTGGGAGCAGTATGACGTCAACCTGGGGGTCAGTGCCTGGGAGGTCGACTTTTTCGGGCGGGTGCGCAGCCTCAAGGACCAGGCGCTCGAGGCCTATCTTGCCACCGAAGAGGCACGCCGGGCTGCCCAGGTCTCTCTGGTTTCCGAGGTGGCGCGCAGCTATCTGACGCTGGCCGCCGACCACGAGCTGCTGGCGTTGGCGAAAGAGACCCTGCAGAGCCATCGGTCTACCTATGATCTGACCCGTCGGCGCTTCGAGGCGGGTGTGGCCTCGGAACTCGAAGTTCAGCAGGCACGCACGACGGTGGAGGCGGCCCGCGTTCAGATTGCCCGTTATACGAGTATGGTGGCGGAAGGAGAGAATGCCCTGCGCCTGCTGATCGGCGCCTCCCTGTCGCCCGAGCTGCTCCCCGGCGAGCTGGGTGAGAGCGTCGAGGCGCGCATGGTTTCGGCCGGCGTGCCTTCGCAGGTTCTGCTGAGCCGTCCTGACATCCTGGCCGCGGAGCACCGTCTCAAGGCAGCAAACGCCAATATCGGTGCGGCCCGGGCCTCGTTTTTCCCGCGCATCTCTCTGACGGCGACGGCGGGGCTGGCCAGCGCCGAGCTGTCGGACCTGTTCGATTCGGACTCCCGCACCTGGGTTTTTTCACCCGGGGTTACGCTGCCAATCTTCAATGCCGGCAGTCTGCGCGCCCGGCTCGAAACCTCCAAGGTCGATCGGGAAATGATGCTGGCGCGGTATGAAGGTGCCATCCAGACCGCTTTCCGCGAAGTCAGCGATACCCTGGCCCAGCGTGGCACCATCGACGAACAGATCGACGCGCAGCGGGCGCTGGTGGAAGCGACGGCAGCCAGCTACGAGCTCTCTGAGGCCCGCTTCAGCAAAGGGATCGACAGTTTTCTCAACGTCCTTGATTCTCAGCGCTCCCTGTTCAGTGCGCAGCAGAACCTGATCAGCGCGCGGCTTGCGCGGGAAACCAATCTGGTGACCCTCTACCGGGTGCTGGGCGGTGGCGCTTACTGATGAAAAAACTTGGTTTTTCCATTGGTTTTTTCGCTTTTGTTGTTTTATCCGGGCTGGCCTGGCTCCTGTTCGATCCATTCGTCATCTACGGGATTCTGCTGGCCTGTGCTTT
>JAXHUR010000102.1:0-8253 GCA_034189505.1 Thermodesulfobacteriota bacterium | reverse complement strand
TCTTGGTTGCCGTTTTCATGGTTTTATGATAAACTATGTTAGTGCTAATGTCAAGGATTGTCAACGGTACGCCTTATATCCCCACGGCTGAAGCCGGGGGATTTACGGCGGGTTTTGTTAAGGTTTGTAAGATGAAGACTGACATTTTAAGCATACTTTTTTCTTTTTCTTTTTTTTCTATACTTGGGTGGGTGCTTGAGGTTTCCTACCGTTCTTTCCATGGCAAACAGTTCGTCAACCCCGGCCTCTTAAAGGGACCGTATCTTCCTATTTACGGCACGGGCGCCTTGTTGCTCATGGTGGCCGTTTCCCTGTTGGAGGGCTCGCAGGTGTTGACTAAGGTGTTTGTCTATTTTGTCGTTACCACCGGGCTTGAGCTCGCTGGCGGACTTATTGGAGAATATTTTTCTCAGTCCCGTCTTTGGGACTATTCGGACCAGAAATTCAACTATCGGGGTCACATCTGCCTCACGTTTTCCCTCTGCTGGTTAGTGCTGGCCTTCGCCTTTGAATATCTTTTATTGTCTCCGTATCAAAGCATGCTCACCCTGTTTTCACCGACTTTCAAGGGCATCTTTGCGGGAGTGACGCTTTCAATCATGCTGATGGATTTCCTGACGGTTGGAATCAGGCGTTTCCTCCGGCCGAAACCGCAAGAGAAAAACCTGCTGGATGCACACTTCATCGACACAGCAAGGCCGCTTCTTGAACTGCCCGAGGTTGCAAAACTGTCGCAGTATAAGCATCACAGGGAAAAGACCCGCCTGGAGCATGCCAAAGAGGTGGCATACCTGAGCTTTCTCTGGGGCAAACGGCTTTCCCTGGACAGTGAGGCGATTGTCCGGGGTGCGCTGTTGCACGATCTTTTCTATTATGACTGGCTGCGTGAAGGACCCGGATTGCATGGTTTCCGGCACCCTAATATCGCGCTCAAGAATGCGCGCGAAATAACCCCCCTCACTGAAAAAGAGGCGGATATTATCAAAAAACACATGTGGCCGCTTACCGTTGTGCCGCCGCGTTATATGGAGTCGCTTGTCGTTTCACTGGTGGATACATTTTGCTCTACAAGAGATTATTTGAATGCGAAGAAACAAGACGAACACGCAAAAGCAGCCGCCGGTTGCGTTGGTTCGGAATCGGAGGATAAACAAAGATGACAAAACAGGCGGACATTCTCTTTTTTACCGGGATTGACATAGGCTCAACAACGGCCAAGGCGGTGGTCCTGGATAAAGAGGGCGGCATGGTGTTTTCCCGCTACTGTCGTCATCAGGGCAAGACGGTGGAAACAACACGGAGCATTTTCAAGGAGGCTCTTGAGAAACTGGGCGACGTGGAACTTGATTTGGCGGTTACCGGATCTGCCGGGATGGGCGCGGCCGAGGTCTTCGGACTGCCGTTTGTGCAGGAAGTGGTGGCCTCCGCGCGCTTCATTGAAAAATTCCTTCCGGGAGTCAGAACGCTTATCGAAATCGGCGGCGAAGACTCCAAAGTCATATTTTTCGACGACAATGGTCGTCCCGATATCCGAATGAACGGCAGCTGCGCCGGGGGTACCGGCGCTTTCATTGATCAAATGGCAGTTCTTCTGGATATTGATGTGTCGGAACTGGACACGCTGGCCGGAAAATCCACCAATATATATCCCATCGCGTCCCGGTGCGGCGTTTTTGCCAAAACCGATATTCAGGCTCTGCTAAGCCGTCATGTATCCAAAGAAGATGTTGCGGCTTCCGTATTTCATGCGGTTGCCCTTCAGGTGATCGCCGCCTTGTCCCGCGGACGGAATATGGAAAGAAAAATCGTTATGGGGGGCGGCCCGCTGACGTTTTATCCGAACCTGCGGAAAGCCTTTGTAAATCTGCTTGGCATTGAGGATCCGGATGACCTGGTCATTCCGGATCATCCGGAACTGCTTCCCGCCATGGGAGCGGCCATGGTGCGCAATGGCAAACCATGCCGGAGCCGGATCAGCGATTTTTTAGCCATGTCCGGGAATGGCGTCAGCCGTGTAACCAGCAGCGGCACCAAAAGGCTGCCCGCCCTGTTTGCAGGCAAGTTCGAATTTGAGCTATGGGAAAAAAGGCATGAGCGAAAGCTGGTTCCCAGGACTGACCTGTCCGAGACAAAGGGAAAAGATCTTTTTTTGGGTGTGGATTCGGGATCAACCACCACCAAGATCGTCCTTGTCGATGGGGAAGGTAAACTGGTTCTGGGCTATTACGGCTCCAACAACGGCGATCCCGTCCAGGCGGTAAAAAGGGGATTGGCCGAATTCGGGAAAAAGTTCGTTTCTGTCGGCTTTCAACCGCGGATCGTCAGGACGGCTGCCACCGGCTATGGTGAAAGCCTGATAAGAGCCGCCTTTGGATTGAATGACGGCGTGGTTGAGACCATGGCGCATTACCGGGCGGCGCGGCGCTTTGAACCGGATGTTTCCTTTATTCTGGATATCGGCGGGCAGGACATGAAGGCGATCTATATTCATGACCGCGCCGTGGCCGAGATTCAGATCAATGAGGCCTGTTCATCCGGATGCGGTTCCTTTATCGAGACGTTTGCCCGTTTGCTGGGGTATAGCGTCCAGGAATTCGCAGAGATTGCGTGTGATGACAATGCGCCCTTTGATCTGGGAACCCGCTGTACCGTCTTCATGAACTCCAAAGTGAAGCAGGCCCTTCGGGAAGGGGCGGCGATCGGTGATATTTCGGCCGGTTTGGCGTATTCGGTTATCAAAAACGCTCTGTACAAGGTGCTGAAGCTGAAGGACGTGGATATCCTGGGGAACAAAATCGTGGTTCAGGGCGGAACTTTTCGAAATTCAGCCGTATTACGCGCATTGGAGATGCTGCTGAACAGGGAGGTCATAAGGCCGGATATTCCCGAGATGATGGGTGCATACGGCGCGGCCCTGACAGCCCTTTCAAATCATCGCGCGAATCTTTTGGAACCCGCTGCTCCACATCAGCCGCCGCTTAAGAATTCAGAGACGCCAATCGTGTTTCAGGGGGCAGACTGGATGCACCTCGAAAAATTGGCGCTGGGAAGCGATTTTTCAAAAAAGGAGATCCACTGCAAGGGATGTGAAAACAGGTGTACGGTTTTGAAGCTGACGTTTAACAACGGAAACCATTTTTATACGGGGAACCGATGCGAGCGGCGTTTCAGCAATAATCCGGATGCGCAGCACAAAGGAAAGAACCTGATTGACGCTCAGATAAAGCTCTTGTTCGAGCGCGGCATGGAACCCGAAGGCGGGCCGATCCTCACCTACGGCATTCCCCGCTGCCTGAACATGTATGAAAACTTTCCCTTTTGGTGCGCCTTTCTGACCTCGTGCGGGTTCAGAGTGGTTCTCTCCGCTGAATCCGGTTTCAAACTCTACGAAAAGGGTTCCGCCACTGTCATGTCGGAAAACATCTGTTTTCCCGCCAAACTCGCCCACGGCCACATTTTCGACCTTGTCGGGAAAAAAGTTGACAGGATCTTCTACCCTACCGTGGTCTATGAGCGGGAAGAATATGAAGACGCTTTGAACAGCTATAATTGCCCGGTGGTTACCGGATATCCCGACCTGATGAAAAGCGCGGTCAACCCTGAGCAAAAATTTGGGATTCCCTTGGACAACCCGGTGATCAGCTTTAAGGATTTCAATCTGCTGAAGGATCAGCTTTATCTATTCTTCAAGCGCTTCGGAATCAATTACCGGACGGTGTCGGAAGGCGTCGAAAAGGGGATGGCGGCGCAATCGGATTACAGGAAACGGCTCAAGTCCATGGCGAAGGCGCAGCTGAGCGAGGCGGATGCCGAGGGACGGACAACCGTTGTTCTTGCCGGCCGACCCTATCATGCGGACCCGCTTATCAACCACGGCATCCCGAACCTGTTGACGGAACTGGGGGTGGATGTCATCAGCGAAACGGCCGTCCCCTTGGATGCAGATGCCGTCTCGCTGAAGGACGTCAATGTCCTGACCCAGTGGAGCTATGCAAACAGACTGTACGCGGCGGCCGGGTGGGTAACGAACGCGGCCAATGCCCAAATGGTTCAGTTGACCTCTTTTGGTTGCGGGCCGGATGCCGTTTCGGCCGACGAGGTCAAAGAAATTTTGCGTTGCGGTGGGAAAATTCATGCCTTGATCAAGATGGATGAAATCGCCAACCTGGGTGCTGTCAGGATCAGGCTGCGCTCCATGCTGGATGCGGCAAAAGAACAGAACGGTAAGACGAGGGCCACAGGGACCGGTAAAATAAAAACAGACCGGGCGGTTGTGGGCGAAGACAGCAAAAAAATCCTGATCGCCCCCTATTTTTCACCCTTCTATTCGCCGCTGATCACGTCCGCTTTCAAGCCCCTCGGTTACCAGGTTGAAGTCCTCCCGCCCCAGGATAACGCCTCGGTTGAATGGGGCCTTAAAACCGTCAACAACGACATGTGCTACCCCGCTATCCTGGTCGCCGGCGATATTATCAAGGCCTTGCAGTCAGGCCGCTACGACCCTAAAAACACCGCCGTTATTCTGACCCAGACCGGGGGGCAATGCCGGGCATCCTCATACGTGTCGCTTATCAGAAAAGGACTGGCCACGGCCGGCCTGGATGAGGTCCCGGTAGTCACTATATCCATTGAGGAAATTGATCCTCAACCGGGATTTAAAATAGATAAAATGGAGTTTATAAAACGGCTGGGCCTGGGAATTATTTTCGCAGACCCCCTGGCCAGGATGTATCTGTCCACAATGGCCAGGGAAAAGGTGCCCGGGACATCCAGAAGCCTGCATGAAAAATACCTCTCTGAGATGGCGGCAGGCATCGAGAATGCGGATTATCATTATCTTCTGAATCTTCTGAAAAAAGCCGTGGCGGACTTCAACCTGATTGAGATCGATGGCAAGACGGTCCCAAGAGTCGGGATCGTTGGAGAGATCTTTGTTAAATACAACTTCTTCTCCAACGGAAATATCATCGACTGGCTGTCCGGTCAGGGGGTGGAAGTGGTCCTTCCTCCGATACAGAGTTTTTTCGCCCAGTACTTTATCAATGAAACCTACAATCAAAAAGCCTTTTTTAAGCGTTCCTTGGCAGATCTTATCAAGTACCGGCTGCTGGAGATATACTCAGGGTACCACATCGGTCAAATCGATCGGGTTATGCAGGGATTCCGCTTTTACAAAAAGGCTCAAGACCTGAGAGAACTGGCTGAAATCACCGACGAGGTTGTCAGCCTGGCCAACCAGTTTGGCGAAGGGTGGCTTCTTACCGCCGAAATGATCGCCATGCTCAATGAAGGAATCTGCAACATCGTCTGTCTCCAGCCCTTCGGCTGCATTGCCAATCACATCACCGGAAGGGGGATGGAGAATAAACTCAAGGATATGTTCCCTCATTTGAATCTGCTTTCTCTCGACATGGACGCGGGGGCAAGCGAGGTCAATTTGCTGAACCGGCTCCACTTCATGGTAACAGCGGCCCGGGAACAGGTGGCCCGCGAGGTGGGGACGTTGGTCGGGCCGGAAACAGTTCAGCGCTTTACCATTCCCACGGTATGGGCGCAAGAACTGTATATGTTCAACAATTACGCATCACTGGAGGTTGAAAAATGGAGGGCTTGGGCGTCCGGTCTGGGATTGTGGGAAAAAGCGCGGAAAATCAGGCGAAGAATCAGCTTGTAACCATCGACATCAGTGAATGTTAAGGATGTACTGCTCCCCATTAAGAACCAGCTATCCTAAGTTGATAGACAGCGTTTTAGCCATGGGGAGCAGTATATGAACCATGTGTGGAAGGTTCTCGCTAACGGCAGATGTTGAGACGCTCGCGGGGCGATTCTCGCTCGATGGCCCCATCCCGGCCCCGCAAAGACGCTACAACATAGCCCCAGGAGCGCCAATTCTGGGTATTACCTCAAACGAAGGGCAAAGAAGGGCGGGCCTTTTCCAATGGGGGCTTATCCTGCCCTATGAACAGAACAAGCCCAGCCCAAAAAGGCTCGTCAACGTCAGGATTGAAACCCTCCTGGAGCGGCCTGCTTTCCTCCCGTTGAGACAACGCCGCGTGCTCGTCCCGGCGGATGCCTTCTTTGAATGGAAAAAGGACGGAAACAGAAGGCTCCCCTACAAGATTGGGCTAAAAGAAAACGCGCTGTTTGGCCTGGCAGCGGTATCCTGGCCTGCTCTCGATAAAAATCAAAGACCCACGCTCACGGTCGCCATCCTGACAACCGAGGCCAACGGGCTCGTTGCCCAACTCCATACGCGCATGCCCGTCATCTTGCCCTTGGAGGAAGAGAAGGCTTGGCTTGGCCCGGAGCCTTTCCCCGAGGCGCTCTACGAGCGGCTTCGAAGGCCTTTCCCCGAGGATGCTCTCATAGCCTACCCCGTCTCCTTGAGGGTCAACGCCCCATATTCCGAGTCGCCAGGGCTCCTCGAGCCCATCGGAGAACCCCTGCTCCCGCACGCCTAAGCACATTTCAGGCTTCTTCGAAGATTCCCAAAAAGATGTTAGGCTCTTCAAAAAAAGTAGGAGAGCCTATGGAAGGCTGGAATCGGAAGGCTACGATGGCCTTAGGGGTTGCAATGCTTTGGGTATTGCACGCATCGGCGTTTGCCGCGACGGCTCCCATGCCTGGCGATGGGACACTCAACCCTCCGGGTTTCAGCGCGGTCAAATTCTTCCCCAACCTGTGGGTGGGGGACAGGGGCCAGAAAAACGACCCCTTAAGCTACGTGTTCAACACCGAGCTGTACATTTTTAGCCGGGGCTTTTTTAGCGACCACCGGGACGGGATTCAGTGGGACCTTCAGGTCCCCTTTGGCGTAGTCAAGGGCAGGGATGCCAAAGGAGAGCGGACGCAGAGCGCAGGACTAGGGGATGTTTTCGCGTTTGCCGAGTACTACTACACGCTGTTTCGCCAAGGCCAGAACCGTTTCCTCTTTGCCAACCTGCTTTTGGGCGTCAACTTCCCAACGGGTGAGTACGACCCGGAAGACAACGGCACGATTGGGCACCATATCTGGCAGGGCACGGAGATGTTCCAGCTTGGAGGCCGCTGGGACAAGCTTTGCTCTACGATCAACCTGATTGGTTTAAGCCAGTCTGAAAGGCACCGTGAGCTCTCTAGGTTTGAGCGCGCAACGTTCGGAACCGGCTCAAAGCTCCCAGACCGGATCTTTACGGCGTTTAACGCGACTTACTGGCCTAGCCCCAAGTGGGGGGCCGGGCTTGCGGGCGGCTTTGAAAAGAGCATCCACAACGTCCAAACGAATGGTGCAGGACATTACCGCTCGCTTTCGTTCGGCCCTACGTTCTGCGTCAACTTTGGCAAGAACCTCCAATGGGCAACGAACGTGCTAGTGGACGTATACGCAAAGAACGCCGCGGAAGGCATCGGATGCTACAATTTTCTGCAAGTGTTTTTCTAAGATCTAAGACAAGCCGCAGGGCTTTTGAAGGGGCCTACAAGGCTGGACGGGCGGGCGCAAAAATCTGCCTATCGTTCCACAACAGAAAGCGGTATTCCACGCTAGAGAACATGGTGCCGAAGGTCGGACTCGAACCGACACGGGTTTCCCCACCACCCCCTCAAGATGGCGTGTCTACCAGTTCCACCACTTCGGCACGTTGAAGGGAGTATAGCACACATACCGGCCTAAGGCCAAAAACAGGGCTACCGCGTTCCTTTAGGAAGGACCACGCTCGAGCCCCCCTTTGGGGAGCCGTAAAAGCTTAGCGAAAGGCTCAGCAGCATAAAAAGCGTGGCAAGGATGGCCGTTGCCTTTACCAAGAAGGGCGTTGCCCCCCCGCCCCCGAAAAACGTTTGGCTAAACCCGCCCGAGGAGGCCCCTAGATCCCCAGCCTTACCAGGCTGCAACAAAATTGACGCGACAAGCAACATACACACAAGCGCAAAGAAAAACACGATCAACCCGTACATCGTCCTAAAAACGCCTTTGTTCTTGATGCTTCCTTGTTGGGATTCATGTTTTTTTCAAACACTCACTGCGGATAACCGAGCCAGCGCTCGAGCGTTTCCGCGAAAGGGACGACGCTGTTAACCCTAGAAAGGACGCCGTCCATCTTGGCTTTGAGGGCCTTGTCTCTTTGGTAGCCATGCCCAAATCCAGCCAAGAAGGCCATCGCAACCAAAAGCAACACGCATACGAGCCTGAAGGCAGTCCCAAACAACGCGTCTCCCTTATTCTTCTGACGCCTTTATCTGGCCTTTGTCTTAGATTATGCCATTTATTCAAGA
>JAXHUR010000101.1:0-8513 GCA_034189505.1 Thermodesulfobacteriota bacterium | reverse complement strand
TGCCACTTCCTCCAGTCGGCCCAATTGTCTGCCGGGGTGACCTCAACCTCTGCTTCGAGGCGGACAGGCTCGGAATCCTGCGGGTGAAGTTCTGCCTTGAACTGGGCGCGGGTCGTTGTATCGGGGCCAATGTCGTCAAGTGTCAGATCGATATTGGTTAGCCGCGGATATGAGGCTGCCTCTGATTTCTGTGTATCGCTCAGCCACTGCCAGTGGAATTGGCCGTCGCGGATCGTTAGAAGTTTTACTTCTGTTTCATGCAGCAAAGAAAGAATGGAAAAAGGAGCAGAGCTCTCATCAAGGGTCTTGGTCGCTGGTGATGAATGAATCCTGACCGTTGGAGAAAGAACCTCGATGGCGGAGAATGAGATCTGGCGCTGCAGCAGCGGGCGCAACTTGAGTCGAAGAAACAGATGCTCGGCATGAAGGTCGTATTCGCTGGTTTCGTCGCCGATGCGTACGTTGCTGAAGTCGAGATTGATCCCCTGGTGCAGGGCAAAGCGGGCTTCACCGAGAGACACAGGGACACCCATCTCCTGACTGAGGCGGCCAGAGAGCATGCTGCGATAATTATTTAGGTCAAAGCTCGCAATGGCGAAGGCCAGTGCCGTTGCAGCAGCAACGAGCAGAAGGCCGACTGCGACAAGCAGTGGATGGCGTCGGAGCATTGAAGTCGTTACCTGAAAATGTAAGGTTCTGTGCGGGTGAAACCGGATGTATCTTTTCGCCTCTTATACCGGCAGACACTTTTTAATAGTACCCACTAAAGTGGCGAGTCGGCAAGCTCTGATGCGTGTGAAACTGTTCTTTACATGGGGTTTAGCCATTGCTAATATCCCTTCACGAAATTGACCGCCTCATTAGCAGGCAATGGATCTCGAGACTTGTTTTGTTGTCGGTTATGGTCAATGGACTTTTGCCGACGCCTATTGCCGCAGATTGACAGGAGCGAAAAACTATGTCCTTAAATGCTCTTCTCCAGAATCTTTTGGGCGAACTTCCTGACGCTCTGGGCGTCGTTCTTGCCGATTGGGAAGGTGAAGCCGTTGCCCACGCCGCCCGCATGGATGATTTCGAATTGAAAGTTTTTGGGGCGCATCACGGCATTATCCTTGATTCTTTGCGTCAGGCGGCGGCGCGTCTTGGAGAACCGGGAGTGGAGGAAGTGGCCATTCATGCCGACGATCGTCTTATCCTGGTTAAGCCGGTGACCGAGGAATACTTTGTGGTCCTGGCGCTGGCCAACGAGGGACTGTTGTCGCACGCAAGTCATGTCCTGCAGACTTATGCCGCACAACTGCACGAAGAAGTTGCCTGACGAAGAGCAGGCGCCCATAATCCGGAATTGAGATATGCAGTCCGGGCATGTGTTCCGGTCATAAAATAAGGGAGAGATTGAGCCGTGTTGGAAGAGATTAAACAAAAATTGAGCGAAACTCTGACCCAGGCGGGTCAATGGGCTGAAAAGGCTCTGCAGCATGCCATGGTCTGGCTTGCGCAGCTTCTGGATAATATCGCCTTGATGCTGGGGCGCTATGGGGTGCCTGAAGAATATCGTCAACTGGCAGCGCTGGGTTTGTTGTATCTCCTGGTCGTTCTGGTTGTTCTTCTTTTTATTCTCCTTGTTTTCCGGCGCAGGCGGCGCAAACGGCGTGAAGTGCTCAGACGCGAAGCGCCACCCAGGCCCGAGCCGGAAGAAGCTCTCAGGCCGCCGGCCCCCGAAGAGTCGGAGGAAGCGCCGGCACCTGAAGAGGAAAAGGCTCCGGCCGCTGAACCTCCTGCCGAGGCTGAGGTTGAAGAAGTCCGCCCTGAAGAGGTCGAACCTGAACCGGTTGCGGAAGAAGAACTTGTACCTGAAGAGGCGCCTGTCGCTCCTCCCGAGGAGCGGGAAGCTGCGCCGGAAATTGAAGAAGTTCCTGAAGAGCCCAAGGTCAGTCTATTTGAACGGATGCGCCAGGGGCTGTCCAAAACCCAGGCTTCGCTGGTCGGTCGCATTGATACCCTGCTGCGTGGGCGGAAGGAGATCGACGCCGATCTGATCGAAGATCTGGAGGAGATCCTGATTACTGCAGATCTGGGCATGAAAACCACCCAGGACCTGGTGGCGGTTCTCGAAGAGCGATTGGATCGCAATGAGCTGGCTGACGGCGAAGCCGTGCGCAGTGCCATGCAGGAAGAATTGACCCGTCGCCTTGAAGAGCAGGCCTGCGGTCCCCTCGACCTCGATGCGGCAAGACCCTTCGTGCTCATGGTGGTGGGCGTCAACGGAGTGGGCAAAACGACGACAATCGGCAAACTGGCCCGCCAGTTTAAAAACGAAGGACGAAGCGTTATATTGGGGGCCGGCGACACTTTCCGTGCCGCGGCTTCCGAGCAATTGGCCATTTGGGGCGAGCGCAGCGGTGTTGAAGTCATCCGCCTCTCCGAAGGCGCCGACCCTGCCGCGGTCGCGTTCGATGCGGCGAAGGCGGCAGTGGCGCGCAAGGCGGATGTTCTGATCCTTGATACCGCCGGAAGACTTCACACCAAGGCGAATCTGATGGAAGAACTCAAGAAAATCCGGCGGGTTCTGGATCGCGAAATCCCTGGCGCTCCGCATGAAACCCTGCTTGTCCTCGATGCCACCACCGGGCAGAATGCCCTGAATCAGGCCAAGCTGTTCAGCGAGGCGGTCGCTGTCAGCGGCATTGCCCTGACCAAGCTCGACGGTACGGCTAAAGGTGGAATTGTTGTGGCTATCAGCAATGAACTCAAGCTCCCTGTGAGATATATCGGCATCGGCGAAGGGGTGGAGGATCTGCGTCCCTTCGACCCGGCCATGTTTGCCGCTGCACTTTTTGACAGGGAATAAACAGGACAGAATGCTTGACTTGTCCTGGGTGTTTTTTTTAGTATCGATGGTTGACTCTAAATGGGATTTGATATGGAAATAGACGTTTTACGTCGTCTCGAACAGCGCGTCGATCAGCTTCTGGAGCGCGTCCGAACAATCGATGCGCAATGTCAGAGACTGCAGGCTGAGAATGAGGAGCTTCTTCAAGAACGCGAGACGTTCGGCCGGGAGCTGGACAGGATTCTCGCCAAGCTTGAGCAAGGGGAGGAGCCGGACCACTGAAAACCTCTCATCAGGTGACCATACTTGGGCAGCAGTACACCCTGCGCACCGAGGCGACAAGTGATCAGGTGCGTGAAGTGGTCGACTTCGTGCGGCAATCTCTGGAGGAGGTGACGGGCCGTCATCGTGCGGTGGATTCGCTGGATACTGCTGTTCTTGCCCTTCTCAACGTCGCAGGCTCCTTTCTTCAGATGAAAAGATCTGATGGAGCGCAGACGCAGGAAGTAAAGCAACTCATCGACCGTATCGATCGGGTTTTGAACGAGCAGCAGCGTGGTAGCGCAAATTTTGATGAAGTGCTAGAATAACCCCTGTAATACGGCACAGGCTCCCGGCCCGGTCTTGTTTTGCCCGCTGTCGGGGCCGTGATAATCGATAATTTGGAAAACTTTTTATCGCTTTTGAAACCGGTCATCTCTGCTTGAAGGTTGCTCGGGCAAAAGTGGTTCAACGGCAGATTTAATGCGGGCGCCAGGTCCGTTTTTCCCGGTTGAGTTTTTGCGCCGGTGAATAAATCCGAATACGAAGGAAACTATCGTTGTGGCAAAGGCTATCTTTTCAGAAGATGCCAAGGGGCGCGTTCAGATCACATCTGTCGTGCCTGTTTTGCACTGAAATCCGAAAAAAGGTCATCAATCCTGTCCTGAGTAACATGATTGCCAGCATGCCCTCTTTTCGCTTGCCTCGACAGTCTCTTTGTTTTCGGCAAACCCTGCCGTTTCTTCCACCTTTTACCGTCCGATCCGTCCTGCGGCGATCACCGGATTTGTCCGGGGGCCGTCATGCCCAAGACCACGATCCGTGAAGCCTTGCTTCGTCAGCGCCGTCGCTTGCCGGCTGACCAATGCATGTCACTGAGCCTGGATATTCAAAGCTATCTGATGGCTCTGGACCTGTTTCGTGAGGCCGGCACCCTGGCTCTTTACAGCCCTGTTCAGAATGAGGTTTACACTGAAGCGCTTTTTGCCGAGGCACGCCAGCAGGAAAAGCGCGTTGTCTATCCGCGTGTGTGTGGTGATGACCTTGAGTTTATCGAGGTTGTCTCACGGAGCGATTTAGTGCACGGTTGTTTCGGCGTGCTTGAACCGGGCGCGGGGCTTCGGGTTGATGTAGGTGAAATCGACCTGCTGGTGGTGCCCGGGGTTGCCTTTGATCAGGTCGGACACAGGCTTGGCTATGGTAAGGGCTTTTATGATCGTGCTTTGCGGGCGGCGCCTCCATCCTGCCGCCTGGTTGGCCTGTGTTTTGATTTTCAGCGAGTGCCGGCTCTGCCTTCTGAGGCTCACGATGTGCGCATGCATGCCGTGGTGACGGAAGCGGGCTGTCGCTATTGCGAGCAATCCCGGCAATGACCGGGCTAATCTATAAAGGGCAAGGAGGATCAAGACTTTGAGTATAGAACTGACCATCCTGTTGATTGTGGTTGCCGTGGCCGCTGGCGCCTTCGGCAGCCATATCGTGCGGCGTAAGTTATCAGAAGGGCGTCTGGCCGATGCTGAAAAAGCTGCCGCTCAATTAATTGAGGAAGCACGCAAAGACGCCGACAATATTCGCAAAGAAGCAAGTTTGCAGGCCAAGGATATTATCCTTCAGGCTAAAACGGAATCAGAGAACGAGGCGCGTGAATTGCGCCGTGAAATTCAGGCCCAGGAGAAGCGCCTTTTGCAGAAGGAAGAGCACCTGGACCGGAAGGTGGGGCAGCTTGATGCCCGGGAAGAGGAACTGCTCAAGCGTGAGCGCGGCGTTGCGCAGCAGGAGGAGCGGCTGGCGGCGCGGGACCGGGAGTTGGATGATCTGATATGCCGGCAGGGGGAGAAGCTTGAATCAATTGCCGGCATGACCGCGCAGGAAGCCAAGCAGCACCTGATTGATACTATGGAGAGCGAGGCCCGCCATGATGCGGCCCGCATGGTCAAGCAGATTGAGGAGGAAGCCAGGGAGCGGGCCGACAAGAAGGCCAAGGAAATCCTCGCTCTGGCTATTCAACGATATGCCGGTGATTTCGTGGCGGAAAAAACCGTCAGTGTCGTACCTCTCCCCAGCGACGAAATGAAAGGACGCATCATCGGTCGTGAAGGACGCAATATCCGCGCGATCGAGGCCGCTACCGGCATCGACCTGATCATTGATGATACCCCCGAGGCCGTCATTATCAGCGGCTTCAACCCGGTGCGACGTGAGGTGGCGCGTCTTTCTCTCGAGCGGCTCATATCCGACGGACGCATTCATCCTGCACGTATCGAAGAGGTGGTGCAGAAATCGGAGGAAGACGTGGAAACAGCCATCCGTGATGCCGGGGAGCAAGCGACCTTCGACGTCGGTGTGCACGGCATCCACCCTGAGATCATCAAGCTGATCGGTCGCCTCAGATACCGCACTTCATATGGACAGAACGTTCTGCAGCACTCCCTTGAGGTCGCTTTCCTGTGCGGCATTATGGCCTCCGAACTCAATATCAATGTCAAACAAGCTAAACGGGCCGGATTGCTGCATGATATCGGTAAAGCCGTCGATCATGAAATCGAAGGCAGCCATGCGGTAATCGGTGCGGACCTGGCGCGCAAATACGGTGAGACCCCCAAAATCGTGCATGCGCTGGCCGCGCATCATGAAGATGAAAAGCCCGAATCTGTCCTGGCGATCCTGGTTCAGGCCGCCGATGCCCTGTCCGGCGCACGCCCCGGGGCGCGTCGGGAAACTCTTGAGACCTATGTCAAGCGGTTGGGGGACCTGGAGCGCATCGGTACCTCGTTTGAAGGGGTGAGCAGCTGCTTCGCCATCCAGGCCGGCCGTGAGATTCGTGTCATGGTGTCGAGCGACAATGTGTCCGATGCCCAGTCTTTTGTGCTGGCAAAGGATATCGCAAAGAAGATCGAAGATGAAATGACTTATCCCGGACAAATCAAGGTCAACGTCATCCGCGAGACCCGCGCGGTGGAGTTCGCCAAGTAGCGCTCTCTCCAAGATTTTGTAAGGGTTGAGCATTCATATCCAAAACGGATCAGTGCGTCGCTGATACTTGGCATGGCCCCTGTCTGAATCACAGGTTTGGGACCATGCCTGTTTACAATCCGGCGTGAAGGGGGGGCTTTTTGAAAATTCTGTTTGTCGGAGATATTGTCGGGCGTCCGGGTCGCCAGGCTCTCAAGCGCCGGCTTGATCACCTGGTTGACCGTCACCAGGTGGATCTGGTGGTGGCCAATGGTGAGAATTCCGCCGGCGGCTTCGGCCTGACCGCTGAGATCGCCCGTGAACTGTTTGCCCTTGGCGTTCATGTACTGACCTCAGGCAATCATATCTGGGACAAAAAAGAGGCCTTCGATCTGCTGGAGCGCGAGTCTCGGGTGCTGCGCCCTGCCAATTATCCGCCGGGGCTTGCGGGCTATGGGAGCGGTGTGTTTTTTGTGCCCGATGGCACGCCGGTCGCTGTGGTCAATCTTGAGGGCCGGGTCTTTATGAACAACCTGGATTGTCCTTTTCGCGCGGCCGACCGGCTGTTGGAAGGTTTGCGCGATCGGGCCAAGGTCATTCTGGTGGATTTTCATGCCGAGGCCTCCAGCGAGAAGATCGCCTTTGGGCATTATCTCGCCGGCCGTGTGTCCGCTGTGGTCGGAACGCATACCCATGTTCAGACCGCTGATGAGCGGATTCTCGGTGGCGGCACGGCCTTTATTACCGACGTGGGGATGACGGGGAGTCTCGACTCGGTGATCGGCATCCAGAAAGAGATTGCTGTTGAAAAATTCCTCAAGCAGGTGCCCATGCGCTTTGAGGTTGCCAAGAAGCATCCCGTCCTTTGTGCCGTTCTGCTTGATGTCGATGCAGATAACGGATGTGCGCGTTCCATTGAGCGCATTTTTCAAGAAGTATCCTGAGCCCCTTCACCGGGGCGATGACATTGAAGGTGATTGCCATGTTATCAGTCAAACAGCAAATGGATGTGATCCGCCGTGGCGCGGTAGAGATTCTGGTGGAGTCGGAGCTTGAGGAAAAGCTTCGCGAAGCGATCGATGCCGGTCGCCCTTTGCGGATTAAGGCCGGGTTTGACCCCACAGCCCCTGATCTGCATGTCGGTCACACGGTTCTGATCCAGAAGCTCAAGCAGTTTCAGGACCTGGGACATCAGATTTGTTTCCTGATCGGTGATTTTACTGCCATGATCGGCGACCCCACGGGGAAGAATGAAACCCGCAAGGCGCTGACCCGCGAGCAGGTCCTGGAAAATGCCCGCACTTATCAGGAGCAGGTTTTCAAGATCCTTGACCCGGAAAAGACCCGGCTTGTTTTTAACAGTGAGTGGATGGGCAAGATGTCCGCCGCGGACCTGATTCAACTGGCCGCAAGGCATACTGTGGCGCGCATGCTGGAGCGGGATGATTTTCACAAACGGTTTCAGGGACAGCAGCCGATCGCTATCCATGAGTTCCTCTATCCCCTGGTGCAGGGGTGGGATTCCGTTGCTCTCGAGGCGGATGTCGAGCTGGGAGGGACCGATCAGAAATTCAATCTTCTGGTCGGGCGCGAATTGCAGAAGCAGGTGGGGCAGCGCCCGCAGAGCATCCTGACCATGCCGCTGCTGGAAGGTCTCGACGGGGTCAACAAGATGAGCAAAAGCCTTGGCAACTACATCGGCATCACGGAGTCTCCCCGCGATATTTACGGCAAGGCCATGAGTATCTCCGACGAATTGATGGTTCGCTACTATGAACTGCTCTCCGATGTCGGTCTTGATGTCCTGGAAAAAGTCCGGGCCGGCGTGGCGGGCAAGCCGGACGGTGCCCATCCCATGGAGAGCAAAAAAGCGCTGGCCATGGAACTGGTGGCTCGCTTCCATGGTCAGGCGGCGGCTGAGCAGGAGGCGGAGAATTTTATCCGCCAGTTTAAGAAAAAAGAGATCCCCGATGAAATGCCGGTTGTGCGGATCAAGGCATCGGAACCCGTCTGGATCTGTCGCCTGTTGTCGGAGGCGGGTCTCGTGTCTTCCAACGGCGAAGGGCGTCGCCTGGTTCGCCAGGGAGGTGTGAAGGTTGACGGCGAAAAAATCAGTGACCCTGATTTTGAAATCGTCCCGGAAGGGGAAAAAGTCTTGCAGGCGGGCAAGAGGAAGTTTGCGCGTATCATTTTCGCCGCGTAACAGGAAAGGTCTGAAAATTTAAATTGTTACAGATTTTTTCGGCGATACTGGGAAAAATGTTGTAAAAGGGCTTGACAGTCTGGGTCGAATTGGGTAAATTCCTGCCTCGCTGTCAAGGGTAGCCGGCGGAGTGAATCCGCCTTGGGAAGAATCATCACGCGCTTGCAAAAAGATCTTGACGCGCTAGAGTGAATTCAGATAGAGTCGATCTTCGTCGCTTCGCGCGACGGGGCAAAAAAGCAGTTTGGCACAAAGTGGTCTTTG
>JAXHUR010000100.1:0-8536 GCA_034189505.1 Thermodesulfobacteriota bacterium | reverse complement strand
GCAACGTCCATGACAAGGGTGTTTGGCGCCAGGGTGGCGCCAATCAAACGGCCAGGGATGGCGAAAAGTGGCCCTTGCCATGGACGTTGCGACCTCATGCAGCAAGCGGTGGGGCCGGAAATTTTCCAATTTGTACTTGCGTTGCGGCCCCGTTGGAGTTAAATTCGGAAAAATCATTCAACAACTGAGGTTGTCACGTGCGTTTCGCTCCTGCTTTCTTTTTCGGCTTTTTCTTTTGGACCGGCTTTTATTTTCAGCCGTCTGCCCAGGGGAAAGGTCTGATTTAAGCGCATTCCGACAATCAGCCGAATTCAAACCATGGGCAGACTCAACCGGGCCTCCCATGGTTTTTCCTTGTCACATTCAGATCAGGACAGGCCGCCGGGAGCACCGGGCGGCCTGTCGTCGTTACGGGCATTCTGCCCCCAACCCTGACCTGAGTGGAAAGGAAGCAACACAATGATTATCGTCATGAAAAAAGGTGCCGGTAAAAGTGAACTGGCCGAGGTCAAAAAACGCATCCAGGCATTGGGGTACAAACCCCACGTCATCCATGGCGAGACACGCAATGTGATCGGCGCCGTGGGTGATGAGCGGGGCAAGGAGGTTCTGCAGCAGATCGAATCCATGCCCGGAGTTGAAAATGTGGTGCCGATTCTCAAGCCCTACAAGCTGGCCAGCCGCGAAGTCCGTCCCGAACCGAGCGCGGTAGAGATCGCCCCCGGTTTGAGCGTGGGTGGGGACGAGCTGATCGTCATGGCCGGTCCCTGTTCGGTGGAGAGCGAAGAGCAGATTCTTGAAACGGCCCATTCCGTCAAAGCGGCCGGCGCCAAGGTGCTGCGCGGCGGCGCGTTCAAACCCCGCACCAGCCCCTATTCCTTCCAGGGGATGGAAGAGGACGGCCTCAAGCTGCTGGCCCTGGCGCGCGAGGCAACCGGGCTGCCCATCGTTACCGAGGTGGTCAACCCCCGGGATGTGGAACTGGTGGGGCGCTATGCCGACATCATGCAGGTCGGCGCCCGCAACATCCAGAACTTCGCCCTGCTCAAGATGCTGGGGCAGCTCGGCAAGCCGGTGCTGCTCAAGCGCGGCATGGCCTCCACCATTCAGGAGTTCCTGATGAGCGCCGAATACATCCTGTCCGAGGGCAACCAGCGGGTCATTCTGTGCGAGCGCGGCATCCGCACATTCGAGACCGCCACCCGCAACACCCTCGATATTTCCGCGGTGCCGGTTCTCAAGGAGCAGACCCATCTGCCGGTTCTCATCGACCCGTCCCATGCCACCGGTCACGCCTCGCTGGTGCCCTCCATGTGCTATGCCGCAGTCGCCGCTGGTGCCGACGGCCTGATTGTCGAAGTTCATCCTCACCCTGAAACCGCCGCCAGTGACGGCCCCCAGTCTCTGCGGCCGGAGGATTTCGCCGCCATGATGAAAAAGCTGACCGAGTTTGCCGGCGTGGCGGGCAAAAAGCTGTAACCATTCCGGGACAAGAGCGAGACGCGCCCGCAGGGGCGTCTCGCTACGCCGCCGATGGCGCCTGTTGCTGTCAGGACCACGGACCTAAACCACGGACAACGGACAAAATAATGTTTTTTATCCCCCTGAATCAGATCGAAAGTGTCGAATTGGTCATCCACGCTCTGCGGGTGGCCGGAGGTGAGGCGGACTGCACGAGCTGTCCGGCGCGGCGCGTCTGCATGAAGCAGTGCCTGGGAATTGCCGAATCCATTCAGCGTATGGCGGGCGATGGCACTCTGCCCCGACTCGATCCGCCCCAGGAACAGGGCGCGGAGCAAAAGGAATCGCCTTCTGAGGAAAAACAGAAGCCGGTTTCCGACGACCCTGCGTCCCACCTCAAGGTTATCAAATAGGGAGTCGCTGGCCGAGGCCCTTTTCCGGCCCTGATTTCATGGGGAGTTCTTTCCGGTTGAGCGAGGGGTCAACGGCGTTGACACTGTGATGTAAACATTCTAAACTTCTGCATTTCCAGCGGACCCTGACCGTTTTTCGGCGGGTCCGGCGAGATCGGCGCCTCTTAGTGCCCTGACGCCAGAAAACGAGGTTATGAGATGAAAGTTCTGATTACCGACGAGATTTCCCCGGAAGGGTTGCAGCCTCTTCAGGAAGATCCCCGCATTCAGGTTGATGTCAAGCTCGGACTGGCCGTGGAGGAGTTGCACCGCATTATCGGCGACTACGAAGCGATCATCACACGCAGCGGCACCCGGGTCGACGCTGCCCTGATCCAGCATGCCAAAAATCTCAAGATCATCGCCCGCGCCGGGGTCGGCATAGACAACGTGGAAGTCGATGCCGCCAGCAAGCAGGGGATCATTGTCGTCAATGCCCCTTACGGCAACGTCAATTCCGCCGCCGAGCACACCATGGCGCTGCTGCTGTCGCTGTGCCGCAACATCACCCGGGCCAACCCCAGTCTTAAAAGCGGCGAATGGAAGCGCGCACCCTTCACCGGGCATGAACTCAAGGGGCGCACCCTGGGCATCATCGGCCTCGGCAAGGTCGGCGGTCGTGTCGCTCTGCGCGCCAAGGCTTTTGAGATGGAGGTGCTGACCTATGACCCCTACATCTCGGAAAAACGGGCGGAGGATTTCGGCGTCAAGCTGGTCTCTCTCGACGATATCGTGCGTTATGCCGATGTCATCTCCGTTCATACCCCCTTAAACGACGAAACCCGCGGCATGATCCGCGCCGAGCATTTCGAGGGGATGAAAAACGGCGTGATTGTCGTCAACTGCGCTCGCGGCGGGATCATCGACGAGGCGGCTACGCTTGATGCGCTCGACAGCGGGCGCCTCACCGGCGCGGCGTTTGACGTCTGGAGCGAAGAGCCTCCCACCAGTGACGCGCTGCGCCGCCTGATCGGCCACGAACGCATGGTGGTCACCCCTCACCTGGGCGCCAATACCTTCGAAGCGCAGAAAAACGTGGCGGTGGATGTCAGCCGCGAGATTATCCACTATCTCGATGGCCGCCCCATGGAAAACGCGGTCAATATCCCGCGCTTCGATCCCGACCTGATGGAGCACATGCGCCCCTTTCTCGGACTGCTCAGCCAGATGGGAGAATTCCTCAGCCAGCTTGTGCCCGCCAACCCGCAAAAGATCACTTTCTCCTATTACGGCAAAATCGCCCGTTACGACTGTGCTCCCCTCACCGTGGCCGGACTGGCGGCCTTGCTCAACCGGGCGACCGATACAGAGGTCAATATGGTCAACGCGCGACTGGTGGCGCGCAACATGGGGCTTGCGATCGAGGAGACCCGCACCACGGAAGCCGAATCCTTTTCGAATATGATTTCTCTGTCGGTTCATACCCCGGAAGGGCAGCGCAGTATGGCGGGCACTCTGTTCGAGGGCAAGCCGAAAATTGTCAAAATGCGGGATTTCCAGACCGATTTTACCCCCGAGCCGTATATGCTGGTCATGAATTACGAAGACCGCCCAGGGCTGATCGGCAAGATCGGGACGATTCTTGGCGCCGAGGGAGTGAATATCGGCAACATGAACCTGGGACGCCGCGCCAAAGCCGGTGAGGCCATGGTGGTCCTGTCCATTGATTCTCCCGCTTCCGACGAGGTACTGGAGCAGTTGGCCACCGCCATCGAAGCGCGCTTTCTCAAGCAGGTCCACATGACCCAGGCTGCAGCGGATTGATTCGCACACGCTATTTTTTTCAAAGGCGACCTGCTCTTTTGCGGGCCGCCTTTTTTTATCCATTTTTTATGAAGCGCCGCTTTTCTCATCAAACCTGGTTTCCCCTCCCCGTATACTTCTGATATCATTTATAAGCTCGCAGGCCCCTGATTTTACGTTTATTTTTGATAAATCTTTTTATCTTGGATAAAAATTCCTATTGACAATTTTTACCATTTTCGCTATACCGGCTCGATAATAGAATATAGTTTTATTGTTGCAGGGAGAAACGCTTGAAAGAGGTGCCCCTTTTTTTCATGAATCCGAGTGACAGCGTATCACTGACTTTATACTTTTTTCCTTTCCCACCGGGGCGCTCGAATTGCCGTTGATGAGGCCGTTTGTGCCGGTGCTCTTTTGTCGCGTTCTGGGGTTTTGCCCGTCGCGCCATTTAATTTTTCAAAATCTCAGAGGATGGCTGCAATGTCCAAAAAAGCGATCAAACCATCATTGGAAAATCCTTTCGAGCCGGCCGAAATCGTCGAGTTCAACATCCCGGGAGAAATTTCCGGAGCCACCGGGCCTTATGAAGAAGCGATGCGCGAAGGTCATGAGCTGATTCAGCGTCCCATCAAGTCGGTTGCAATCGGCCAGATTGAAAAGCAGCATTTCAAAAAGCGCATGACGGTCTGGGAGCGCATCAAGGTGCTGACCGAGAAAGAACCCAATGTGCTGTATCAGAACTGGGGCAAGAATCTCGACGGGGCGTCCCTGGTCACCGCGATTCTCAATATCAACGGTCGCGATGTCGCCCTCTATGGCCATGATTTCACCGTGCGCGCCGGTTCCATCGACGCCACCAACGGCCAGAAGCTGGCGCGCCTGTTTAAGATGTGCGGCGAGAAGGGGATTCCCCTGATCGGCATGAACGACTCGGCCGGGGCTTTTGTTCCCGCCGGCGTCGGTGGTCTTGACGGATACGCCGAGGCCTTCACCGCCCTGCGCAAGATCAGCGGCGTTGTCCCTTCCATCATGTGCATGTTCGGCTTCAATGCCGGCGGCGGCAGCTACCTGCCGCGCCAGGGCAGCTTCCTGATCCAGCCCAACGACACCTTCTTCGGTCTCACCGGTCCCGGCGTTGTCAAATCCGTTCTCGGGGAAGACATTACCCCCGAGGAACTGGGCGGCCCCAAGGTGCATGGTCAGTCCGGCGTGGTCGATCTGACCGTCAATGACGAAGTGGGGGCCCTGCGTACCGCGGTAGGCCTGCTCAGCTATCTGCCCGACAACAATAGCGTCGCGCCGCAATACCTGGCTACCAGCGATCCGCTTGAGCGCAAGACCTGGGAGATCAACACCCTGCTGAAAAAAGCCTTCAACTCTCCCACCGGCTTCAATACCCCCTTCGACGTTTCGCTGATCATCCAGCAGGTATGCGATCACGGTGACTATTTCGAAGTTCAGCCCGAGCGCGCCCGTGAAGCAGTGACCGCCTTCGGGCGCCTGGGCGGCAATGTGGTCGGTTTCGTGGCCAACAATTCCGCCGTGTCATCCGGCCAGATCGACTGCGATTCAGCGACCAAAATCGCGCGCTTTGTGCGTTTCTGCAATATTTACAACATCCCGCTTATCTTCATGGAAGACACCACCGGCTTCCTGCCGGGACGCGAGCAGGAAGCCCGCGGCATCGTACAGGCCGGGCGCGCTATGCTCGATTCGATCATCGACGTGCGCACCCCGCGCATCCTGCTGATCCTGCGCAATGCTTTCGGCGGCGCGTACGCCTCCTACAACAACTACCCCACCGGCGCCGACGTGGTGCTGGCGCTGCCCACCACCCGCCTGGCGGTTATGGGGCCGGCAGGCAAGGAGTTTGTCTACAAGGGCGAACTGCGCAAGCTGCGCGGTTCGGTGCCCGGCATAATCAAGGAAGGTGTCAAGACCCGCGTCGCCGCCGGCATGGATGGTGACGAAGCCAAGAAGGATGCGGAAAAAGAGGCGGCCGACTGGCTCAAGGCCAAGGAGGCGGAACTCAATCTGCGCTACGAGAAAGAATTGATGAACCCGAAAGAGGGACTTGCCCTGGGGTCGATCTCCTCGCTGGTGATGCCGACCGACCTGCGCAAGGTGCTCGGCGAGAACATGCAGTTCCTGCTGCGCCGTTACAAGCCCGGCCCCTGGCAGGGCGTGCAGCGCGAATTCCACTGAGCATTTTTTAGAGGCGTGAATTGTGAAGGCTGATTAAGGCTTTTATTTGGAGACCAGACCCATGGCACAGACTGTTGATTATTACACAAACAATCCGCTGATCCACCGCGACCGCCGCCTGAGCCGGTCATCATCCGAGTGGGTCCGCTCCTTTTCCTGCGAAGACCTCAAGCCGCTCATCGTCTGCCGCGGACCGATCCGCAAGGAGGCGATGGACGTCTACCAGGAAATGGGGATCACCCATTTCGGCATCCTGCTGTCGGAAAAGGACTCCATCGTCTATCCCAATGCGCTGGCACCGGAGCTGCGCATGATGCCCAACCCCGATCACGTGCACCGGGTGCCCGACTACACCGGGGCCACCAAGGAAGAGCGCGTCGAACGCATCCATCAGATCATTCAGATCGCCAAGGACAACGGCTACGATTCGATCTTTGCCGGCTACGGCTTCATGGCCGAGGACGAGGAGTTCGTCGGCGCCATCGAGAACGCCGGACTCAAGTTCATCGGTCCCAACGCCAGCACCCAGGCCAGCGCCGGCAAGAAGGACGAGGCCAAGCGCACCGCCCTCAAGGTCGACGTCAGCGTTACGCCCGGCATCGACAATGTCACCGCCCGGACGCTGGTCAAGAAACACCCCAGTCGTCAGGCCCTGGTGGCGCTGGTGGATGCCGAAGGGCTCGAGTGCGACCCCAGGGTGCTCAAGGATGAAAGCCTTTCCCTGGAGGATCTGGCCGATCACATTTTGATGGCCTCCTACCAGAAGGGGGTCGACCTGTTCTCCATCGATGAGCTGTGTGCCCAGGTGCAGGCGGAAGTCACGGAGATGTTCAGGAATTATCCCCGTGCCCGGGTGCGGCTCAAGGCGATCGGCGGCGGCGGCGGCAAGGGACAGCGCATTCTCGGCGGTTCGCTTCTGACGATCAAGGAGCCGACCGATGAGCAGATCGCCAGGGCGGCGGCAGATGCCCCCGGCCTGGTGCGCGAGGTACTCAACGAAGTCAAGGCCAATGCCGTCGGCGACAACAAGAACGTGCTGATCGAGCTGAATATCGAGCAGACCCGCCACAACGAAATCCAGTTGCTTGGCAACGGCGAGTGGTGCGTCTCTCTCGGTGGGCGCGACTGCTCTCTGCAGATGCACGAGCAGAAGCTGCTTGAAATTTCCGTGACCCAGGAAGGGCTTGCCGCAGCCATCGAAAAGGCCCGTTCGGAAGGCCGGGACGCCGAATCAAAGGCCCTGGAGACCGACCTGGAAGTGCTCAAGCGCATGGAAGAGCAGTCGGCGCGTTTTGGACAGGCGGTCGGGCTGGATTCCGCTTCAACATTTGAGTGCATCGTCGACCGGGATCGCCATTATTTCATGGAGGTCAACACCCGCATCCAGGTGGAGCACCGCGTTACCGAGCTGTGTTACAGCCTCAAGTTCACCAACCCCGATAACAAGAACGATTACTTCATTGTCGAATCGCTGGTTGAAGCCATGGCGCTGCTGGCCCGCCACAAGGAGCGGCTGCCCAAGCCCGAGCGCATTCCACGCTTCAACGCCGGGGCGGAAGCGCGCCTCAATGCCACCGATGCGTCACTTTCGCCTCACGCCGGCGGATTGATCCGCTACTGGTCGCCCCCCATCGAAGGCGAAATCCGTGACGACCAGGGGATCTGCCTGGTCAACCCCGACACCGGAATGTTTATGAAATACCGCGTGGCAGGGGCCTACGACTCCAACATCGCCCTGCTGCTCACTAAGGGGGAGGATCGCCTCGACAGCTACCTCAAGCTGTCGGAAGTGCTGTGCCGCACCAAGCTGCGCGGCTCCGACCTGGGGACCAATCTCGAATTCCACTATGGGCTGGTCAACTGGTTTATCGGCCAGAACGTCATGGCCAAACCGACCACTCGCTTTGTGGTCCCGTATCTGACCCTGGTGGGAACCCTCAAGGAGGAAGCCAACAAGATTGATCCTGTTTTTGCCTTTCTTGAGATGAAAAAGCATTACGGGCGACTGATCAGCGAAAGCTGTCCCGACGATTCAGCCGCCGCTAAAACCATGTCCGAGGTGCTCGATCGCAAAGGGACGCTGCTGACCCGGCCCATCGAACGGCTGCTTGATGATCCGCATCTGCTGTCCGGCTGGTTGAGCCTTAACCGCGGGAGCCACAGCATCGATAACGGCAGGGTGGTTTGGCTGCGCAACCCATTGGTCATCCTCGAAGAGACGTACAACTATCTCAACATGAACTACCGCGAGCACGAACCGGCGGCTGAAATCATCTGGAGTCATGATGATGAACTGCTCAAGCGCGCCCTGCGCTTCTATGCCGACCTGCGCGAGAAACTCGGCCTGGAGATCGGCGATTACTTCAAGCTGGATGAAATCCTCAGGCAGGACAACGCTCCACAAGGGTTCAGCGACGAAGAGTGGCAGCAGGTTCAATCGTCCCATTTCGGCTTCGAGGCCGGCAATGAAATCCTTGGGCTGCTGTTCCTGATTGCCGAAAATACCAACTTCTACGACTTCCGTGTGGAGGAGAATCTCGAGGTCACCATCCCTGATTATCTCACTGATCCCGATCTGCAGGCCCGGATGAAGAAGGTGCTGGTACCGCCTCCGGCCACCAAGGAGGATGAAATCGTCGCGGTCTGCGGCGGCATGTATTACGCACAGGAGG
>JAXHUR010000010.1:28046-54543 GCA_034189505.1 Thermodesulfobacteriota bacterium | reverse complement strand
CCCCACGCTCCGCTGGATCTCGAATTCTCCGCTCTGACCGATGCCCGCAAGGCATGTTCCACCTGCCATCCGGATGTCGCGACAGCCGCGAAAAAAGCTCGCGACGCCCACTCCGAACTCGACTGCAACACCTGCCATCTGACTCATGGGGATGCTCTGGGCTGCGCCGAGTGCCACGCCCCGCAGGATTCCGCTCACTATGTTCTCTCTGACTGCACCGGCTGCCATCCGCCTCATCAGCCCTCGGCGTTTGAATTCTCCAGCCTCAGGGGAGCCAAAGACGTCTGCCTGAGCTGTCACGAGGATATTGCCGCAGGACGGGGACCTGCGGCCGTCGGCGGGGGGCATGTCAACGTAGCATGTACTACCTGCCACTCAAGGCACTCCAGCGATGCGCCCTCCTGCACAAACTGCCATCCCACTCATGACAAATCCATTACCGCCCAGGATTGCAGCGCCTGCCACAAGCCTCACAATCCGGTGAGCGCCGACCCCTGGAACAGGGTCCGAGCAGACTGGTGCACCGCCTGCCACCAGGAAACTCTTGCCGATTTCGATTCTGAAAGCAGCATCCACCTGAAAAATCTGGCCTGCAGCGACTGCCACTCATCTCACCCCTATGCGGGCGCTCAGGACACGGTCGCAGCCTGCGCCGACTGCCATTCACCCGACACGTCGGAACATTATACCCTGCCCAACTGCAGCCGCTGCCATCCCCCTCATGCCCCGCTCGACTTTGACTTCTCATCCTTTAAGGACGTTCGTGCAACCTGTGCAAGCTGTCATCCCGGGGCGACAAAGGGGCCGGACGCCGTCGACGGCGCTCACGCCGATGTGGCCTGCAACACCTGCCACGCGCAGCATAACGAGATCCCGGCCTGCACCGATTGCCACAGCCCGCACAACGACGCCATGACAGAGGATAATTGCCGGGCCTGTCACGGTGCTCACAAGCCGGTTCCGGTCCGCTATTTTGCAGGCGTTTCCCAATCCTGGTGCGCCGCCTGCCACGAGGAAACAGTCACGACCCTGGAGCAGAAAGGCGGCGCTCACCAGGAGCAGGTCGGCTGCTACCGCTGTCATCAGCAGCACCCCCCTCTCGAGGGAAGCACCCCCACGGCCTGCACGCAGTGCCATCCCCCGGAAAAGGATACCCACTTCACCCTGGATAACTGCCTCAACTGCCACCAGCCCCATGCGCCTCATGAGCGCAGCGCCGATGCGCCAACCGACCTGTCGCCGGCCTGCTTCACCTGCCACCCCGGCGTTGAGGAGCAGATCATATCGTCCAGCGGCAGCCACTCCGAGATTGCCTGCTATGACTGCCATCAGCAGCACGGGCATCGCCCCCTCTGCCTGGACTGCCATGAACCCCACTCCGAGGAGATGACCCAGGGCAGCTGTCAGGAGTGCCACGGCCCCCATGATCCGGAGAACGTCGCGTTCGAAAGCGACATCGCCGGCGAACACTGTGCCGCCTGCCACAGCGAAATTCACGCCACTCTGACCGAACTCGGCGGAGGGCACAGTGCAGGGATGGGTTGTGCAGACTGCCACCAGAGCCATCCCCCGGCAGAGGATGCGATTCCGGCCTGCGCCGATTGTCATGCAGCAGCCGACAATCCCCATTACGAACTGCCCAACTGCAGCGGCTGCCATCCGGCACACGCCCCCCTCGACCAGCTCTGGGATCAGATGTCGCAAGCTGACGACGCCTGCTTGAGTTGCCACGACGATCCCATGGCGAAACCTGACCAGATCGTGCCGAGCCCGCACGCGCAAATGAGTTGCGGCGCCTGTCATCAGAGCCATACCGAAATCCTGTCCTGTCTCGAGTGCCATGAGCCCCATGCCAATACCATGACCGTTCAGGATTGCATCACCTGCCATGACCCGCACCTGCCCTCGGAGATCAATCATGCGTCCGGGCCGCAGGGAGGGCTGTGCGCCGCCTGCCATCAGCAGATCTACAAGGATGTGAAAAACAAGGGTGCCGCGCACCGTGAAGCATTAATGTGCGTTGACTGCCATCAGCAGCACCCTGCCGCGGGCTGCACCGACTGTCATGCGGATCACCCCCAGAGCGGGATGGCTGCTTCACAGGATTGTGCGACCTGCCACTCACCTCAGGACAATGCGCACTTCGTCGTCAAGGGGTGCCGTGATTGCCACTCCCCCCATACCCCTCTGGAGATGGACCTGACAGAACTCGCGCCGGTCCGCCCGGCCTGCCTGTCCTGTCACCGTCCGGTCGGCGATGCTCTTGCCTCTCTTTACAGCGCCCACCGGACCATGGACTGCAGCGTCTGCCATCCTGCCCATGGCCGATGGTACGACTGCCTGCGCTGTCACAGCTCCCACGGTCCCGAGATGACGGCGGAAGACTGCAGCGACTGCCACGAACCGCACCGCCCCACCGATATTGCCTATACGGGCGAGGTTTCCGACCAGCACTGTGCAACCTGCCATCAGGACGTGGCGCAGACCTTGACCGATAAAGGCGGCCCCCACCGCGACGACGCAGGCTGTGCCGCATGTCATCCCCAGCATCTGCCGGAAGGCAAGGAAACAATCGCACCCTGCCTGAAATGCCACCCGCGCCTGGGCAAGCAGCACTACACCCTGGAGCCGTGCATCCCATGCCACGCACCGCATGAGCCCGCGAAAATCAACCTTGCAGCCATGGATGAAGTGCGACCCGCCTGCGCCACCTGCCACCAGGTGATCGACCGGCTGATGCGCTACAATCGGGGCTCCCACAGCGAGCTTGATTGTAATCAGTGCCACTTCGACCATACGGGGACCCAGGCCTGTCTCGACTGTCATTCTCCCCATGATGCGGAGATGACCCAGGAGGATTGCAGCGCCTGCCATAATGCCCATGCGCCGCAGAACATCTCTTTTGACCGGCGTATCGATACAGCGCTCTGTTCATCCTGCCATCAGGATGCGATCAGCGTGCTTGAGAATCAGGGCGGTGCCCACAGCAGTGCGGTCGGCTGCTACTCCTGCCATGCGGAGCATCCCCCCAAAGGGGAAGAAACCATCGCCGACTGCACGAACTGCCATGAGAGCGGTGATCATCCTCATTTCGCCGTCGGCAACTGCCGGGACTGCCATAGCGGCCACGCCCCACGGCAGACCGAACTGGACAAGGCCGCCGAAACACGACAGGCCTGCGTGAGCTGTCACAAGGCGGTGGCCAGGGATATGGAGAAAGTCCCCACCCTTCACGCCGAACTCGACTGCGCCAACTGCCACCTGCAGCACAAACAGGCGCAGCAATGCACCGAATGCCACCAGCCCCATACCGACGACATGGGTGAGGCAGACTGCATGCACTGCCATGCGCCCCACACCCCGACGCAGATTTACATGCCGGCGGATATTCCCGGCTCATTCTGCCGGAACTGTCATGGCGAAGTGACGGCGACCCTGGCGGCGAGCGAGGCGAAGCACAGCGAGCTTGACTGTCTGGAATGCCACCAGGGCGACCATGGAAATGCGATCAGCTGCGACACCTGTCATGGCTGGCCCCATGAGTCAGGGCTGCACAAGAAATTCCCTGACTGCCTGCGGTGTCATCGCGACCCGCACAATCTGGCCAACTGGAGCAAGTAGACAAGAGCCCCGCGAAATGCGGTTGAGGGACGCCCGGAAGCCTGGGGAATGCGCCCTGCTACAAAGGAGGACACTGCAATGAGATTGTTATCGGGCCTGAGACTCGCCACCATCTTGCTGTTTCTGCTGTTTTCAACTCTGGCACCGGCTGCGGAAAAACCGCCGGGTGCCGGAGTCTACCAGCAGGAGGTTCCCGAGATGGGCACCCTCGAATGCGCCAAATGTCACGAAAATGTCTTTACCACCATTCGCGATGAGGGTGGGCGCCATCAGCTGCAGTGCCGGGAGTGCCACGTCAGATTCCACTCTTTCCAGCAGGGGCTGACCTGGGAGGAACGCATGCCGAGCTGTCAGGGGTGTCACGGCCTCATCCATGGCGAAACGTTCATCGACTGCCTCTCCTGCCACCGCAATGCACACGCCCCGGTTACCAGCATGGTCAAAGTCGAGCGCCTGGCCAATCAGTGCAGCAGCTGTCACAGCGGACCGCAGGCGAGCCTTTCGGAACAGGCGAGCGCCCACACCGCACTGGACTGCACCGAGTGCCATGACGGAAGCCACGGCTCCATCCCGGCCTGCACCGACTGTCACGCAGAGCCCCATACCCCCTATCGGGACAATGCCGGCTGCGTTGCCTGTCATCCCGCCCACGCGCCCCTGGATATCACGCTGGAAAACGGCGTGAAAAACAGCCTGTGTCAACCCTGCCACGGACAGGCCGTGGAGCAGGTGGAACAGGGAAGCAAGCAGCATGCGGCCCTGAGCTGCGTCTTCTGCCATGCCGGGCAGCACGGCGACATCCCGGCCTGCGAACAGTGTCACGGCACAGGTCCGCACAACGCCGAATTGCTCAAGGAGTTCAAGGGCTGCAATGACTGCCACGGCGATGCCCACACGTTGAGCCTGCAGGAATAGGAGAGATCAATTGCACACCGCGGCGGATCGAGCAGACTCCGGGACAACCCATTTCCTGGCGACAGCGGCCATTATTGCGCTCGTGGTTCTCACCGGAGTTCTCGGCCTCTGGCTTAACGCCCGCTATTGTCTGCTCTGCACCGATTCCCAGAAACTCGATCGTGGACTCGGCCTGATTGTCGCTGCGGACAGCGAAAATGCGGCGCGGCGCGGTTGGGGCATGATCAGCCGCGCGGCGGACAATGGACATATGCCGGCGGTGATCGCGCGGGCGGAACTCAGCCTGCCGCAACTGCCTGGCCGTTACCTGAGAAGCTACCCTGAGGCCGGAGTCGACGCACGTAGGTATCTGCCTGTCTCAGAGAAGCAGGCAGTTATCGACTGGCGTCTGCTTGCGCAGCGGAACGACCTGAACGAAAATATTCTTTACAACGTGGGAGTTCTGCTGCGGCAGGGGCTTCTCCAGGAAGAGGATATCGGCAGCAACGCTGCAGACATTTTTCAGCGCCTGGCCGACAGCAACAACCCCTTCGGACTGTTCGCCCTCGGCCATCAACTGCACCTGGAGGGCGACTACCGCAAAGCGGCCAAAAAGTTCACGGCTGCCTTCGCTGCCGGCCGCCACCCTGAGGCGGCGATCTTCATGGGGGACTATCACCTCTACGGTCACGGAATAAAGCCTGATCCCTACCGAGCCCGCTACTGGTACCGGCGTGCCCTGCATGCCGCGCAAAGACTCCCCTATAAGAATCTCGCAGGCAACCTGAAGTTAACTGCCGAAAAAAGATTGCAGCTGGTCGAGAGACGGATCCAGGCTTTGCCGGATACACCGCCGCGCACCATCGAATACCGGGTGACCGGCACCCCCAGGGAATCCCGGGTCCTGGTCGGATCGGAGGACAATCCCGTGGGCAGGGTTTTTCACGAAAACGGCGAGCAGATCAAAGCCCGCTATGAAGGGAGCGAAGAATCACTGGAACAGAACGTCGACAGCATAACCCAGGGGATCGACTGGATCATGCAGACTCATGTCGCACAGATCTACGGCGGCAAAACCCCGATCAAGCTGCGTCTGGTCCAGGATTGAAGACCGACCTCCGGCCTCACAGATCGCGATAGCTGCATAGCTGAATCCCTCGCCGTTCGACTACAGCGCGCGCCTCTGCGGAAGTCAGCGCGTGCAGTTCCTCCAGCCGCGCCTCTCCTTCAAATTCGCTCCCGCCCTCCATGGGATACCCGGGATGAGTCATCAGCTCCCAACTCCCGGCAGGAAGACGCTCCAGCACGCCACAGAGCGAGTCCGTATTCAAACGATTCAGCAAGGTCATTCCCCACAGGCCGTCCGGCATCTTGATCCGGCCAGGCTCCCGGCACCTGGAGAGTCTACGATAGAGACGCAGTTCTTCACCTACCACCCCACAGGGATCATTCGCGGCGGGTTCAGCCGGACGGGAGCAACGCACGGCGCCGATCCTGAAGCGCTGGGCCAATGACTTCGCAAGAGTTGAAAGTGGCGGGAAAAGATGGCAGTGCTGGTGGCTGTCGAGATGGTCAGGGACAAGACCCGCGGCAAAGACCCGCTCGATCTGGGCCGTCCACTCCGCCGCCACCGCATCAACGGGACAGGCGCCCCGCTTCAGGCAGTCGCGCAACCCCTCCTTGCCCCTGAAACACCCCTGCTGATCTGTCAGGGCCGGAACCTTGCCTGTCAAAGCGAGTCCTTCGGACAGATTGAGATGAACGCCCACCGGCAATTGTGCTTCTCTGGCAAGCTCAACCGCCTCGCAAAACGCGTCCCCGTTGGCCAGCAGGGAGGCGCTGGTAACCATCCCGTGGGTAAAAGCTTCCAGAATCCCGCGATTGCGGGCCGGATTGGCGCCGAGGTCATCGGCACTGACGATCAACCGGATCATAGTCTGATCGCAGTCTATTCCACCGTCACGCTCTTGGCGAGGTTGCGCGGCTGGTCGACGTCGGTCCCCTTGAGAACGGCGACATGATAGGCGAGCAACTGCATGGGGACAGACAGGATCACCGGCATCAATTCGTCGCGAATGCCGGGGAACGTCAGGATATGATCGGCGTTGTCGCGAATCAGGCTGTCGTCGAGATCGGTGATGGCGATGACCTGCCCGGCCCGGGCGCGCACTTCCTGCATGTTGGAAATGACTTTTTCGCGGGTTTCATTGTTGGGGACCAGCACCACCACCGGCAGATCCTCGTCGATCAGGGCGATGGGGCCGTGCTTCATCTCCCCGGCGGGATAGCCTTCGGCGTGAATATAGGAAATTTCCTTGAGCTTGAGGGCCCCTTCCAGGGCAATAGGGTACTGGTTGCCGCGGCCAAGGTAGAGAAAGTCGCTGGCGTTCATGTAGAGTTTGGCCACGTCCTCGATGGCGGCATCCTGCTCCAGGGCTTCTTCGATTTTGCGCGGCAGCTTGACCAGTTCCTCCCCCAGCAGACGGCACTCGTTCTCATCAAGAGTCCCCCGGACCCGGCCCAGCTTGCAGGCAAACAGCACCAGAGCGACCAGCTGGGTGGTAAAGGCCTTGGTCGACGCCACACCGATCTCGGGTCCGGCATGGGTGTAAATCACGCCATCGCTCTCGCGGGCAATGGAAGAATCGACCACGTTGCAGATGGAAACGACCTTGCCCCCCTTGCCCCTGGCTTCGCGCAGACCGGCGAGGGTGTCGGCGGTTTCACCGCTCTGGCTGATCAGAATAGTCAGGGTGCGTGAGGTCACGATGGGATCACGGTAGCGGAATTCGCTGGCGATATCCACTTCGACGGGAACCCGGGCCAGCTTTTCCGTGAGAAATTTACCCACCAGCGCAGCATGCCAGGAGGTCCCGCAGGCAACGATGTTGACCTTGTCCATGGAGCGCAGCGTTTCATCATCCAGATTGAGATCCTCAAGGTAGATGTCTCCGGCCTCCTCGCGGATACGCCCGGCAAGCGTATCGGCAATGGCGCGCGGCTGCTCATAGATCTCCTTGAGCATGAAGTGGCGATAGCCGCCCTTTTCCGCCATCAGCGGCGTCCAGGTGATGGTGCGCGGGGTCTTCTCCAGCGGAGCGCCTTCCAGGGTGGTGAATTTGAGTTCCTCAGGAGTAAAAACCACCATCTCCCCGTCTTCGAGAAAAATCATCTCCCGGGTGTGGGACAGCATGGCGGGGATGTCGGAGGCGACGAAGTTTTCTCCCTGCCCCTGGCCGACCACCAGCGGAGATCCCAGCTTGGCCGCCACCAGCTTGTCGGGCTCCTGCTCGCAGAGCATGGCCACGGCATAGGCGCCGCGCACTTCCTTGAGAGCCGCCCGCACGGCAGAGACGAAATCACCACAGGCACGGTAATGTTCATCCACCAGATGCGCGATGATCTCCGTATCGGTTTCGGAGCTGAAGACATGCCCCTCGTCGCGCAATCGCTCGCGCAAATCGAGGTAATTTTCGATAATGCCGTTATGCACCACCACGATATCGCCGGCCTTGTGGGGGTGGGCATTGATCTCGGAGGGGCGGCCATGAGTCGCCCAGCGGGTGTGCCCGATGCCGAGGCTGCCGGTCACCGGCCGCTCGCGCAGCTGCCGCTCAAGGTTTGAGAGCTTGCCTTCGGCGCGACGGATCTCGATGTGTCCGTCGTCAAACGTCGCGATGCCGGCCGAGTCGTAGCCGCGATATTCAAGACACCTCAGCCCTTCAAGAACAATGGGCGAAGCCTGCTGCGCCCCGATATATCCGACAATTCCACACATATAAAAACCCCTGATAATAAGTCATTGTTCAGCATGGGGTCGTAACTCCCATGACAAGGAACACTTTCCTCCGTCCCTGGCCGTTTGATCGGCGCCATCCCCGGCGCCAATCGCACTTGTCATGGAAGTTACGACCCAGCGAAAAGAACAGATAACGACAATAAAGGGTAGATAATCACCCTACTTTTTCATGCGCTTGCGCGCCGCCCACCCTTCGATGATCTTCTGCTCGCTGCGCGCCAGGGAGAGAGCGTCGGCCGGGACATCCCTGGTGATGGTGGAACCGGCCCCGATCAATGCTCCGCGCCCGATGCGCACCGGAGCGACGAACTGGGTGTCGGATCCGACAAAAACATCATCCTCGATGATGGTGCGGTGCTTGTTGACGCCGTCGTAATTACAGGTGATGGTCCCGCAGCCGATATTGACGTTGCGCCCCACCTCGGCGTCACCGATGTAGGTGAGATGGCTGGCCTGCGCCTTTTCGGCCAGCACCGCTTTTTTGGTTTCAACGAAATTGCCCAGCTTGTTCCGTCCGGCCAGGGTGGTGCCGGGGCGCAGGTGCGCCATGGGACCCAGGGTACAGGCCCGCCCGACCTGTGCCTCGGCCATGACGGTGGAGGACTTGATGTGAACCTGATCGCCGATTTCGCAATCGGTGACCACCACGCCCGGCTCTATGATGCAGTCGCTGCCGATGCGGGTTTGACCGCGCAGGTGGACATTGGGATAAACGGTTGTATCCGGCGCAATGCCGACCTCTGCATCGATATAGGTCGTAGCGGGATCGATCAGGGTCACGCCTGAGAGCATGTGCCCACGATTGATCCGCTGCCGCAGATAGTCTGCCGCGCGGGCCAGCTGCACCCGGTCGTTGATCCCCATGATTTCCATGGGATCATCCACCCCGAGAGCGCGCACCTTTTCCCCCCGGGAGCGGGCGGCAGCCAGCACATCGGTGAGGTAATATTCATTCTGGGCATTGTCGCGCCCCAGACCCTGCAGGGCCTCGAACACAAAGGGCGCGGCAAACAGATAGATGCCGGTGTTGATTTCACGGATGCATTTTTCCTTGCGCGCGGCATCCTTCTCCTCGACGATCCGCAGCACCTCATCGCCATCGCGCACGATGCGTCCATAACCATGGGGGTCGGTCATCACCGCGGTCAAAACAGTCACAGCGGCCCGCTCGCTGCGATGATAACGAAGCAGATTTTCAAGCGTCTCACGGCGGAGCAGGGGAACATCCCCGCACAGCAGCAGCAGGTCGCCGCGAAATCCCTCCAGGGATGGGGCGGCACAGAGCAGCGCGTGCCCCGTGCCGAGTTGCTCGCTCTGCAGGGCAAACTGCAGCCCCTCCCCTTTCAGGGCATCTTCCACCTCCGCCGCCTGATGCCCGACCACCATGACGCACGGGTCACAGCCAAGATCGCGCGCAACGCGGCTGGGATAAGCGGCCATCGGCAAACCGGCCAGAGGATGCAGCACCTTGGCCGTCCGGGATTTCATACGCGTTCCTTTGCCAGCGGCGAGAATCACCGCAGCCAACTGTTTATCCGGCATAAACCCTCCTCAAAGAAAGACTCGGAAATTCGACCAATTATCTCGGAAAGGTCGAGGCGCGTCAAGCAATGCGCCGCGTGACTCCTTGAAGTAAACCATTTATTTTGCATTCATCCGCGCCCTTCAGTATATTTGGGACACTGGTGGATATGTCTATGAGCGATCGCATCAAAATTGAGCAGGCGCTGCACCGAATCGAGAATGATCTGCGAGAGCTGCAGATACATTACGAAAAATTTTTCGGGGGGGCGGAGAAACTCGAGCCGATCAAGCTGCGTGAGGGCCTCGCTGCGCGCCTGCGCCATTTCGCCAACCGCAAAATCATGCAGACCGACCTGCGCTTCAAATACCAGACCCTGGCCGGACGCTTCCACAGCTACGCCGGCTACTGGGATCGAATCCTGCGCCTCATGGATGAGGGCCGCTTCGTGCGTGGGGCGACAGGACTTTCCGCGCGCCCTACCCGGGCTTCCCGCCAGGTTCCGGACGGCCCCAACGGCGGCGATGCTGAAATAGACCAGCTGGTCCAACAGCTGCGCGAGGCCGGCGGTCACAGTTCCGGCAGCAACGGTCAGGACCGGGAAAAAGTCGCCCGCTTCATCGAAGCCCAGCGCGAACGCATCAAGAAAACCTTTGGCGATCGGGACGTGGAATTCAGGGTCGTCATCGAAGGGGGCAAACCTAAAGTCAAGGTCCGCGCCAAAAAGCCGTAACCCGGGAATCAAGGGGGTTTCCCCTTCATGCCCGATGAATCGACTCCACCAGGGAGCGCCCATGCATATCGTACTTGCCACACTTCATGTTCGCCCCTCCGCTCAGGCCATCCCCTTGGCGGCAGGTTGCCTGGCGGCGGCGCTGCCTCCGGAAATGCGCTCCCATACACAGCTGGTTGACCTTTATCAGAGCCAGAGCCTTGAAGAGATGGCGGCTCGGATCATGAAACACGCCCCCACCCTGGTGGGCTTTCCCCTTTACGTCTGGAACCATCCTGCGATCATCGAACTGGCCGGCGAACTGAAAAAACGCCAGCCGCAGCTGCCTGTCATCTGCGGCGGCCCCGAGGCCGGGGCCGCCGCCGAAAAACTTCTGGCAAGCGGCGTTTTCGATGCCGTGGTGCGCGGTGAGGCGGAAGCCATTTTCCCCGAGCTGGTGGAACGCATCCATCAGGGAAAACCCCTGGATCTCGCCGGAGTCTGCACCCCGGGACAGCCGGAACCCGCCCAGCAGGCCGTCATTCCCCCTTCTTTACAGAATGTTGCGTCTCCCTGGCTGACAGGGGTTCTGACGCCCCGGGAAGGCGGCGTATTGTGGGAAGTTGCGCGCGGCTGTCCCTTTGCCTGCGACTTCTGCTACGACGGCCGCGGCAACAATCAGCTGCGCCCCATCGAGGAAAAACGCCTTGCGGATGAGCTGCACCTGTTCGTCGCAAACGGCGTCAGCCAGATATGGGTGCTCGATTCAACCTTCAACCACCCGCCCGAGCGGGGCAAAAGGCTGCTCCGGCTGCTGAAAGAAAATGCCCCCCACATTCATTTTCACCTGGAGGCGAAGGCCGACTTTCTTGACCGTGAAACCGCCCAGCTGCTTGCCGGGCTCTCCTGCTCTGTGCAGATCGGTCTGCAGACCATCACTCCGGCAGCCCTCAAGCGCATCCACCGCACCCTGGATCAGGAGTTGTTCCGCCGGAAAATATCGCTTCTCGCTGTGGAGGGGATCACATACGGCTTCGACATCATCTATGGGCTGCCCGGCGACGATTACGAGGGCTTCCGCAGCACTCTGCGGTTCGCTCTGGAATTGCGCCCCAATCAGGTCGATATCTTTCCCCTTGCGGTGCTGCCGGGGACGGCCCTGCACCGCGATCATGCAGATCTTGGGCTCGAGTTTCAGCCGCAACCGCCTTATGAAATCACGTCGGCCCCCGGCTTCGAGGGTGGAAAGCTCAGCCGGGCACGGCTGCTGGCAGCCGCAACCGACATTTTTTACAATCGCGGACGTGCAGTCGGTTTTTTCCTGGCGCTGGCCGAAGCCCTCGATTTGGATCCCTGCGCCCTGCTCGACCGTTTCCTGCTCTGGCTCGAACAAGAGCGCAATCTGTCGCGGCAACAGATCGAGAAAGTGGAAAACTGGCAGCCCCGCGAAATCCGGGATCTGCAGATGGATTTTACGGCCTGGATCCTCAAAGAAAAAGGCGGTGGGCATCTTCTGCCCGCTGCACGCGATCTGATCCGCTATCATTACCATTACGCCGAAACCGTCCTGGGACCGGAAACGTTACCGGCGGAGAGCGAACAGCTCCGCCCTCTCGATTTATGGACAACCCGCTGGCGCCTCAATCCCGCGTCACGGGTGGTGCGCTTTCGCTTTGAAATCATCGACCTGCTGCAGGTCGATGAGATGGACTTGCGGCAATTCGTCAACCTTTTCCGCCCGGTCGGATCGACCGCCCTATTTGTGCGGCGGGGGGGAGAAGTTTTCTGCGAATCGCTGGAGGAAGACTTTGCCAGACTTTTGCAGGGCAGCGACGGCAGCCGCTCGCCGCAGGAAATTTTCGACGGCAGCGTCAACCGCCAGGAGGGGGAGGAGTTCATCGAATTCGCCGTCAGCGAAGGGATCCTGCTGCCGCCGGAATAACTCTACAACCGGCGGGGTGAACTTTCACCTGAGCAGCAGATCCATAAACCCTTTATAGGTGTCGCGCTTGCGCTCGGTCTCCTCGTGAAGCGTCGCTGAGAACAGGGCGGTGGCGGCATGTTCACCGAGCATGGAGAACAGCTGGTGGTCTATCTCTTCAAGCCGATCCTTCTGAACGAAGAGATCGTAGATCACCAGCAGCCCCAGAACCTGATCGCCGATGGCCAGAGGCACCACCGCCAGCGGCGCCTCGGACTCTTCGCCGGGTGACGACAGGGGACCCGTTCGCAGATAAACCTTTTTATTCTGGAATACCTGTCCCAGGCGCCCTTCGCCAGGGGGGACAGGCTCAAACCCCTCGACATCGACTCCTTCACCGGTCTCGCATACCAGTTGCTGCTGCTCGCGATCGAGCGTCAGAATGGCAAAACGTTCTGCGCCGACGAAGTTGATGACGATCTCCTTGATGATCTCCAGCACCTTGCGGCGATCAAGCACCGAATGCAGCCTCGAAGAGGTGATATAAAGGTTACTCAGGTTGCTGTTGATCTCTTCGATCTGCACGATGTGTTCGGCAAATTCGCGATTCTCGGCTTCAAGCTCGTCAACACGGGCGGCCAGTCGGCGGTTGTCTTTTTCGAGGCGCGCCTTCTCCCGCCCCATAAACGCGAGCTGCTGTTCGAGGGAGCCGCCCTCTCTGGGCGCCTCGTCCCTTTTCTCACCCTGGGAAATCAGGCGATCAAGCTCGGCACGGGCCGTATCATCAGGCAGAATAAAGTAGATTCCCATCCCGCCATCAGTGCCGTCTTCTCCGGGTTCGACCCTCTTGACACGCCCCATGAGCTTGAGTTCGCGCCCTTCGGGGAACTGCAGCTGGAGCTCGACCGCCGTATTCACCGCAAGCGCACTGCTGCTGCGGATATAGATACCGTTGCGTGAAACATCCCGTGCGTAACTGGTAAAATCGCGCCCGCCGGCCGACACCTCCACCTGGATCGCAAAAGGGCGCCGCTCGGCGGTGCGGCGGCGGACTTTGCCCAGCAGGCGCTGCACTTTCTCCAGCAGATCCTGCCTGTTGACCGGCTTTGTAATGTAGTCGTCGCATCCGGCATCCAGGCATTTGCGGATTTCGGCCGGCTTACCAGCGGCGGTGACCATGACCACGGGAAGCTGCCGCCATTCGGGGTGAGAGCGGATCCGCCGGCAGACCTCGTCACCGTTCATATCCGGCATATAAAGATCGAGCAGCACCAGGTCGGGACGCACACTTTCAAGACGGGCCAGAGCCTGCTCGCCCGAAGTGGCGGTGGCGATGCCATAGCCGCGCCCCTCCAGATGAGAGCGCTCCAGCTCGAGAAACAGTTCAACGTCGTCAACCAGCAGGATGGTGCTCATGAAATTCTCACGTTTTCCTTTGGTCATATTCCTGGTCAGGGGACCAATGACTTCGTGCCGGCCCCGGGACCCAGGAAGCGTTCGAAGATGGTGCGGATCTTTTCTGTGGTGTTGCGGTAATCCGCCAGAAACGCCTGGTCGGGGCGCATGGGCCGCTCCGGATAGCCGAGGCGCCGCGCCAGCTTTTCCAGATAGGTCCGGTCACCGGAGAGCTCGCTGATCGATTGATCGTGCACCAGTCGCAATTTGTTCTCCAGGCGCCGCAAAAAGGCATAGCCGGTACTGAGTTCGGCGTGGTCGGCAAAACTCAGAATGCCTTTCTCCTCCAGGGCATCGAGCAGATCGAGCGTATTGGCGCAGCGCAATTCCGGGTGCTTACCCCCATGAAGTATTTGCAGGTATTGGGCCAAAAACTCCACATCGACCATCCCCCCTCGACCGGTCTTGATATTGAAGTGATCGGCGCTTTCCTTGGCGATCTCGCTCTCCATCCGACCCCGCAGGCGGTAGATTTCACTCTTGAGGGTATCGGGAACCGGTTTTTCATAAACCTGCGCCTGGTTGACCTTGTCGATGCGTTTTGCGAACCAGTCCGGCCCTGTCACGGTGCGGGCCTTGGTCAGCGCCTGGCGCTCCCAGAGCGCGGCGCGGGAGTCGTGGTACTGCTGGTAGGCGGGCAGATTGGTGACCAGCGGTCCCTGGTTGCCGGATGGCCGCAGGCGGGTGTCGATCTTGTAAACCACTCCCTCGCGGGTCTGCAGCGTCAGGATCGAGATAATGCGCTGAGCCAGGCGGGAGAAATACTGATGGTTGGTCAATTCCCGGAACCGTTTCGGATCGGTGACGGAGTCTGGACGATTGGTTCCGTCGGCTTCATAGATAAAAATGATATCGAGATCGGAGTGGTAGGTCAGCTCACGCCCCCCGAGCTTGCCCATGCCGACGATGGCAAAAGCGGCTTCGCGCTCATGGCCGTTGTCGTCCTGGCACATGGGAATTCCGAAACGGGGGCGCAACTCCTCGCGCGCCAGCTGCACCGCCTGCTCCAGGCAGACTTCCGCCAGCATGGACAACTGCCCCGTCCCTTCCGCCTGCCCCAGCCGCCCGGAAAGGTCGTGCAGGGCGATGCGCAGAAACTCCTCGTTGCGGTAGCGGCGCAGGGCATCGAGTTTCTCCTCGTAATCGTGGGCACGGGAGAAATGGTCTTTGATATCCTCGCGCAACCGCTCCTTGTCCTTGCTGATCACGGCGTAGTGGCGCGACACGAGAGCGTCGAGAATTTCGGGATGCTGGATGAAGATGCGTGACAGAAACAGGCTGGTGCCGAACAGGTTGATCAGCAGTTTGAGAATTTGGTGATTTTCCGCCAGCAGTGCGTAAAAGGAGTAGCGCGCCCGCAGGGCGGAGAGAAAACGCTCCAGGTTGGTGAGCGCCATCTCCGGTTCAGGGCTGTCGAGCACCTCCTGCAGCAGCAGCGGCGCGATGCGCTCCAGCATGCGGCGGGCGCGTTCGGTGAGAAAGGCGGCACTGCCGCCGCGCCGCAGCACCATCAGATTCTCGTAGGCTCCCTCAATGTTTTTAAACCCTTTTTCCGCCAGCAGGTCCTTGACCAGATCGGGGTCGGCGTTGGGGTCGAACAGGAAATTGACCTCCGGCCGGATCTCCTCCTTGATCTTCTCTTCGCTGGTGAAAAACAGGTCGCGATAGATGGCATGGACATTTCCCCGGTGACGCGCCAGGGTGCGGGTAAATTCATCCGCTCCGGCGAAGCCGCAGCGCCGGGCCAGCAGTGTCATCTCTTCTTCTTTTTTGGGCAGGTTGTGGGTCTGGCGTTCCTGCACCATCTGGATGCGATGCTCTACCGTACGCAGAAAAACGTAGGCTTCGCTGAGGTTGCGGCACTCCTCGTCGCCGATAAGTTCTTCGCGGCGCAGCAGCTCCAGCGCCTTGAGGGTATTGCGCTCGCGCAGATGAACATTTTTGCCGGCATAGATCAGCTGCAGGGCCTGCACGAAAAATTCGATTTCGCGGATTCCGCCCCAGCCCAGTTTAAGGTTCACCTCTCCTTCGCGGGCCCGGGGCAGATTGCGGTCGATCTTCTGCTTCATGGTCTTGATATCTTCGACCATGCCGTAATCGAGGTACCGCCGGTAGATAAAAGGCGTCAGGGTCTTGATGACCCGTTCACCCAGTTCTTTCGACCCGGCCACCGGCCGGGCTTTGAGCATGGCGGCGCGCTCCCAGCTCTGCCCCCAGCTTTCATAATAGACTTCGGCGCCACGCAGGGAGATGGCCATTTCGCCGCGGCTGCCCTCCGGACGCAGGTTGCAGTCGACCCGGAACACAAAACCGTCCTCGGTGACCTGCCCGATGGCGCGCGTGACCATCTCGGCCAGCTTGACAAAATAAGGGTGGACCCCGATGCGATTTTTGATCTCGCCGCGCTCGTTTGCCACCCCGAGAGTTTCGCCGCGTTCCGAAGAATAAAGATACACGAGGTCGATATCGGAAGAAAAATTCAGTTCCCGACCACCGAATTTCCCCATGCCGAGCACGCAGAACCGGGGTTCGTAGGGTTCGTCCCCTTCTTGTTCGACAACCTGTGGAGGACCGTATTCCTGCTGAAGAAGCTCCGAGCAGATTTCGATGGCGCGATCAAGACAGGCGCCGGCCAGATCGGAAAGTTCCGCGGTGGTCTGGGTCAGGTCGGCCAGATCGCACAGATCCCGACCACCGATGCGCAGAATTTCTCGTCGCTTGTAACGGCGAAGCTCCTGCTGCAGAAAGGAGAAATCGCTGCCGTCGGGGATCAGCTCGCGCAGCTGTTGAATCATCTGGCTGTTGTTTTTGCCGCGCAGGAGATCTTTTTCCACCAGAAGGCGGCGCAGGTAGTGACTATCGCGGCAGAGAAGGCCGGCCAGGAAGGGAGAGGCCCCCAGAATGACGAATAATCGCCGGCGCATTTCAGGGGCGCTGATGACGGCCAAAAGGTCTTCGGATTCAGCCGTATTGGCCAGTCGTTCCAGAGAGTTGAGAGTGTCGTCAGGAGAAGCGCTCTCGAGGGCATCGACGATTATGAGGTCAAGCAGCCCGGCCAGATCCGGGTTTTCGGCCAGCAGCACCAGGTTGGTGGCACTGCGGCGAGGCTGCAGGTAGCCAAGTCCGTCAAGGATTTCGGCAAGACGCGCCTCATCCGCATTCCGGCAAGCTTCTACCGCCTCCTGCAGCTGTGTTCGGGTCATAGGCTATCCCTGCTCGACAAGGCTTTTCAGTCCGGCGGTGAAGTTATCGCGCACCACGCCATGCTCGGTGATGATCGCCGTAATCAGGCGTGCCGGCGTGACGTCAAAGGCTGGGTTGCGCACCCCGATGGAATCGGGCGCCAGCTGCCTGTCCCCGAGATGGGTGACTTCGCGCGGACCGCGCTCCTCGATGGGGATTCGGCTGCCGTCGGGGAGGCTCAGGTCGATGGTGGAAATGGGCGCGGCGACATAGAAGGGGATGCCGTGCTCACGTGCCAGGACGGCCACCGTGTAGGTGCCGATCTTGTTGGCTGTGTCGCCGTTGGCGGCGATGCGGTCGGCGCCGACGATGACGCAGTCGATCTCGCCCCGGCTCATGAGATAGCCGGCCATGTTGTCGCAGATCAGCGTCACCGGAATCCGGTCTTTCATCAGCTCCCAGGCCGTCAGACGGGCCCCCTGCAGGAACGGGCGTGTCTCGTCGGCGTAAACCCTCAGCTCGCACCCTTCCTCCACCGCGGCGCGCACCACACCCAGGGCGGTCCCGTAGCCCGCGGTCGCCAGGGCGCCGGCGTTGCAGTGAGTCAACACCCGCGCCGGATTCGGAATCAGCGCGGCACCGTTTTTTCCCAGAGCGCGATTGATGCGCTCGTCCTCAGCGGCAATCTCGTGCGCCTCCTCCATGAGACGGTCGCGCAGTTCAGAAAGGGGGAGCTCCTGATGGGCCAGGGCAAAGTTGGCCATGCGCTCCAGCGCCCAGAACAGATTGACTGCGGTGGGGCGGGTTTCGGCGAGCACCCGACAGACCTTTTCGAAACGCGGGTGAAATGCGGCAAAATCCTCCGCCTCAATCTCACGCGCGCCAAACGCCGCGCCATAGGCCGCCGCAACGCCGATAGCCGGGGCGCCCCGCACCACCATGGTCTTGATCGCTTCGGCAATGCTGCGATAGTCGCGATACTCGCGCCAGACCTCCTCTGTGGGCAGCCGCCGCTGATCGATCATCAGCAGGGTATCGTCTTTGAATTGGATCGGTTTGATGGACATGGGACATCCTTTTAAAAGAAAGATAAAACCCTAACGCAGAGACGCAGAGATCTCAGAAAAAATCTGCATCAACTGCCCGCGAGGTTTCAGCTCCCATGACAAGGGTGTCTGGCGCCAGGGAAGGCGCCAGTCAAGCGGCCATGGACGGCGAAAAGCGTCCCTTGTCATGGGAGCTGAAACCTCGCGCTGGACGGTGAAAAAATCATCCCTGCAGCTTCTTCCTGAGCAGCTCATTGACCATTCCAGGGTTGGCCTTGCCTTTGCTGGCCTTCATCACCTGGCCGACGAAAAAGCCCAGCACCTTCTCCTTGCCGCCGCGGAATTCCTCGACCTGGTCCGGGTTGGCGGCCAGGATCTCGTCCACCATGGCTTCAATGGCGCCGGTATCGGTGACCTGCTTGAGCCCCTGCTCCTCGATGATGGTATCGGCGTCTTTGCCGGTCGACCACATGGCGTCGAAAACTTTCTTGGCGATTTTTCCGGAGATAGTGTTGTCGTCGATGCGCTTGAGCATGCCGGCCAGCATCTCGGGGGTCACGGGGCAGTCGGCAATGGCGATTCCCTGCTCGTTGAGGCCCCGTGTGACCTCGCCCATCACCCAGTTGGCGCAGACTTTTCCGCCGCCGTGCAGCTTGACGCAGGCATCGTAATATTCAGCCAGGAGGCGGTCGGCGGTCAACACCTCGGCGTCGTAGGCGGGAATCTTGTAATCGCGCATGAAGCGTTCCATTTTCGCTTCCGGCAGCTCGGGCATCCGGGTCCGGACCCGCTCGATCCAATCCTCCTTGATGACCAGCGGCACCAGGTCGGGGTCGGGGAAATAGCGGTAATCGTGGGCTTCCTCTTTGCCGCGCATGGAGCGGGTCATGCCGGTGTCGGGATCGAACAGCCGGGTTTCCTGCACCACATGGCCGCCATCTTCGATCAGGTCCACCTGGCGCTCGACTTCGTATTCGATGGCCTGTTTGATGAAACGGAAGGAGTTGATGTTCTTGATCTCGGCGCGGGTGCCGAAGCGTGCCTGGCCATGGGGGCGCACCGAGACATTGGCGTCGCAGCGGAAGGAGCCCTGCTCCATGCTGCCGTCGCATACGCCGAGGTAGACCACGATCTGGTGGAGTTTCTTGAGGTAGGCGATCGCTTCGTCCGCGGAGCGCATGTCGGGCTCCGACACGATTTCGAGCAGCGGCGTGCAGGCGCGATTGAGATCGACCAGAGAGGAATTGGCGGTCTCCGGCGTTTCGCCGTGCATCGATTTGCCGGCGTCCTCTTCCATGTGGATGCGGGTGATGCCGATCGACTTGGGTCCGCCCTCCTCGGTCTCGATGTCGAGCCGCCCGTGTTCGCAGATGGGCAGCTCGTACTGGCTGATCTGATAGCCCTTCGGGAGATCGGGATAGAAATAGTTCTTGCGCGCGAAAATAGAACGCGGCGCTATGCGGCAGTTGGTCGCCAACCCGGTCAGAATGGCGAAATCGACCACTTTTTTGTTGAGAACCGGCAGGGCGCCCGGCAGCCCCAGGCAGACGGGGCAGGTCTGGCTGTTGGGCGCTTCACCGAAACGGGTCGAGCAGCCGCAGAAGATCTTGGTATCCGTCGTGAGCTGAACATGGACTTCCAGCCCGATGACCGTTTCATATTTTGAAATCATGATCGTTCCTCTTGAATTAAACGTGGGGCAACCATCTTTGCGTTAAAGACGCACATCAGGGCGCACTCGGTGCGCCCCTGCGGGGGGCATTAGAGAGGCGCCTGTTTTTTGTGCCACGGCGTTGCCTGCTCGAAGGCATGGCCGGCCCGCAGGATGGTCTGCTCGTCGAAAGGCCTTCCCACCAGTTGCATGCCGATCGGGAGGTTCTCCCCGGAAAACCCGCACGGGGTAGAGAGAGCACAGGTCCCGGCCAGATTGACTGAGATCGTAAAAATATCGGACAGATACATGGTCAATGGGTCCGCAATTTTTTCACCGATGCGAAACGCGGGAGTCGGCGCCACCGGCGTCATCAGCACATCGCATTTTTCGAAAGCATCGAGAAAATCCTGCCGAATCAGGGTGCGCACCTTCTGCGCCTTGAGATAATAGGCGTCGTAATAGCCCGACGACAGGGCATAGGTGCCCAGCATGATGCGCCGCTTGACCTCGGAGCCGAATCCCTGTGCCCGGGTCTGCATGTACATATCGATCAGATGGTTTGCCTCCTCGTCGCGCACCCCGTAGCGCACCCCGTCATAACGGGCCAGGTTGCTCGAAGCCTCGGCGGTAGCGATCAGGTAGTAGCAGGCCACGGCGTAGTCAGTATGCGGCAGGCTGACATCGACGAACTCGGCACCGAGGTCACGATAGACTTCTTTTGCTTCTTGAAGCGCCTTATCGACATCGGCGTCGAGACCTTCAATGAAATACTCCTTCGGCAGTCCGATCTTCAGACCCTTGAGCGGCTCATCGAGACCGGCCAGGTAATCCGGCACCGGCGTGTCGATGGAGGTCGAATCCATCGGGTCGTGGCCGGCCACCACGCTGAGCATGGCGGCACAGTCGGCACTGGTGCGGGCCACCGGGCCCACCTGGTCGAGCGACGAAGCAAAAGCGATGACGCCGTAGCGGCTGACGCGGCCGTATGTGGGTTTGAGGCCCACCACCCCGCAGTGCGAGGCAGGCAGGCGCACCGAACCGCCGGTGTCCGTGCCCAGGGTCGCTGCGGTCTGGCGCGCCGCAACGGCGGCGGCGGAGGCCCCCGATGAACCGCCCGGGACGCATTCGAGATTCCAGGGATTTTTCACCGCGCCGTAAGCCGAATTTTCGTTGGAGCTGCCCATGGCGAATTCATCCATGTTGAGCTTGCCGACGATCACCGCCCCCGCCTCCTTGAGACGCGCAACGGCGGTGGCATCGTAGGGGGCGGTGTAATTGGCGAGAATGCGCGAAGCGCAGGTGGTCAGAATCCCTTCGGTATTGAAGATGTCCTTGACGGCCACCGGGATGCCCGTCAGGGGGCCGGCCTGCCCCTCGGCGATACGGCGGTCGGCTGCTTCCGCGGCGGCGAGGGCCGATTCCTCACAGCGGGTGATAAAAGCGTTGACACGCGCGTCGGTGGCCTCGACGCGCTTAAAGCAGGCGCGGGTCAACTCCTGTGAAGAAACTTCGCGCGCCTGGAGTTTCTCTGCCAGCTCGCGCAGAGTCAGATCAGTCCAATTCATGATGTATCTCCATTCCGCCTGATCGGCGGCACATGTCCCTGATATATTCGTAACTTTTCAACATGAGGTCGCAGCTCCCATGAGGCGAATAGATGTATTTATTCAATGACGCGCGGCACCCGGAAACAGCCGCTGGCAGACTGCGGAGCGTTGGCGAGCGCTTTTTCAACCCCGATGGAAGGTTTGACTTCATCTTCACGCAGAGCGTTTTCCACCGGCACCGCATGGGCGGTCGGGACGATCCCCTCCGTATCGAGTTCATTGAGCTTTTCAACATAGTCGAGAATGGCATCCATTTCGCCGGTCAGGCGATCGATTTCGTCCTCGGGCAGAGCAAGCCGCGCCAGACGGGCGACATGCTCTACCTCTTCACGGGATATTTTCATGACACAGCCTCTCTGTTCAGTTTCATTTGGAAAGCGGCAAATTTACCACGCGGCAATTCAGCTTTTCAAGGGTTTGGCGCCCCGGCCAGATATTAACCCTGATTCAAACACTTCCGGCACGCGGAAAGAGTACCGCATCTGCCCTCTTCTACAGGCGACATCGGGCGACATGTCGGCCGATGAATGTTGCATCGCCGGTTCCACACAGTATAATTTCCCCCGAGATATAATTTCATATTCACACTGAACGGAGGATATCATGAAAAAAGTTCTAATCATTCTGATGGCTGTGACCCTGATCGCAGCAGGCTGCGCCCAGCCCCCCACCAAAACCCAGCAGGGTGCAACCATCGGCACCGGCGTCGGTGCCGCGGCGGGTGCAGGCCTGGGTCAGGCGATCGGCGGCGATACTGAATCGACCCTCATCGGCGCCGGCATCGGCGCGGTGGTCGGCGGATTGGCCGGGGGATCTATCGGCAGATATATGGATAAGCAGGAAGCCGCGCTGCAGCAGGCGGTGGCCGGAGTTGAAGGCGCCAGCATCCAGCGCCAGGCCAATACCATTGCCCTGACATTCAAGTCGGACGTCATGTTCGACATCAATTCGTCCGCCCTCAAGCCGGGCGCTTACGATGAGATCAACCGGGTGGCCAATGTCCTTCAGCAGTACCCCCAGACCAGTCTGACCATCGCGGGACATACCGACAGCACCGGCAGCGAGGAATACAACCTGCAATTGTCGCAACGGCGTGCCGATGCGGTTAAGAACGCTCTCATGGCTCAGGGGGTCAGCGCCGCGCGCATGAACACCATCGGGTACGGTGAATCCAACCCGATTGCCGACAACAGCACCGAACATGGGCGGCAACTCAACCGCAGGGTGGAGATCCGCATCGCGCCCCTGAACTGAATTTATTTCGACATCAGAGGCCTTCCGCAACGCCGGGACAACCTTGTCATGGGAGGTGCTTTTCCATGCCGCACACTGTGACGCGTTCCATCATCAATTTTTTCCTGCGCCTGAATCCATGAGGCGTAAATTCTCCTCTTCATACCCCACTTGGTGAAACCTGTGGTGCCGCTTCAAATCGGCAGGTCCTTGGCGACCTCACGGATCCAAGCTGCACAAAAAACGGACGGGCTCTTATCACGAGCCTGGCCGTTTTTTTGTGCAGAGATCTAACGCTCCATCTTGCGGTATTTGATGCGGTGGGGCTGATCAGCCTGGGCGCCGACGCGTTTCTTGTAATCTGCCTCGTACTCGCTGTAGTTGCCATCGAAATAGACCACACGGCTGTCCCCCTCGAAAGCCAGGATGTGAGTGGCGATGCGATCGAGAAACCAGCGGTCGTGGCTGATCACCACGGCGCATCCGGCAAAATTCTCCAACGCCTCCTCCAGCGCCCGCATGGTGTTGACGTCCAGGTCGTTGGTCGGCTCGTCCAGCAGCAGCACGTTGCCTTCCTCCCTGAGCATCTTGGCCAGATGCACGCGATTGCGCTCTCCACCGGAGAGCACCCCGACTTTTTTCTGCTGGTCGCTGCCGGAGAAGTTGAAGCGCGCCACATAGCCGCGGCTGTTGACCTGATGCTTGCCGAGGCGGATCATCTCCTCGCCGCCGGTCACCTCTTCCCATATCGTCTTTTCGGGATCAAGAGTACGGCTCTGATCCACATAGGCCAGTTTGACCGTATCGCCGACCTTGAAACTGCCTGCATCGGGCTGCTCCTGGCCGGTGATCAACCGGAAGAGCGTGGTTTTCCCCGCGCCGTTGGGGCCGATCACGCCAACAATCCCGCCGGGCGGCAGTTGGAAGGAGAGGTTCTCGAACAGCAGGCGTTCTCCATACCCCTTGGCGACACTGTCGGCCTCGATGACCACGCCACCCAGTCGCGGCCCCGGCGGGATATAGAGTTCCAGGTCGCGGGCACGCTGATCGGACTCCTGCGCCAGCATCTTTTCATAGGCGGTGATGCGGGCCTTGCTCTTGGCGTGGCGGGCCTTGGGGGTGAGACGGATCCACTCCAGCTCTCGTTCCAGTGTCTTCCGACGATCGCTCTCGGTTTTCTCCTCGCGCCGCAGCCGCTCCTGCTTCTGCTCCAGCCATGAGCTGTAATTGCCCTTCCAGGGGATGCCCTCGCCGCGGTCAAGCTCAAGGATCCAGCCGGCCACATTGTCGAGGAAATAGCGGTCATGGGTCACGGCGATGATCGTCCCCGCATAACGCTGCAGGTGATGCTCGAGCCAGGCAACGGTTTCAGCATCAAGATGGTTGGTCGGTTCGTCCAGCAGCAGGATGTCGGGCTTCTGCAGCAGCAGGCGGCACAGAGCCACGCGGCGCTTTTCACCGCCGGAGAGCACTTTGACTGGCGAATCGCCGGGCGGGCAGCGCAGAGCGTCCATCGCCATCTCCAGACGACTGTCGAGGTCCCAGGCGTCATGGGCGTCGAGCTGCTCCTGCACCTTGCCCTGTCGCTCAATGAGCTTGTTCATTTCGTCGTCGGACATGGGTTCGGCGAACTTGAGGTTGATCTCCTCGAATTCCTTGAGCAGATCAACAATCTGCTGCACGGCTTCCTCCACCACCTGACGCACGGTCTTATCCTCATCGAGATGCGGTTCCTGTTCGAGAAATCCAACGCTGTAGCCGGGAGAGAGCGAGGCCTGGCCGACAAAATCCTTGTCGACCCCGGCCATGATGCGCAGCAGCGTGCTCTTGCCCGAGCCGTTGAGACCCAGCACACCGATCTTGGCTCCGTAGAAATAGGACAGGGAAATGTCCTTCAGAACCGGCTTTTTGTTGTGATACTTGCCCACCTTCATCATGGAATAAATGACTTTTTTGTCGTCTTTGCTCATAAAACCTTCTGTTCTCCTTGTTGCGTTCTGTGGATGAAAAATACTTGCCTTGGGGCAGGATTTTATATAGTATGCAGTCAAAAGCTGCTCAGGAAAAAGCCTTTCAGTTCGTGTTTTTGCTTTCTGTTCTTTGACTTCTCTGGGATGTACGATTTTCGCTGACGAAACACTCGCCAGCATGATGTTGAATCGCGCTTCGCGTAAAGTCGTGGTGAGCAGGCCCGTCTTGCAGCGGGAAGCCTGAAGCGGCTTTCAGAAGCCGTCCTTGGTTACAGGGGCGAGATTTTCCGACACGGCAATCGGCATCCCGGAGACAGTTTGTGCAAGGCCCGCATTTGATATGCGGGCCTTTTTAATTCCTGCAATTAACTCCCGCCCCGGTAAAAAATGGCCGTCAATCCCATCAGCAGAAATCCGGTTAGAAAAATTGCGGCGCTGCCGAGATTGAGCCACAGAATCCAGTGATGACGCTTGCGCAGCGCGTATTCGCGATGCGGCCACAGAAGGAGGTGATTGACCTGCCCCCAGCGCCCCTTGGCTTCCGGCTCGCCGGGATTTTTCCGCCTTGCCTGCTGCCCGGCGATGATGATCCACAGGATGCTTACCGCAAAAATATGAATGCCCGTATGGGTGATCATGTCGATGGTCAGGATGACCTGGTCCATGCCCGCTCCCTGATAATTTCCTGCAAACTCGTCATTGTACCGCATGGGTCGCAGTCCCCATGGAACAAATAACCGGCGTCAATGGCAGGTCGACAGAACCGACTGAACCTTTTCAGCAGCCTTGTCCCCCAGCAGTCCGGGAGCGAACCAGTATTCCGGGGCCAGCTCCTCCACCTCGGTGACCCGCTCGTGATTGTAGTCCGGGTTGAGCAGCTCAAGGCGCTTGATGAAACAGGTCACGGAATCCTGGGCATGGAAGATCGTCTCGAATCCCGCCCGCTTGCAGAAACCGTTGAGCAGAGGCCGCAAAACTTCAACCTGGCTCAGATCCAGATGTTCAGTCGTCACGGCGGCTCCGGGGTAGCGATCGCGCCCCCAGGCGATCAACTGCGCCATCAGGTAGCTGCCCAGACCGAAACTGCGCCACGCCGAATCAAGGCCGATCTGACCGTGGGGCGGCCCGAAGCGGCACTTGCCGCACTGCTGGTCGACCAGCAGAAAAAAGCGGTTGACGCGGGTGTATCCAAGCCGCGCGCTCAGTTCGTCATCAATCTTCCCGTCACGCCGATTGTAGAAAGTGAGCGGGTAGAGTTCCGCCACCAGGCAATCGCGCCGCGGCAGCAGTTCCAGGCGAATCTCCTTGAGCGCCACCACTGCGAACAGCTCGCGCCAATCATCCTGCCAGTGCCTCCCCCGCACAAGCACCGCTCGGTCGGGACGTCTCTCCTTGGCCGCCTGTTCAAACTGAGCCAACTCCATCTGAAACATCGCGTCTCCTTCCTCAACTCATCAGATTAATCCAAGCATGGTAGCTTTTTTCAGCCGACTTTGCCAGAGGATTGCTTGATCCTTCAGAAATATGGCAGGCTTGCATTCACCTGCGAATGATCTACCCTTATCCTGAACGCATGAATTTCCCGAGCAGTGAAAGGAGTACCCATGAATATCCGCAAAAAAGTCTTCGACTATGAATACGAGGAAGTGCTGGACGTCAAAACCCGCGAGATGATCCGGGTGGCCTGTGCGGTGGCGGTGGGCTGCCCCGACTGACTGAGCAAGCACTTCGCGGTCGCGAAGCAACACGGCGCCACCGAAAAGGAACTCAGGGAAGCGATGGCCTACGGCATGCTGGCCCCCTCGGGACGGGCCAAGAATTTCGTCCTGCGCCTGCAGGATGAACTGGGGATCGGACAGGAGAGCGATGAGAAGTGATTG
>JAXHUR010000010.1:18278-27946 GCA_034189505.1 Thermodesulfobacteriota bacterium | reverse complement strand
AAAGGAACTCAGGGAAGCGATGGCCTACGGCATGCTGGCCCCCTCGGGACGGGCCAAGAATTTCGTCCTGCGCCTGCAGGATGAACTGGGGATCGGACAGGAGAGCGATGAGAAGTGATTGTTTTTCGAGAGTAGCATGGGATGGCCGCTCCCATGACAAGGGACACTTTTCGCCATCCTTGGCCGTTTGACTGGCACCATCCCTGGCGCCAGACACCCTCGTCATGGGAGCGGCCACCCCACGCAAGGGGAAAAAGTCTTAATTTTCTGCTCGGCAAGCGGCTCGGTGAACCGTGGCCTCCGTCTTTTCGGACAGAGGCCCCGGCATGGGACACAAGGGCTGACAACTATTCCGGATCGGGCGGCAGGGCGCGCCCCATCAGCTCCATCAGGTGCAGCACTTTCTGCGGCATATCGGCCTCGCGGACTCCCCAGGCCAATTGCAGGTGGCAGCCGGGATTGGCGGTCACCAGATAATCCGCCTGGGTGGCGCGCACATTTTCGAGTTTCCGGTCAAGCACCTTCTGACTCTCTTCGCTGTATTTGAGCCCCCAGGTGGCGGCCGAACCGCAGCACCAGTTCGATTCATTCATTTCGCGCAGCTCAACGCCGGGGATTTGCTTTATCAGCTCACGCGGCGGACGGGAAATCCCCTGCGCGTGGCATAGATGACAGGGCTCATGGTAGGTCACTGTCGCGTTTACGGGGGCCAGGCCTTCCTCACGAATTCCCACCTCCGACAGGAATTCCGATACATCACGGATCTTGCTGCGGAAAATTTGAAGGCTGCGGTGATCGGCACTTTCCGCCAGCAGTTCTTCGTATTCCTTGAGCGCAGCCCCGCAGCCGGCGCAGTCGGTGACGATATAGTCGATCTCCTCCGCCATGAACAGATCCAGGTTGAATTTGGCCAGGCGGCGCGCCGTGGCGCGATCGCCCTCGGACAGATGCGGGGCGCCGCAGCACTTGGTGTCACGAGGCGTCACCACATCGAAGCCCTGCTGGGCCAGTACCCGCACGGTCTGGCGGGACACGTTTGGATACATCAGGGTCATGACGCAGCCGAGAAAAAACCCCACCCGCCCGCGCTTCTCCCCTTTGGCGGGGACAACAGGCGGCAGCTGCGGCCGCAGCGGCTTGTCCAGCTCGGGGATCATCCCTTCGGCCTTCGCCATCCAGTCAGGACCGAGATCGAGCACCTTGAGGTGGCGCACCAGCCACTGGATACCGAGCCTCTGGTAGAGGCGCGTCGGCAGCATGGACGCCTCCATCAGACCGGGCGACGGCAGCATTTTTTCGAGGATGAATCCCCGCAGCGCTCTGCCGGTGCGCCCCAGCGGATAGAAAGACTGGGCCTGATCGCGGCAGACCTCCATCACCTCCCCCGCCCGAACACCCGAGGGACAGGCGCTGGTACAGGCGCGACAATCCAGGCAGAAAAAGGCCTCATCTCGAACGGCACGGCTGAATTCGAGTTTTTCCTCCGCCACCGCGCGTGCGAGGGCCACGCGCCCACGGGGGCTGGAACGCTCCCGGCCGGTGAGCACATAAGTGGGGCAGGTGGGCAGACAGAAGCCGCAGCGCATGCACTGCAGCACGTCGTCGTAATGGGGAGCGTCCTGCGGCCGGAAGTTGCCCGTACGCTCCTTGGAATCAGTGAGAGACACGGAAGCCCTCCTCCACATGCGGGACTGTGCAGGGGTCGCCTTCATCGAAGATCTTGCCGGGATTTAGGATCCCCTCTGGGTCAAAGGCCTGCTTGATGCGCTTCATGACCTGCACGCCTCCTTCGCCGATCTGACGGGCCAGGTAGGCTTTCTTGGCCAGGCCGATGCCGTGTTCGCCGGAGACGGTTCCGCCCCAGGCCAGCACCTGCTCGTACAATTCGTTGTAGAAATCGTGAGCGCGCTTCATCTCGTCATGATCGCGTTCGTCGCACAGAACGGTGGGGTGCAGGTTGCCGTCTCCGGCATGGCCGAAAGTGCCCACCTTCAGTCCGTACTTCTGTGTCAGCCGCTCTATTTCGCCGAATGTTTCAGCCAGGCGCGAGCGCGGCACGGTCGCATCTTCGAGCAGCGTGGTGGACGAAACCCGCGCCAGCGCCGACAGCGCGGTGCGGCGGGCGGCGGCGAGATCGGCGGCGTGTGCGGCATCGCGCGCCACATGAATCTCAGCGGCCTTGACCTGCTCGAGAATGGCGCGCACGCCATCGGCTTCCTCCGCCACCGGGGCCGGGTGGCCATCGACCTCGATCAGCAGCAGCGCCGCCATCCGGCGCGGCAGGCCGATCTTCACATAGTCCTCAACACAGTTGATGGTCGCCTGGTCCATGATCTCCATGGTGGAGGGGATGATCTTGGCGGCGATAATACGCGAAACGGCCTCTCCGGCGGTACGTATATCATCAAAATAGGCCAGGATGGTGCGCTTGTCCTGCGGGGGCGGAATCAGCTTCACCGTCACCTCGGTGATCAGCCCCAACGTCCCTTCGCTGCCGGACATCAGATCCTTGAACCCGTAGCCGGCCACATCCTTGACGCTTTTGCCGCCGGTACAGAACAGGCTGCGGTCGGGCAGCACCCCTTTGAGCTGCATCACGTAATCACGGGTAACGCCGTATTTGAGCCCGCGCAGCCCGCCGGCATTTTCCGCCACGTTGCCGCCGAGGGTCGAAATTTTCTGCGAACCTGGATCAGGGGGATAAAAAAGGTCTTTTTCCGCGACCGCATTAAACAGATCGAGGGTCACCACACCGGCTTCCGCCGTCGCAGTCAGGTTTTCCTCGTCGATCTCCAGGATGCGGTTCATACGCGAGAGGCCAATGACCATCCCTCCCCTGACCGGCACGCTGCCGCCGGACAGCCCCGTGCCGGAACCGCGAGGCGTCAGCGGCAACCCTTCCCGGTGGGCGATCTCCATGGCCCAGATCACCTGCTCGGCAGTCTGCGGATAGACCACCACTTCCGGCAGGTGATGCACGCCGGGGGTGGAATCATAACCGAGGGTCAGAAGGTCTTCCTTTTCATGCAAGACGTTAGGGTCGCCCAGCTTTTCTTTGAGATGAGCAATAGCTGTGGTAGAAATCATTCAGGTCTCCTTACTCAGGTTGCAACTGGGTTTCAGGATCCGGCTGACGCGCGATCCTTCTACATGAGAAAGATTCCGACCAACGCGGCGATCACACCGTAGAGGAGCATGGGCACTGCAGTTCGCTTGAGAATGAGACCTTCCTTGTGACTCAGGCTCGGCACCGACCAGACCGCGACGATGTTATTTGATACAGACCATGTTGCCCATGCCGCCGCCCACCAGCCTGGGCGACTTTATTTTCCGTAATACCATTGAACCATTTGCTGATCACGTCCATGGCGCCGCTGTATTCCATCGTCTTGAACAGCGAATATGGCGCAGAAAATAATGGAGATCGGTACAAACGCGGGGAGAAGACCATCGATGACCCCAACTGACCCGGTTGTGATCCGTCCCGAAATAGGCAAGCTTGAGGATGTAGAGGATAACCGCAACCAGCGGCAGGGCACGATAGGAGAGAACCGCTTTCTTGCGGGTCATCAGGTAAATCAGCAAAGCGATGGGAAACAGAGAAAGCAGCAAATCCATAGGGCGCAGGTCCTTTCCATAGGGTAGAATGGGCCAAAGCGGCAATTCCAAAAGGTTGATTGGTCTTACCACTTAAAATTCTTACGCATCTTTCATGGTATGTCAACACAATTTCAAAATTACGTTTTGGCTAAAAAGCCCGGAAAACTGCTTCAATTTGCCCACATAACGGAAGTTCAAATTCAGGTGAAAACATTGTTTGTCATTGACAGACAATGGCTTGCGAGATAGGATTTTGACATTAGTGGTATGACCACTTTCACCGGAGTGTCCGCATGATTGATGCAAAACTTGTACAGGGTTTCAATGACGCCGCCACCCGCGTTGGCGCCAAGGTTCGACCTGTAGGCGATGTTTCAGCCGCCGCCGACTATATCTACGCACATGCAGGCGGACGGGTTCTGCTCGCCCCCAGTCCAAGTCTTGAGCGACTGGGACTGGCCGGCGAATTGCGCGAGCGCGGCATCGAAATCGCCACGGACCAGCTGCGTACCCAAGCTCCCGACGCGGCGGCCGGCATCACCAGCGCAAATTTTGCGATTGCAGATACCGGCACCATCGTACTGGAAAGCACCAACGAGGCCGTCCGGCTTGCCACGACTCTGCCCGAGCGCCACTTTGCGCTGCTTGATCCGCGCAAAATAGTCGCCGACGGCCTTGCAGCGGTACCTTCGCTGCGCCGCCTTCAGCAGCAGACACCGCGCAGCTTTCTCGCCTACATTTCCGGCCCCAGCCGCACCGCGGACATTGAACGGGTGCTGACCATCGGCGTACATGGGCCCTGCGAGCTCCACATTTTGCTGATGGAAGGCGTCTCGGACGACCCCTTGGAGAACTAACTGGACTGACCATCGGACCAGACAGGTTCATCCTCGGAGAGGAGCATATGACCAAGCAGCGCACCCAAGAATACAAACATCGCATCGACCAGGCTCTGGCCTCACCCAAACTGCAGGAGGCCCTGCACTCCTTCGGGGACGCCTACCTGGTGTCCCGTGCTACGGCTTTTGCCGGTCTGGATTTTGAAGAGTTGCGGCGCGATATCGCCGTGATGAAAGACGAGGTACGGGAACAGCGGGCGGAGCTTCTCACTCGCTTCACGGACAACGCGCGTGCCGCCGGGGCCACCGTCTACCTGGCGAAAACCGCAGAGGATGCCAACAATTACATTGCCGATCTGGCTAAAAAACGCGGTGTAAAAACCGTGGCCAAAAGCAAGAGCATGGCAAGCGAGGAGACCCACCTCAACCTGGCACTGGAGAAAACCGGAGTCAAAACCGTCGAAACCGACCTGGGTGAATGGATCATACAACTGGCAGGTCAGCGCCCCAGCCACATGGTGATGCCGGCGATTCATATGTTCAAGGAAGAGGTCGCCGAACTCTTCGGAAAGGTGACCGGACGCGATGAGACTGCCGAGATCTCCCACCTGGTCAGGGTCGCCCGCGAGCAACTACGCCAGACCTATCTGGAGGCCGGCATGGGTATCACCGGGGCCAACATCGCCGTCGTTGAAACCGGCGGCATTGCCCTGGTCACCAACGAGGGCAATGCGCGACTGGTGGCGACTCTGCCCAAAATCCATGTGGCACTGGTGGGCATCGAAAAACTGGTGCCGACCCTGGAAGACGCCGCCAAGGTGGTTCGGGTGCTACCCAAAAACGCCACCGGCCAGCCCATGACCAGCTACGTCACCTGGATCACCGGAGCTGTGCCCTGCGCTGACAATGAAAAGGAACTGCACATCGTCCTGCTCGACAACGGGCGCAGCGCTCTGGCCGAGTCACCCCACTGCCGCGATGCCCTGCGCTGCATCCGCTGCGGGGCCTGCGCCAACGTCTGCCCCGTCTACCAGACGGTGGGCGGCCATGTATTCGGCCATATTTATATAGGCGCCATCGGTATTATTCTAACGGCCTTCTTTCACGGCCTGGACAAGGCGGCTGAAATCGTGCGCGCCTGCATCGGCTGCCGGGCCTGCGTTGCCATCTGCCCGAGCAACATCGACCTGGAAAGCATCATTCTACATCTGCGTTCGGTGATCGGGGAGGAAGAAGGTGTCGGCACCGCCAAATCTCTGGTCTTCAGAAAAGTGATGCGCAACCGCAAACTTTTTCACAGCCTGATCCGCGCAGCCAGCCTGCTGCAGAGGCCGGTGAGCCGGGGAGAGCGCAGCATCCGGCACCTTCCGGCCTATTTTTCGTCCCTGACCGAGTGGCGCACGCTGCCGACCATCGCCGAAAAACCGCTGCGCGACCTCCTTCCGCAGTTGGAACAGAAAATCGACAAGCCGCGCTGCCGGGTTGCCTTTTTCGGCGGCTGCGCCAACGACTTCATCTACCCCGAGATGGGCACGGACCTGGTCAAAGTCCTCAACCACCTCGGAGTCGAGGTCTATTATCCTCAGGAGCAGAACTGCTGCGGCATCCCCGCCCTCTACTCGGGTGACCGGGAGACCATGGTTGAACTGGCCGAGCAGAACGTCAAGGCGATGCTTGCCGACAATCCCGACTACGTGGTAACAACCTGTCCGACCTGCACTCTGGCTCTCAAGCGCGATTTCGTCGAGCATTTGCGGGACAACCCGGCGTGGGCACAGAAAGCTGAAGAACTGGCGGAAATAACCATCGACATCTCGGCCTTTATCCACAACGTGCTCGAAGCTTCCGAGCAGCTGCCGGCCGGTGGCGGGAGCAAGCAGGTCACCTATCACGACTCCTGCCACCTGCGGCGCGGCGCCGGAGTCTGGCAGGAACCGCGGGCGCTTCTTGAGAAGAGCGGCTTCAGACTTGTCGAGATGGCGCATGCGGATCGCTGCTGCGGCTTCGGCGGCTCCTATTCCTTTACCAGCCATCCGTCGATTTCACGGGAAATTACCAAGGACAAGATCAACGACATCATCTCCAGCGGAGCGCAGCTGGTGGCTATGGACTGCCCAGGCTGCCTGATCATGCTGCGCGGCGCCCTCGAGAAAAAGGAGGCCAATGTTCGAGCAGCCCACACCATTGAGCTGCTGGCGGAAAAACTAGAGCCACCTTCCTGAAATCTCCCGCCCCTGAATGGCAACGCCCCGCAATCCCTCTTTGGGGTTGCGGGGCGTTGTTGTTTTTGGGCAAATCGCGCAGCGGCATACCTGATAGGCACCCGGCCCGCCGGAGATCACTTCAGGCAGAACCCGTCCACCAGTTTGACCAGTTCATTGATCTGCGGCTTGCTGATGTGGGAATCAGCCCCGACCTCCTTGCACTTGTAAGCCAGCTGCTCGTTGATCAGGGAGGAAAACATGATGACCGGCAGTTTTTTCATCCCCAACTCGGTCTTGACCTTGCGGCACAGAGTCAACCCATCCATGCTCGGCATCTCGATATCGGACACCAGCAGATTGAGGCGCGTACTCAGGTCCAGCCCCGTATTGCGCATCTCATCCCGCAGCGCAAGGAGCGCATTATAACACTCTTCTCCATTGACAAAAGAGGTCACCTGCTTGTATCCGGAATTCTGAAGGATCGTCACGATCTGATTGCGGATGATGTTGGAATCCTCAGCGACCATCAGCTTGACATCCTGGCGGCTGTCGCGTTTGAAATCATCCGGCACTTCAGCCTGCCCCATCATGTCGGCCTGCTCCGGAAAAATCTCCGAAATGACATGCTCCAGATCCACAATCATGATTTCACGATCCTCCACCTCAATACTGCCGGTGAAACGCGGGCGGTAGGGAGTGAAGAACTCGTCCATGGGACGCATGTCTTTCCAGGAAACGCGGTGAATCATGTTGACGCCGTCAACCAGGAAACAATTGACTTCCTGGTTGAACTCACAGACCAGAACCACCTTGCGGGTGTCCAGATCCTGTTCGCCCTGCCGTTTGCGCAGATGCTCTCGAAGGTCGATCAGCGGCACCGTCTGCCCGCGCAGCAGCAGCATGCCGATCATGGAGGGAATGCTTTCCGGCACGCGGGTTACCGCATCGGGATCATAGGGCACGATCTCCCGCAATTTATGCACGTTGATGCCGAAGGATTGTGAGCCCAGATAAAATTCAATGATTTCAACTTCGTTGGTTCCGCTTTCGAGCAGAATTTCATGTTTTTCAGTGGCCGCCATAACCTCACCTTCCGGTTTTGTCACAGGTCTGTTTTTGTCGGGGCTGTATTGGGGTCAAAAAGATTAAATCGAGTTTATAAAAAAAATAAAATTTTGTAAATCACAAAAATTTTTTCCCCTGAAAACATCTTTGGACCTCAGGAAGGGAGCTCTGCCTTCTCGTCGAATTCAAGCCGGAAGGTCGTCCCGCCCCCGTCGGTCGGCTCCACCCAGATTCTGCCCCCATGCAGACGCACGATTTTACGAACGATCGCCAGGCCGATCCCCGTCCCCGGAATTTCACGCGCATTCTCGCCGCGGAAAAATGGATCGAACAGGCGGTCCTTCTCCGCGGGTGAGATGCCGACACCGTGATCGCGCACAAAAATCTGTTTGCGACGCCCCTGTACAGACCCGCCAACCTCAATGGATTTCCCCTCGCCCCCCCCGTAGCGGACTGCGTTGCCGATCAGGTTGGAGAAAATTTCGCTGAGCAGAGTGTCGGGGATCCGTAAATCCGGAAGATCACCGATTTGAACGGCCACCCCTTTCTCCGCCAGAGTGGAGCGCAGGTCGCTGAGGACCTGCTCGACAACCTTGACCGTATCGGTCTGCCTGGGCGGCGCATCGAGTCGACCGACGCGGGAGAGGATCAGCAGATCCTCCATCAGGGCCATCATGCGATGCCCCTGCAGCTCAATATCTTTCAATGCCTTCATAGCGGTATCATCGAGGACCTGGTGATAGTTCTGCTGCAGGTATTCAGCGTAACCGATGATCGGGGTCATCGGAGCACGCAGATCGTGGGACACCGTGTAGACAAAGGCATCGAGTTCACGGTTGGCTTCAACCAATCGCTCCGCCGCTTCTTTTCTCACCGTGATGTCACGAAAAACGGCCAGCTTGCCCAGCACGCCATTGCTGCCGTGAACCGGCGTATCAATCCCTTCGTAGGTTCGACTCAAGGAGGGAAAAGTGCATTCGCGATGAACTGTGCGGCCCGCACGTACCTCCTCGATGGGGCAATCGGTGCAAGGGGTCTCGCGCTGGAAAAAAACTTGGTAGCAGCAGGAGCCGATACACTCGCCGAAGGCATCGACCATTGCGCGATTCATGTATTCGATACGGAAATCATTGGAGACGATATAGGCCAGGTCGTTCATAGCATCAAGCATGGCGCGCAGCTGGAAGCGCTCCGCCTCGAGCTGGGCAGTGCGACGGCGCACCTCCTGTTCACGGTCGAGGACATGACGCCGAAGGCGTCTTTCCAGCCCTTTCATCGGTGAGATATCGACAAAAGATTCAACACCTCCCAGAATCTCGCCCTTATCGTCGAAAAGAAAATCAACGCTTTTGGACAGATCGATGCGCTGACCGTTTTTCCCTCGGATAGTGCACCGTACTCCGATGATAGGCTTAGGGGTCTGCGGATCATAGAGTCCGCAGGTGCGCCCGCACGGGATCCCGGAGAGAAACGAGCAGTGCCTGCCCACCGCTTCTTCGGCGGAAAACCCGGTGATATGAGTTGCGGCAGGGTTCCAGTAGACAATCGTCTGGGAACGGTCCACCAGGAAAACACCCTGAGGAAGGTGATTGAGGAGCCCCCTTGTGGAAAGCGCCTCGAGAAACTGCGATGGAGGATCTAAAGGTTTGTCTTTCATTGAGCCGTCCCGTTGTGAAAATTCGTCTTTAAGATTAGAGTCATTATGGCAGTTTCATGTCAAAATGTCACCGCAGCTTGTCTCTAGCGTCTATTTTTAAAAAAAGGGGACCGCCTTCAGAATGACGTGGAGCGCGTCCCGCAGCGACGACCCCGATAGAAGAAGCACCCGCTGAGCGCAGGATCTTAGCGCATTCATTGACGGTAGCTCCCGTGGTGATCACGTCATCAACCAGCAGTACTCGACTGTCTGCCACAGGCAGTGAGACTTCGTAAGAACCCAGCGGATTGAGAAGGCGCTGTT
>JAXHUR010000010.1:0-18178 GCA_034189505.1 Thermodesulfobacteriota bacterium | reverse complement strand
ATCTTAGCGCATTCATTGACGGTAGCTCCCGTGGTGATCACGTCATCAACCAGCAGTACTCGACTGTCTGCCACAGGCAGTGAGACTTCGTAAGAACCCAGCGGATTGAGAAGGCGCTGTTGGCGTGACAGCTCCCGCTGCCGGGCATGCGGGCGTATCTGCCGAAGGGCGCCGGGGAGAACCGGACATTTGGTGAAGCGCGACAACCGCTGTGCCAAAAGGTGGGGAGGGTTGAAGGTGCGCTGGCGCAGTCGCGCGGGATATAAGGGCACGGGTATCAGCAGGTCCGCCTGGAACGAAGCGAGGCGGTCTCCAAGACGCTGGATAATCAGGTTCGAAAGGGGGCGATCAAGATCGAGACGCCGGTTGAACTTGAACGCATGAATTGCTTCACGCAGAGAAGAGTCAAAGCAGCCCGCAGCCGCGACCCAGTCATAGGCCGGGCTCTTGCGCATGCAGTCCTCACAGAGATGATCAGGACCACCGGAGGGGGCAAACGGCAAGGCACAGCGGGGGCAGCAGGGGGATGAAACCGGGGGCATTTTCGAAAGGCATTCCGTACAGAAATTGTGCGGAGATTGATCTTCCCGAAGAGAAAGTCCGCACAAAGGGCAGCAGGGAGGCAGAAACATCCTGAGCAGGTTACGGCCCTGCTGCCTGATCAGAGACATGAACGGCAAATTCGGGAAGGAACCCAGCAGACTGAAAAACCCATCCACACGCAACGCTACGGGGAAACGATCAGGCTGGATCCTTCCATCTCTTCGGGAACGGCAAGCCCCATCAATGAAAGAATGGTCGGGGCCAGGTCGGCAAGAATACCGTTACGCAGCCTGACATTCTCACAATCATCGCCCACCAGGATAACCGGCACCGGGTTGGAGGTATGGGCGGTGTGCGGCTTTCCCTGTGCATCGCGCATCTGTTCGCAGTTGCCATGATCCGCTGTAATCAGAAGCACGCCATCCTGCGCCAGGACTCCCTCGACAACCCGCGCAACACAGCGATCAACAGTTTCCATCGCCTCAACGGCGGCTTCAAGGATTCCGGTATGCCCAACCATATCGGGGTTGGCGAAGTTGAGAACCACCAGATCGTACTGCCCGCTCTCAAGACGCTGCAGCACTTCTTCTGTGACCTTCTCGGCGCTCATGGAAGGCTTCTGGTCATAGGTCGCAACCTCCTGGGGCGAAGGGATCAGAACCCGGTCCTCTCCCGAAAAGGGTTGCTCACTTCCTCCGTTGAAAAAGAAAGTGACGTGGGCATACTTTTCGGTTTCGGCAATGCGCAGCTGCTTCTTGCCGGCGGAAGCGACCACTTCCCCGAGGATACGCTTATAACTTGCCGGCGGGAAAGCGATGGGAAGATCAAATGTCGCATCGTATTCGGTCATGCAGACGTAGGTCGCCAAATGCGGCTCTCTGCTGCGAACAAATCCTCTGAATTCCGACTCGGTGAAAGCGCGGGTGATTTCGCGGGCACGATCACTGCGGAAATTGAAAAAAATGATGCCGTCACCATCCCCGACGGTCCCGACCGGGGCACCATCACGCACCACGACTCGCGGCGCCACGAACTCATCACCCTGACCGGCGGCATAGGCCTGGCGGATGGCTTCAGCGCTGCTGCTCACCTGTTCGCCGACACCTCCCGTCATGGCGCGATAAGCTCGCTCCACCCGGTCCCAGCGGTTGTCACGATCCATGGCGTAATAACGCCCCATCACAGTGGCAACCCTTCCGACTCCCAGCTCCGCTATTTTTTCTTCAAGCTGCCGCAGGTAGTCCGCCCCACTGCGGGGAGGGGTATCGCGGCCGTCAAGGAAGGCGTGCACGCACACATCTTCAAGTCCTTTGCGCTGTGCCAACTCGAGCAACGCATACAGATGGCCGATATGAGAATGCACCCCTCCGTCGGAGAGCAACCCCATCAGATGCAGAGTGCCGCCGGTTTCTTTGACGCGAGCGACCGCCTTGGTCAGCACAGGATTGGAGAAAAAGTCTCCATCCTTGATGCTCTTGGTAATGCGGGTGAACTCCTGGTAGATAATACGGCCGGCACCGATATTGAGATGACCGACCTCGGAGTTTCCCATCTGCCCGTCCGGAAGACCGACAGCTTCACCGGATGCTCCAAGGCGGGCATGGGGGTATTTTTCAAACAGTCGGTCAAGATTCGGCGTGTCGGCCTGACAGACGGCATTCCCCTCGCATTCGGGATTGATTCCCCACCCATCGAGGATAACCAGAGCCACAGGCCGTTTGGCGGAAAGCTTCATCAGAATTACTGTTCTCCGTGATAGATCTCGCGCATTTCCACCGGCTTGACGTTGGCCAGGTCACTGCGACCACTCAGTCCCAGGGTTCCCCAGGCACCACACTCGCGGCAGCGGCTGAGCCATTCACCAAAGGTTCCACCGCAGGCTTCACATTCATAGGAGACCTCCATGCGCCCCCCCATGCCCATCGCCATACGGTACTCCTGCAGTGCCTCGTCAGTGCGCTTGCGGCGCCGATGGACCTCTGCAGCGAGAAAATGTACCAGAGGATGATCGCTGCCAGAGCTTTCAATGGCAAAGATCTGCTCGCCGGCTTCGTCCACCATTTCCAGTCGCAGGCACAGCTTCGCATAATAGAGACGCAGAATGACATCGTTGGCATCCTGACTCATGGCGTTGCGATAAAAGTTAAGCAAAGTCGCCGGGTCTTCCGCTTCCAGGTAAAGATCTTCAAGCCGAGCCAGAAAAATTCCCTTGTGCAGACGACGGTAGCCATCCTGCCAGATACGGGCGGCTTCTTCAGTTTTACCCTGCTGGCGGAGGGCATCACCCAGAGAGACGCGCGCCGGCACAAATTCGGGATCCTGGCTGATGACATCATTGAATTCGCTCTTGGCCGTATCGATCTCACCGGCTTCGAGCTGCTGATGGGCCACCTCGTACTTGATGTAGAGCAGTTTCTTCTTCTCGTCGGCAATACGCGGGCTGCCCTGAAGAGCTTTAAGAAGACGCTTCTGCAATTCGAGAGCCTCTGGCCAGCGCTCCGTTTTCATGGCCAGGTCGCGCAAGCCGCGGATGGCCTTGCGATTGTCCTTGTCGACGTTGAGTATTTCCTTGTAAATCTTTTCCGCCTCATCGTCGCGCCCCAGCTCTTCCAGGGTCGCGGCCAGCTTGAAAAGCACCTCGAGGCTCTGCGGCTCGAGCTCTCGTGCACGGTTCAACCACTTGAGCGCCTCTTCCGACTGACCTTCCTGCAGGCAGAGAGTCGCCATGGCAATCTGGGTATCGACCCGCTTGGGATCCTTGTCGAGGGTTTTCTGAAGCAGCACCCGCGCCTTTTTCAGGTCGCCGGACAGCAGACGGCCGACGCCTTCACGGTACATGGCCGATATCTCACGCGTCTTTTTGTAGTAACGGTCCTTGCGCCAGTCCCGCATGCGCGTGCTGAGCATGCCGTAGCCATAGGCCATGGAACCGAGAAACAACCCGATGAGAAGCGCGCCGATGACGATAAAGGCGGCCGACGCGGAAAAAGACTCGCCGGCCAAATAGTAAATGGTCACCGTCTGCGGGTTAAGGTTTGAAAAGTAGATGAAAAAGGACAGAAAAAAGATGATCAACAACAGGAAGGTCATCAGAGTCATGGAACTCTCCCCGGGCAGTGGCCCCGATTCGATTGGATTCTATTCGCCGAATTTTTCGACTTCGGCCTTACATTCCACACAATACCGGGAAAAGGGGCGGACTTCCAGCCTGCGAGGTGAAATTTCTTCCCCACAGCGAAGACACTCGCCGTATTCCCCTTCCTCGATGCGTTCAAGAGCGGCGTCGATATCACGTATTCGCTGCCGCTGCGCTTCACCAAGATTCATCAGAACATCGCGGGTGTAAGTGTTCGAGGAGATATCACCGATATCACCCACACCGTCCTGTCCCAGCTCATTGCCGGCCTGCTGCGACGCCATCACTTCCCGAAGGATTTCTCGGCGCATTTTGAGCAGGTTTTGCCTGGCCTGCTCCATTTCCTCCGGACTCATGAACAAAAACTCCTTGCCGGGGCAAGCCCCTCAGCGGTTGTGGTAGGGTTCATTGCGCACAATAGTCATGGCTCGATAGAGCTGCTCAAGCAGAAACAGGCGCGCCATCTGATGGGTCAAGGTCATTTTCGACAATGAGAGCACCATGGATGCACGCTGCCTGACGGCGTCACTGACTCCATAGGGGCCGCCGATGACAAAATCGAGCGCGGAGGTGGCGTGAACCATGTGTTCTTCCAGAAAGCCCGCCAGCTGTGGCGAGGTCATGCCTCGCCCCCGTTCATCGAGAACGATCAGGCAAGCCCCGTCGGAGACCTTTGCCAGCAGCCGCTCTCCTTCCCGTTCGCGAATCCGGGCGATATCGGGGTGACGCCCTCCGATTTTCTCTTCCTTAAACTCGACGACATCCGCCGGCAGGTAGCGCCGCACGCGCTGCAGAAACTCATCCGCCCCGGCGCGCAGATACGCCTCGCTCAAACGCCCGACGCACAGCAGCCTGATTTTCACCCCTGCCCGGCCTGTCCGGGCGATTCTTGCCGCGGCTCAGGATCAAGTCCGACCTCCCGCGCCTCCTGCCACAATCCCTCCAGGTCGTAGAAATCGCGGACATGTGGCTGAAAGACATGAATCATGACGTCGCCATAGTCGATCAGAACCCAGTTGCCCTCTTTCAATCCTTCGACCGCCAGCGGCAGAAGCTCATGATCTTTTTTCATGCCGAGCCGGATGCTTTCAGCGATGGCTTCAACCTGACGGTCGGAACGTCCGGACACGATCAACAGATAGTCGGTCAGGGAAGAGAGCCCCCGCACGTCCAGCAGGCGCAGATTTTCGGCTTTTTTTTCCAGGGCATAAGCGGCGCACAGACGCGCCCGTTGATCAGACTGCAAAATCAAAATCCTCACGAAGCCCGGTAAAGGGCAAAATGGCTTATATATTGCTCGACCGCAGGTGGAACCAGGTATCGAACCGAGCGTTGATCCCGACACAGATCCCGGATACGGGTCGAGGAAATGTCAAGAAATGTCTCTTCCAAGAAAACAATTGTAAAACCGGAGCGATGCACCAATCCGCGGAAGGCGTCATCATAGCAGAACTCATTGCGGTCCGCAACTGGAAGGAGATCAAGCGGTGAGCCGCCCTGACTGCCGGGACGCGCCGTCACTACAATGTGACACAAAGCGAACAGCCGACGGTACTCGCGCCAACTGGAGATCTCGCGAAAGGAGTCCATCCCCATGATAAAAAAATACTCGTTGTCAGGGTGCTCCGCCCGCAGAATTTCAAGGGTATGCACGGAATAACTCTTGCCGCTGCGCCGACTTTCGAGATCGCTTGCGGCAAACCAGGGATTGTCCTCGATGGCGGCCTCCACCATGGCCAGACGATGATGAAAGGCACTTTGACCACTCACCTCCTTGTGCGGCGGAGCGGCTGCCGGAACAAACAGGACCTGGTCCAGGACGCAGGCTTCGCGAACCTCTTCCGCGATGCGCAGATGCGCTACATGGATCGGGTTGAATGTCCCCCCCAGAATCCCGACACGCATCGAACCTCTCCTATTCGCGCACCTGTCCGCCACCCAACACGATAAATTTACGGGTGGTCAGGTCTTCGAGCCCCATGGGGCCGAATGAATGCAGCTTGGTGGTGGAAATGCCGATCTCGGCCCCGAGCCCGAACTGGTTCCCGTCGGAAAAGCGTGAAGAGGCGTTGACCATGACCACGCTCGAATTGACCTCGCGCAGAAAGCGCTGGCTGCTGCGGTAGTCGCACGTCACGATCACCTCGGTGTGCAGGGAGCCGTAGCGGGCGATATGATCCATGGCCTCGTCCATATCCTCAACCACACGCACCGCGAGGATCAGGTCGAGATACTCCACCCCCCAGTCTTCTTCGGTCGCCTCTTTCATCTCGGCGAACTCACGGGTGATCGGGCAGCCGCGCATTTCCACGCCCTGGGCCCGCATCGCCTGGGCAATGCGGGGCACGAAGGTTTCGGCGATATCCTTGTGAATCAGCAGCGTTTCCATGGCGTTGCACACGCCCGGCCGCTGAACTTTGGCGTTGATGCAGATCTTTTCCGCCATCTCGAAGTCGGCATCGGCATCGACGTAGGTATGGCAGACGCCCTTGTAGTGCTTGATCACGGGGATGCGTGAATTCTCCGAAACGAAGCGAATCAGGCCCTCCCCGCCGCGCGGGATAATCAGGTCGATCTCCTCTTCAAGCTTCAGCAGCTCGAGCACCGCCGCACGTTCGGTGGTCGTCACAACCTGCACGGCGGCCGCGGGCAAATTGTAACGTTCCAGAACTTTGCGCAAAACGGCTCCGATAGCCGTATTGGAGTGTATCGCTTCCGATCCGCCGCGCAGCACCACGGCGTTGCCGCTCTTAAGGCACAGGCCCGCAGCGTCGGCCGTCACGTTGGGACGCGATTCGTAGATGATGCCGATCACCCCGAGAGGGATGCGCACCTGCCCCACCTGCAGCCCATTGGGGCGCCGCCACATACGGGTCACCTCACCCACCGGATCAGGCAACGCCGCCACTTCACGCAAGCCGTCGGCCATGCTTCGAATGCGCTTCTCGTCAAGCACCAGGCGATCAACCATGGCGGGAGCCAGGTCCCGTTCGCGGGCCGCCGCCAGATCCATCTCGTTCTCCTCGATCAGCGCCGGCATCTCCTGCTCCAGGCCATCGGCCATGGCCCGGAGGACATCGTTCTTGACGGCCGAAGACTGATTGGCCAGAACACGGGCCGCCTCCTTCGCTTCGTGCGCCAGGGTCAGCATCTGTTGGGCAAGCGTCATTGGCATCCTCCTTCCAGCGCCGGCTTCCTTCCCTGAGTCATTCTTCGTCTCCGGGGCCGACGGTAATCACAAGGTTGTCGCGATGAATCACCTCATCGCCATACTTATATCCCAGGATCGTTTCGATTTCAGAGCTTTTTCTGCCCATGATCCGCGTCAGTTCGCTCAGGTTGTAGCCGATCACGCCTTTGGCGAACTCGACTCCGTCCATATCGCACAACCGCACCGAATCGCCTCGTTCAAAACGCCCTTCGACCTTTCTGACGCCGGAGGGAAGAAGGCTCTTGCCCCCTTCTACCAGCGCCTGACGGGCGCCGGCGTCAACCAGCAGCTTGCCACGCGGTTTTTTGGTAAAGGCGATCCAATGCTTGCGTGCCGTCATCCGGTCGCGGGCGGGCAGAAAGTAGGTGCCGAGCTCCTCGCCATCAAACACCCGCTGAAGGATTCCGTCCTCCATCCCGCTGACGATGAGGCTGGCGATGCCGTTAAGAGCGGCGCGTTTTGCGGCCTTAATCTTGGTCGCCATCCCACCGGTACCACGCACCGAACCCTCTCCTCCGGCCATGGCTTCGATTTTTTCGTCAATACGCTCCACCAGGGGGAGAAGGCAGGCATCGGCATGGGTGCGGGGGTCCCGGTCATAAAGCCCGTTCACGTCGGAGAGGATTACCAGCAGATCGGCCTCGAGAAGAGTGGTCACCATGGCGGAAAGATTATCATTGTCGCCAAAGCGGATCTCTTCGACCACGACCGTATCGTTTTCATTGATGATGGGGACAACGCTGAACTCCAGCAGAGTCAGCAGGGTGTTGCGCGCATTGAGATAGCGGCGCCGATTGGCGAGGTCGTCCCGCGTGAGCAGCACCTGGGCCGCCTGCAACTGCTCAGCGTGAAAATATTCCTTGTACGCCCGCATCAAGCGCGGCTGGCCGATGGCGGCCGCGGCCTGCTTATGAGGGATGGTCTGCGGGCGTCCGGTGATGCCGAGCACCCCTTTGCCTGCCGAAACGGAGCCCGAGGACACCAGGATCACCTCGATTCCGCGTCTGTGAAGCTGAGCGACATCGCGGCAGAGCACTTCGATGCGCGGCAGCAGGAGGCCGTCGGAATCGGAGATGACATTGCTGCCGATTTTAACCACCACGCGACGGACGCGGCGAAGAAGATGTGGGCGCATAGCAGTAGAATCCGGGAAATTGATGGTCTCGCAGAGGAGCGTCATCTTAGCCGCGCGCTTCATCCGAGTCAAGCGCAGCGCCTTTCTCAGCCGCCCTGCGCTCGTCGATTCGTGTTCCGACAGCGCCCACCAGGGCATCAATCCCCTCGCCGGTCACCGCCGAAACGGCGAAAGTTTCAAATCCGCGCTCCCGGAACAGCGCCACATAACGCGGCACCATTTCGCGCACCTCGGTCACATCGAGTTTGGTCAGCACGACGATCTGACTTTTACCGGCCAACTCATCGCTGTGCCGCGCCAGTTCGCGATTGATCAGGTCGAAATGCTCCAGCGGATCACCCCCTTCAGAGGGCAGCAGGTCGAGGAGGTGCAGAATCAAGCCGGTGCGTTCCACGTGGCGCAGAAAACGAGTCCCCAACCCCTGCCCCTCGGAGGCGCCCTCAATCAGCCCGGGAATATCGGCCATCACAAAACTTTTAAAACCGCCATACTTCACCACCCCCAGATTGGGCACCAGGGTGGTGAAGGGATAGTCGGCAATTTTGGGGCGCGCCGCCGAAACGGCGGAAATGAGCGTCGATTTGCCTGCATTGGGCAGCCCCACCAGCCCGACATCCGCCAGCAGCTTCAACTCGAGGCGCAGGGTGCGCTCTTCACCGGGAGTGCCGGGCTGACAATGGCGCGGCGCACGGTTGGTGCTGGTGGCAAAACGCGCGTTGCCGCGGCCGCCAAGCCCCCCCTTGAGCAGCAGACGCTTTTCTCCAGGCTCGGTCAGGTCAGCCAGCAGTTCGCCGGTTTCCGCATCATGAACCAGCGTGCCGGGCGGCACCTTGAGTACCAGGTCCTCGCCGCCGCGCCCGTGCATGTTCTTGCCCATGCCATGGCCTCCGCGGCCGGCCTTGTAGTGAGCTTTGTAGCGGAAGTCCATGAGGGTGGAGCAGCCTGAGTCCACCTCGAAATAGACGTCACCGCCGTTGCCGCCGTCACCGCCGTCGGGGCCGCCCTTGGGGATGAATTTTTCGCGGCGGAACGACATGCAGCCGCGACCGCCGTCACCGGCTTTGACATGAATCTTGACTTCGTCGACAAAGTGCATGAGGAAATACCGTTATCTGCTTCCAGTCATGGAGATAAACACTCCCGACAAGAAAAAAAGCCCGGCATCCTGTGTCGGAACCGGGCTTTCCTGTTGAATTTTGGGACGGAATCAGGCCGCGTGAACACTGATCTTCTTACGATCGCGATCCTTGCGTTCGAACTTCACCACCCCGTCGATCAGGGCGAAAAGAGTGTAGTCCTTGCCGACACCGACATTGTCTCCCGGGTGGAAAGTGGTGCCGCGCTGGCGCACCAGAATCGAACCGGCGGTCACCTGCTCACCGCCGAAGCGCTTGACGCCGAGACGTTTACCTGCGCTGTCGCGTCCATTACGGGTACTGCCGACCCCTTTTTTATGAGCCATGGATCAACCTCCTTGAATCTTATGCTTCAATGCCCGTGATCTTCAGGCGGGTAATGGGTTGACGGTGCCCGTTGAGCTTGCGATAGCCCTGGCGCCGCTTGGATTTAAACACCAGGACTTTCTTGTCCTTGTCCTGTTCAACAATCCGCGCCTTGACTTTCACGCCCTGCAGCAGAGGTGTTCCGACTTTAACCTCTTCACCGCCGACCATGAGGACTTCATCGAGTTCGACGGAATCACCCACCGCACCCACGAGTTTTTCGACCTTTACCAGATCGCCTTCGGAAACTTTGTACTGTTTTCCTCCGGTCTTGACAACAGCGTACATAGTGCTTTCACCTCGCTCTCAGCGTCATGATAATTTACTTTTCAGAACGCTGGAAAATATCCCATTGACGGTGCGATGTCAAGTTTTTTATGTGCCGGGCAGGATCTCGAACTGCTCCTGGTGAAACACCGGCCGGGCGACAACCGTGATCTTTTTACCGAAGCGCAGTTCCAGCTCTTCGATCCCCTGGCGTTCCTCGTCGTAGAGAATCGCTGCCACATCGGGATGCACCACCACATTCACCGCATTGCCTTCAAGCTCCGCGAGCTCCCGCCGCAGCTCGCGAAAGATTTCATAGGCCAGCGTCGGACGGCTCTTGATGTACCCCTTGCCCTCACAGTAGGGACAGGGCTCGCAGAGGGTACGCCCGATGCTCTCACGCACCCGCTGTCGGGTCATCTCCACCAGCCCGAGTTCGGAAATTTTGAGAATATTGGTCTTGCTCTTATCGTTTTTGAGGGCATCGAGTAGAGCCGCATAGACCTTTTCACGATGAAACTCTTTTTCCATGTCGATGAAATCGATGATGATCAATCCGCCGATGTTGCGCAGCCGCAGCTGAAAGGCAATCTCCTTGACCGCTTCGAGGTTGGTCTTGAGGATGGTGTCCTCGAGATTATGCTTACCGACGTAGCGGCCGGTGTTGACATCGACCGCCACCAGCGCCTCGGTCTGCTCGATGATGATGTAGCCGCCGCTTTTGAGCCACACCTTGCGCCCCAGGGCGCGGGCAATTTCGACCTCGAGACCGAACGCGTCAAAAATGGGCTCTTCATCGGCATAGAGTTCGATGGAATAACGCAGCCGAGGCATGAAGGTGTCGATAAAACGCACCACCTTGTCGTGTTCTTCCTTCGAGTCGATCACAATGCGCCGCACATCCTCGGTCAGCACGTCGCGCACCACCTTGCAGATGACATCGAGTTCGGAATGAATGAGAGAAGGGGCGCCGCTGCCGTCTTTGCGCCGGCAGATATCCTGCCAGAGGTTGAGCAGAAACTCCATATCGAGGGTCAGATCCTCGGCGCTCTTGTTCTCCGCGGCGGTGCGCACGATAAATCCGGACCCCTCCGGGCGGATCTGTTCAACGAGTTCGCGCAGGCGGTCCTTCTCCTCTTCGCACTCGATGCGGCGCGAAATCCCCACGTGGTCGACGGTCGGCATGTACACCAGGTTGCGTCCCGGCAGCGAGATGTGGGACGTAATGCGGGCCCCTTTGGTGCCGATGGGCTCTTTGGCCACCTGCACGAGGATTTCCTGCCCTTCCTGCAGCAGGTCCTCAATGGGAGGCAGGACTCTTACTTCTTCCCCATCCTCCTCTTGGCCCGCAGGGGGCGAACCGTGGTTGCCGTCATCGATAAACTGCTCGACCGCTTCGACCTCGTCAAAAACATCCGCCACATAGAGAAAGGCCGCTTTCTCAAGACCAATGTCGACAAACGCCGCCTGCATTCCGGGCAGAACGCGGATCACCCGCCCCTTGTAAATATTTCCCACAATCCCCCGCTCGCGGGAACGCTCGATATAGAGTTCGGCGATATGGCCGTTCTCCAGCAGCGCCACCCGCGTTTCCTGGGAGGTGGTGTTGATGACCAGTTCCTTGGTCATAAAAACTCCTTCCAATCACGCAAAAATATAAAAAAGATAAAAGTCTCACAATATCCGTAAAAAATGAAAATCTCATGTGTCGTCACCCGTCTCTTTGAGGACCACCCCGATCTTGCGCGGCACCAGCCCGCGAATGTGATCTTCGTCGCATTCAAGCAGATGGGCGGCTACCGGCAGAGGGCTGCCGTGAGTCATTTCAAGATAAAGCGTGCCTGCTTCAAATCGCGCAGACCTGACGCCGGGGCGCAGATCAACCTCCACCGCGCGCCCCTTTTTCATGCGGGTCGCCGGGACAGTGTCCGCAGTGAGAAAAGCAGAGATCCGCTCACTCAGATGGCCGGCATCGCAGTCCGCGCAATCCAGCCGATAAACCGTACAGTCAATACTAGCCGATGGTGACGGATTGCGCCAGTCCAGAAGCGCGGCTTCATGCACACGGAACCCGGCGGGCAGGCGTGCATTGATAGCGGCTGCAGCCTCCCGGGCCGCGACCTGCCGACTCAGATCGAGATCGATGATCTCCGCCTCGCTTTCCATGCCATGGGGCAGAGCCTCACTGTAGGAGATGCGCGGGTGGGGGTGGAAGCCCTGGGAGTAGCGCACCGGCAGTGCTGCGCGCCGCACGGCCCGGTTGAACAGGCCCATGAATTCCAGGTGCCCCACAAAGCGCCCCTTGCCGGTTTTGGAGACGCGCAGGCGCAGCTTGCAGCGCTCTTGCTCCCCGGCGGACGCCGCCGGAGCCGCAGAAGCCGAGGGTTGCGCTTCGAGAGCGGCGGCATCGTGCAGGCGCGGACGCACCTGCTGAAAATCACAAACTCCGCAGGCGGTGCAGACCCCGCCGCGGCAGTCGGGCGTTGCCTCAAGCCCCAGGGCCCGGCGCCGCTCCTGCACAAAAAAGAAACGGCTCACGCCGCAATCGATATGATCCCAGGGCAGCGCTTCATCTTCTGTGCGTTCGCGCAGATACCAGGCGGAGTCGATGCCGCAATCGGCAAAAGCCTGCTGCCAGCGGGCGAAATCAAACTGATCGTCCCAACCGTCGAAACGGCACCCCAGGTCGACCGCGCGTGCGATGACCGCGCCCAGGCGGCGGTCGCCGCGGGCGAAGACCCCTTCCAGGAATGACATTTCTGCCGTGTGCCACTTCATGCGCAGCTTTTTCGCCCGCAGCTTATCGCGCAGCAGATTCTGGCGCCGCCGCGTCTCGGCCAACCCGATCTGGGCCTCCCACTGAAAAGGGGTATGGGGCTTGGGCACGAAGGTCGAAACCGAAACATTGACGTCGGCACCGCCCTGCGAGCCACGCCCGGAGCGCTTGACCCGTACCGCCAGATCGATGATCTGCTCCAGATCCTCGTCGGTCTCGGTGGGCAGGCCCAGCATGAAGTAGAGTTTGACCAGGCGCCACCCCAGAGAAAAGGCGGTGGCCGTCGCCCCCACCAGATCTTCGGCATCGATCCCCTTGTTGATCACCTGACGCAGCCGCTCGCTGCCGGCTTCAGGCGCCAGGGTAAAACCGGTCTTGCGCACCCTGCGGATCTCCTCCATCAATTCAGGAGTCAAAGAGCCTACCCGCAGGCTTGGAAGCGACACCGCCACCTGGCTGTCGGCAAACCGGGCCATCAGTTTTTTGAGCAGCGGCTCGATACAGGCGTAATCGCCGCTGGAGAGAGAAAGCAGGGAAACTTCCTCCTGACCGGCAAACGCCAGGGATTTTTCGATAATCTCTACAATACGGCCGGGATCGCGCTCACGCACCGGACGGTAGATGTAGCCGGCCTGACAGAAGCGGCAGCCGCGGGTGCAGCCGCGCGCAATCTCCACCGCGACACGGTCGTGCACGGTATTCATGGTCGGCACCACCGGCCGCACGGGAAAGGAGGCGGTGTCCAGGTCCGGCAGAAAGCGGCGCCGTACGCGCTGCGGAGCGCCCGGAGAAGCCATGATGGAGGCAATGCGACCGTCTTCAGCGTATGAGACATCATAGAGCGACGGAACATAGACCCCCTCGATGCGCGCCAGGCGCTGCAGCAGGCGGTCGCGGTCCTCGCCCGCCTGCTGCGAGACTCTGACCGCATGGCACAGCTCCGGCAGAGCCTCCTCGCCGTCGCCAATCACCGCACAGTCAAAAAAATCAGCCAGCGGCTCCGGGTTGAAGGCGCAGGGGCCGCCCACTACAACCAGCGGATGATCGGCGCTGCGCTGGTCCCGGCGGCGCGGAATCGAAGCCAGGTCCAGCATGGTAACCAGGTTGGTATAGGACAACTCGTACTGCAGGGTGAATCCAACAATATCGAAACAACTCAGGGCGCGCTCGGTTTCCAGGCTGCGCAGCGGTTCGCCGGTCCGCCGCAGCTGCTCCTCCATATCGGGCCAGGGCGCATAGACCCGCTCCGCAGCAAGCCAGGGGTTTTGATTGAGTATATGGTAAAGAACGGCATATCCCAGATGGCTCATTCCGACTTCGTAGACGTCGGGAAAGGCGAGGGCTATGGAGAGCGCCACCTGTTCGGGATCCTTGATGATGCTCCCTACTTCTCCACCGAGATAGCGCGAGGGACGGGAGACATGGGGCAGGATATTTTCGTAAGCCATGAAATGGATTTCCAGACGACAGAGAAAAAAACCAAAGTGGGAAAAGTTTGAAATTTAGCACAATTGCCCGCTGCCTCTCAACATCTTTCAGCTCCCTCTCAAGCGGTTCTCGCACGGAGGGTAGGCCATCGGTGAACCATGTGCTATTCTTGCATCTGCCAGCAATCAGCCATGACAGCTCAAGCATCGGTCGAATTCCCCTGCATAAAGCTTCAACAGACAAGGATGCCCTATATATGGTTTCAACTCTCAAACTGCAAGCGGACCTGCATATCCATACCATTGCTTCCGGCCATGCCTACAGCACGGTGGATGAAATCGCGCGCGCCGCCGCCGAGAAAGGACTTCGAGGCATTGCGCTGACCGACCATGGTCCGGCGCTTCCCGGCGGTCCACACCCCTACCACTTCCACGCTCTGCGCTTTATCCCCGAAGTCCTTTATGGGGTCCGCGTGCTGCGGGGTGTCGAAGCCAATATTATAGGCGCAGGAAAGATCGACCTTCCCGACGATGTGCTGCCCAAGCTCGACGTAGTGATGGCAGGCTTTCACGAGGACTGCTCGCCGGTCGGCAATGCCGCACAGAACACGGAGATTCTTCTGGCCATTATGGACCGGCCGCAAATCAAGGTCATCTCCCATCCAGGCAACCCCTCGGTGCCCCTCGACCTGGAGGCGGTGGCCGAGCACGCCGCCAAAACAGGTACCGCCCTGGAATTCAACAATTCCTCCTTTATCATCAGTCGCATCGGCAGCGACAGGAACTGCCGGCAGCTGGCTCACTTCTGTGCAGCGCATCGCACCCCGGTCACGGTAGGCAGCGATGCCCATTTCCACAGCGCCGTAGGCGAACTGAGCGTGGCCCAGCAGGCGTTGTCCGAAGGAGGCGTGGATCCCGAGCAGATCATCAACCGCACGCTGGAGTCGACTCTGGCCTTCCTGAACCTGGAGTCCTGAACCATGAAACAATCCCCAGAAATTGAAATAGAAATGCGCGCTGAAAATTCAGACCGGGGTCCCGTCTACCGATCTCCCGACCCCAGCGGCGACAACTGGGCCATGGCCTGTCACCTGAGTGCGCTGTGCGGCTACCTTTTCCCGTTTGGCAACATTATCGGGCCCCTTGCCCTGTGGCTGTTCAAGGGGAAACAGATCTCCCAGGTCGATCAGCACGGCAAGGAAGCACTGAACTTTCAGATCAGCGTCACGCTCTACATGTTTGCCTCGATGCTGCTGATGCTCATCGGGATCGGTGTCGTGCTGCTGGTCGCCCTGCCCATTTTCACCCTGGGGATGATCATTATCGCCACCATCAAAGCGCGCAACGGGGAACTCTACCATTATCCCCTGACGATCCGTTTTCTTCGCTGAGACAGGAGGCTGTCGGACTCTGAAAAATCTGCTGTGGGATCGGCAAATCTTTTCTTCTTGCAGATCGTCCTAAAAAATGAGATATTCCCTATTATAATAAGCCAACCCTACAGGAACATTCATGGAAACACGTTACCTGCGAACACTGGCGGTGGTGGCACAGACAGGCAGCTTCTCCAAAACCGCCCAGCAGCTCCACATTACTCAGTCCGCCGTCTCCCAACGGATCAAATGGCTGGAGGACCATTTCGGACGCGAGCTGTTCAACCGGACCAGCACCCGTCTGCTGCTCACCGATGCAGGAAAAGTCGCTCTTGAAAAAGCGCACGAGATCCTTGCCCTCGAAGACCAGATGGTGGAGGAGTTGGAAAACCTCGAACGCGGCCACCCGCTGCGCGTGAGCTGCACGCCGGCCTTCGGCATGATTCACCTGCCCCAGGCCCTGAATCGCTTCATGCTGCGCAATTATGAAATCACTGATATCCAGCTGCTGTTTCATGTCCCCGAGCAGGCCATGATCGAGCTGCGCGAAGGGCATATCGAGCTGGCCGTCATCGAACACTGCGACCGGATGGATTTCGAGGAGTTTGCCACCTATCCCCTGCCGGACGATAAAGTTGTCTTCGTGAGCGCTCATACTCTCAATCTGCCCAAAGGGCGCTGCGAACTCAGCCAGCTGCGGGAACACACCCTCTATGTCCGAAAAGAAGGGTGCAGCAGCCGCTCCCTGCTGGAGAACAACCTGCGCCAGCGCCACCTCTCACTGCGTGATTTTCGCAAGACCGTCGTCACCGACGGGCTGGTGGTGACCATCGAGGCGGTGCGGGCCGGTGCCGGCATTGCTTTCATTTCACGCGCGCTGGTTGAGAAGGATCTGGCTGAAGGGATTCTGCGCGAACATCACGTTCACGACTTCAACCATCAACGCAACCGCACCCTGGTGGTGAACTGGGACCGTCGCGACGACCCGGCAGTCAAAGCATTTATTTCCTGCATTTTCAATACCTTAAATCTCCCGTCTCCGGTAGAGGACGATTCAGCCGCGGGCTGACCGTTGAGCAGCCCGCTCGCAGAAACTCCCCCCTTTCAGTCTCTCCCCTTGCCGCTTGCCATCCCACCCCATCCTGTTATCATAACCATGTTCTACTTCCATTTGGCCAAGCCGGAATCTCTTATATTCCGTAGCGACGCCTTTCTCCCTGGAGCTTTTCACCTATGGCTGAGCAGAATATCTTTTTTCTACCGGTGCGTGAATTCTGCCGACGCGAATATTTCACCTGCAGGGTGGATGAAAACGTCAGGGAATTGGCACGTATCATGCGCGATCACAATGTTTCAAGCCTGGTTGTTCTGGACAGCGATGAGCCGGTCGGCATCGTTACAGACCGCGACCTGCGCTGCAAAGTGGTGGCCGAAGGGGCCGATCCCGCCGGGCTGCTCGCCCGCGACATCATGAGCGGCCCATTGATCGTGGTGCGCGATGAGGACAATTTCTTTGAAGTCGTCTACCAGATGTCGCATCACGGCATTCACCGCCTGGGTGTGGTGGACCATGACAACCGGCTGTGCGGCATGGTCAATGAATCGGACCTGATTCGCATCCAGACCCAATCGCCGCAGCACCTCGCCAAGGAAATCGAAAAAGCCGCGGACACCAAGGTGCTCAAAGGCTACCACGCTGAAATTGAAGAAATGATTGTTTCGCTCGCGGATGCAGGCATCAAAACGCGCGATCTAGTGCGGCTGATCTCCGATTTCAACGACCGTATTCAGTGCCGCTTGATCGAGCTGCTGCGCCAGGAGCAACGCTTTGCCGGGCTGACGGACGATTTTGCGTTTGTGGTGATGGGCAGCGAGGGGCGTTCCGAGCAGACCCTGAAGACGGATCAGGACAATGCCATTATCTACGCCGATCATCTCGATCAACAGCAGATCGCCATACTGGAGGGATTTTCCCTGGCCCTGATCGATGGCCTGATCGAAATCGGCGTCCCCTCCTGCCCCGGCGGCATCATGGCCAAAAACGCCTTCTGGCGACGTCCGCTGACTCCCTGGCGTGAAGCCCTGGAAAGCTGGATCTCGACGCCGTCCCCCGACAACATCATGAACTTCAGCATGTTCAGCGATCTGCGTACCCTGCACGGCGACCGTTCTCTCGAGGATCAACTCAAAGCACACATCCTGCGCCGGACGCGCGATGATGACATGTTCATCGCCCGCATGGCCGCCAATGCCGCACGATTTCACTCCCCTCTGACGATTTTCGGCAATTTCAAGCGGGAGAAGAACGGCCCCCAAAAGGGCAAGATCGATCTGAAAAAAGCGGGAATCTTCACCCTGACCGAAGGGATCAAGATTCTGGCGCTGGAGAAGGGGCGGCTTGGCGGCAGCACTTCGGAAAAAATCGCCTGGCTGCAGCAGCAGGGGGTGTTCACGGCGCAGAAAGCTGGAGACATCGACGCCGCCTTCAACCTGCTGGTGTTCCTGCGGCTGCGCTGTCAGACCCTGGCCATCCGTGAAGGGCGCGAGCCGAGCAATTACCTCGACCCGGACAAACTTGACCGGGTCGAAAAAAACCGCCTGCACACCGCTCTTGAAGTGGTCAAATCATTCCAGGGCTTTCTACGCGGTCACTTTCAGCTCGACCTGATCACCAATTGATGCTTTCACAAAAAAGCATCAATGTCGATGGCTAAGCAAAAAGCGCCAAATGCAAGGCGCGCGATTGTCGAGCAATGAGGCGTACTTACGTACGTCGAAGCAGCGAGAGCAATTGCAGCAACGCAGCAG
>JAXHUR010000001.1:137440-138964 GCA_034189505.1 Thermodesulfobacteriota bacterium | reverse complement strand
TTGATGATAAACAAAAGGCCCCGATTTCTCAGGGCCTTTTGTTCTGTTTCGGATGTTGTCGGAATGTTAAGTGGTGGGGGCGGTCGGAGTCGAACCGACATGGACTTGCGTCCGCTGGATTTTGAGTCCAGTGCGTCTACCAGTTTCACCACGCCCCCTTGGGACAAAAGCGAAGGAATTATAGTGGGAAGTTCTCCTCGGGTCAACAGTCTTATTGCATTTGCCGCGTCTGGCCAGCGATCCGGGTCAGCCCTCAGGAATCAAGACGGAAACGATCCAGTATGCTGCAAGCGCCGGTTGCAGGGCCGGGATTGAGGCTCTGCAGAAAGCCTGGGCTGCCGGGAGCCAGGTTACGTTAAAGGAGTAGAGGATCAGAATTCTCGAGCGCCACAGTGCATGAGGATACGGTTTTCATGGGGGTGGTTTTGAAAACGGGCACTTTACGCATCAGACCAGAAGACTGATCAACGACAACAGGGCTGCGGCCATAAGGAACGGGTCGCAGCTCCGCCATTTGCCGAGGCAGATTTTCAGCAGAACGAAAGAGATGAAACCGAAGGCAAGCCCCGTGGCAATGGAGTAGGTCAGCGGCATCAGGACCAGAGTCAGAAACGCCGGCAGGCCTTCCTCGAAATCATAAAAGTCGATCTGGCCGATCCCGCGCATCATAAAAAGCCCCACTGCCATGAGGGCGGGAGCGGTGGCATAGGGGGGGACCGCTGCGATCAGGGGAGTGAAAAAAGCCGCAAGAAAAAATAAAAGCGCGGTGAAAACCGAAGTCAAGCCGGTTCGTCCGCCATCAGCTACGCCACTTGCCGATTCGACATAGGCGGTCGTGGTGCTCGTCCCTAAAAGAGCGCCGCCCACCGTGGCCAGAGCATCTGCGGTCAGCATACGGGAAAGGCCTGGAATTCGACCTTCACGATCAGAGAGACCCGCCTCGCGACAAACGGCCAGCATTGTTCCAAGGCTGTCAAACAGGTCGACAAACATGAAGGAGAAGATGCTGGCCCAGAGGGAAATTTTCATGGCGCCCCAGATATCCAGGGAAAACGCCAGGGGCGTTATGGACGGTGGAGGCGCAACGATGCTGTCGGGAAAAGGGGTCAGCCCAAAGAACATTCCAACCAGCGCGGTGCCGAGAATGGCGATAAGAATGGAACCTCGTACATGCAGTCGCTCCAGCAGCGCGATGGCAACCAGTCCGCCAAGACCCAGAAGGACCTCCGGCGTCAGGGAACCCAGCTTTACCAGGACTGCTTGGCTCTGCACCACAAGACCAAGATTTTGCATCCCGATGAAGGTGATGAAGAGGCCGATCCCCACCGATGTGGCAAGTCGCAGCGAGGTCGGGATGGCTTGCACCAGGCGTTTGCGCACGCCGAGAAGTGTCAGCAAAAAAAAGAAAGTGCCGGAGAGGAAGACAACCCCCAGCGCCGTCTGCCACGTCAGCCCCTCCCCAAGGACCAGGGTGTAGGCGAAAAAGGCGTTGAGGCCCATCCCGGGCGCCATCATCAGGGGAAC
>JAXHUR010000001.1:72455-137340 GCA_034189505.1 Thermodesulfobacteriota bacterium | reverse complement strand
AAAAATTTCTCAAGCATGAAAAGGTCCATGTTGAAAGGGCAAAAATCAGTATAGAGGCCGGTGTCTCATGTAAATCATTCGGCAGAGAATATTCAGCCGGCAGATCAGGGGGTTCTGGTATCAAGAACTTCCCACAGTCGCTCAATGTCTTTGATGAGCGCACGATTTTCGGCTCTGTTGATTGCATGGTAGAGCGCGGCTACGGCCTTGTCTTCTTCTCCCATCTTCTGGAAGGCGAGAGCCTGATGGTAGAGGACCAGAGCCTGTTCGTCATAGTTTTGTGCCAGATGGGCGGCCTGTGACAGGTGCCGCAATGCTGTTTCCGGGTTGTTGCGGGCAATTTCTACAGTTGCTTCGGCATCCAAATGAAAAAGCGACTCGGGAATCAGCTGCTCGAGGTCCTGTGCGGCTGCAGCCTCATCTCCGAGTTTCAAGGCCAGCAGCACGGCCATACGATGAATCAGTTTCTGTTTCTGCGATGGTGTTGGGCTGCTGTTCAGAGCTTGCCGCAGAACATTCAACGCCTCTTTCTCTAACTGCAGTATTTCCAGCAGTTCCGCACGGCGGATATAGTTCTCGGTCTCTGACGGGGTGGCCTGGATTTCCCGGGAAAGAGACTGCTCAGCCTCATGCAGCCTCTGCTCAAAGGCGCTGTTTCGACTTTTGTCACTGGAATAGGAATTGGGGGGTGACGTTGTTTCGGAAACTGTTGCGCTGCAGCCGAAAACCAGACTGAAAATCAACAGCGGGAGAAGATAATAGAAAGGCCAGAGGTTTATTTTCATGCGGAAAAAGTTGGGCCGACCCATTCCTGTGGGAGGAATGGATCGGCCCCGTATGTGATGCCTATCAGCGAGGAGGATCGATTCCCGTCAGCTTTTTAAGGGCTTCAAGGTATTTTTCACCGGTTTTGCGTACGATTTCTTCAGGCAACTGCGGCGGCGGTGCCTGTTTGTTCCAGTCGAGTGTTTCGAGGTAGTCGCGCAGGAACTGCTTGTCGAAGCTGGGCTGCGGCCCGCCAGGCCTGTATTGATCCTTGGGCCAGAACCGGGATGAATCGGGCGTCAGGGCCTCATCGATCCAGATCAGCCGATCGTCGAGGATGCCGAACTCGAACTTGGTGTCGGCGATGATGATCCCCTTTGTGTCGGCCAGATCACGGGCCCTCTGGTAAATGGACAGAGTGGCTTCGCGTGCCTGTTTCGCCCATTTTTCTCCACACAATTCCACAGCCTTGGAATAGGAGATGTTCTCGTCATGCGCACCGATTTCGGCTTTGGTAGAAGGCGTAAAAATCGGCTCGGGCAGCTTGCTGCTCTCCTGGAGCCCTTCGGGAAGCTGGATGCCACAGATAGTTCCCCTCTGGCGGTATTCTTTCCACCCCGAACCGGAGACGTAACCGCGCACGATGCACTCGATAGGCAGAGGATCGGCCTTTTTGACCAGCATGCTGCGCCCCTCGAGATCGTCGCGGTATTTGTGGGTATGGGCGGGAAACTCCGAGACGTCCATCGCGACGATATGATTGTCGATGATGTCGGTCATCCGCTCGAACCAGAAGCGCGAGACCTGGGTCAGCACATACCCTTTGTAGGGGATGGCTTCATCCATGATGACGTCGAATGCGCTGATGCGGTCAGTAGTTACGATCAGGAGATGCTCGCCGAGATCGTAAATGTCACGAACCTTGCCACGATTAACAAGATTGAGATCAGAGAAAGTGGTTTCCTTCACCGTTTTCATGCACATTACCTTTCAAGCAGATTCGACAGTGCAGGGGTTATTTCGATTGTTGCTGCTTCGCGCAGACGGGCCAGCTCTTCTTCAAGCGCCTGTTGCTCTTTCTGTGATTGGAGGGCGGTTCTGAGCTCCTTTCTGGTCTCTTCGTCCAGGGCGGCCATGTCGGCAGCGCGGCGCTGCTTCAGTGCAGCAATAACGAATTTACCTTCAACCTCATAGACCTGAGGGAGAACCGAACCCGGCTCCTCGATGGTGAATGCATCCTTCGACATCGTCTCGCTGTTTCCGATCCGTGGAATGAACGTCTCGTAAGTGCGGGAGAAAGTGCCGGTCTCCTCGACTTTTACACCCAGAGATTGCGCGACTTGAGCCAGCGATTTGTCGTTTTGGACAGCCTGCATCGCCTCTTTAGCCGCTTTTTCAGCCAATTCATAGGACTTCTCTCTGCGATAGCGTTCTTCAGCTTTTTCGCGCACCTCGGAGAGCTCGGGCAGGCGACTGGGGCGTCTCTCCTTGACAGTGAAAAGATACACTCCGTCAGAGGAGACCACCGGTTTTGCAAGCTCGCCTGGCTCGAGGCTGAAGGCGACCTGGCTGATTTCCGGAATACGACCGATGCCCGGGATCGCTTCGTCCCGTGCGAAGAAGTCGGTTTCCTCTACGTTCAGGCCGCTTTCCTGAGCGGTGCCTTCAATGCTGCCGCCTTTGCGGTTGAGATTGTAGGCGTCCATCGCTTTTTCGATGGCAAGCTGTTTGGCTTTCTCTTCACGCAGGCTTTTTCTGACGGTCTCAACAACCTCCTCCAGGGGCTTGAAGCCGGCTTCGATATGTCCGGTCGCCTTGATAATGTGAAAACCGTGGGAGGTGCGAACAATATCGCTGACTTCCCCCGGTTCGAGGTCGAAGGCCGCCCGTTCGAAATTCTGGGTCATGGTGCCGCGGGGGAAGTATCCCAGCGCTCCACCCTCGCGCGCGGTGGCGTCATCGTCGGAGTAGCGCCGCGCCAGGTCAGCGAAATCTTCACCGGCTTTGATTTGTTGCAGAACCTTTTCGGCCAGTTCGCGCCGCTTGTTGATCTTTTCCTGTTCGGCATCCTCCTCGACCCGGATCAGGATGTGAGACGCCTGCATCTGCTCGGGGATCTCGAACTGTCCCAGGGTGCGCCTGTAATGCCGCTCCAGCTCTTCTTCGCTGAGAACGACCTCGTCGCGGTAGTTCTCCGGATTGAACTCGACATATTTCAAGGCGACGGTTGCAGGCGTGCGAAATTCCTCTCGATTCTTGTCGAACCATGCAGCAAGCTCGGCCTCTTCAACCTGCACCTTGCTCTCGAAGCGGGCGGGGTCAAAAGAGATGAAATCGAGGTTGACCTCTTCCCGGCGGCGGCGGAATTCGTCGGCGATTTCTTCCTCGCTGACGGAAACGCCATGTTCGATACGCTCGATCATCTTGTCGATCAAAATCTGACGGCGCTGGGCGGCTTCGAATTCATCCGGACTGATGCGCTGGTATTGAAGGACCTGCAGATAACGACCTCTGCTGAAAACCCCGTTTTCCTGGAAAGAGGGGATCTGAGCGATCGACTCGACCAGTTCTTCCTTGGAGACCTTGATGCCCGATTTCCGTGCCTGCTGAGCAAGGAGTGTCTGGTCAACAACACGCTCCAGCGCCATCTGTTTCAGTCCGAGCTGGCGCTCCATCTCGGGGGTAAACTGTTCGCGGTAAAGACTCTCATAGAGTGAGTAGAGATTGCTGTAGGCGCGTTGATAGGTGTCGAGAGCAATTTTGTCGCCGTTGATGCGCAGCGCAGTGACGCTGGAATCCCCTCCACGATCGTTACCTCGTCCCCAGACCAGGAAAATCGTGCCGACAAAGGCCGCGATGATAACCCAGAAAACAAGTTTAACGATGGTCGACTTCTGTTTTCTACGAATAAGGTCAAGCATTTTATCAAGAGTCTCCTCAGTTTTAGGGCATACTTTGGAACGTAAAATAAGAGTGCATATTAAGGCATGGGACAGGGTAGAAGCAATATTTTTTTGTATTTTATAACCTTGCTAAACAGGGGCGGTTTTGATACTGTAATCGCCGATTTGAGGGGGTCTGCCTCCATGCGTGAAAGGAGTCGCCGAAAAAATGTTTAACCTTTTTAATTCCGTTCTCGGCCTGTTTTCCAACGACCTGGCCATCGATCTCGGTACGGCCAATACACTGGTCTACCTGCGGGGCAAGGGCATCGTGGTCTGCGAGCCCTCCGTGGTCGCGGTGCAGAAAGACAGCGTCGGGCAGCGCAAAGTTCTGGCGGTGGGGATGGAGGCCAAAAAGATGCTGGGGCGTACGCCGGGCAGCATCGTGGCGATCCGCCCCATGAAAGACGGGGTCATCGCGGATTTCGACATCACGCAGGAAATGCTGCGGTACTTCATACAGAAGGTGCATAACCGCAAGACTCTGGTTCGCCCCCGTATTGTGATTTGCGTGCCGTCGGGCATTACACAGGTTGAGAAGCGCGCCGTCAAAGAATCGGCCGAGTCGGCGGGGGCCCGGGAGGTCTACCTGATCGAAGAACCGATGGCTGCTGCGATCGGTGCGGGCCTGCCGATCACAGAGGCTTCCGGAAACATGATCGTCGACATCGGCGGCGGCACCACAGAAGTCGCTGTAATTTCACTGGCCGGGATCGTGTACGCTAAAAGTGTGCGGGTTGGGGGCGATAAGATCGATGAAGCGCTGGTTCAGTATCTCAAGCGCAAATACAATCTTTTGATTGGTGAGCGCACCGCCGAGCAGATCAAGATTGAGATCGGCAGCGCCTATCCTGATCCCGACGGCGAGGTTCAAACGATGGAGGTCAAGGGGCGCGATCTGGTGAGCGGTATTCCGAAAACTCTGGAAGTCGACTCAAGTGAGGTTCGGGAAGCTCTTTCGGAAACGGTCAATGCCATTGTCGAAGCTGTCCGGATTGCTCTTGAGCGAACCCCACCGGAACTGGCCGCCGATATCGTTGACAAGGGGATCATCCTGGCGGGCGGTGGTGCCAACTTGCGCAACCTCGATATTTTATTGCGCGAGGAGACCGGGCTTCCAGTAGTTATCGCCGAGGATCCGCTCTCCTGTGTCGTGCTTGGCTCGGGCAAGGTGCTCGACGAGTTGGACCTCCTCAAGCGCGTTACGGTGACTTCCTGAGCGCGTCGATATTCCGATGCGACACAAAGCGCATAGAAATGGTGTGCTGTTTTAATTTTTCAACAAAGGGGGCCTGTGGGCCCTCTTTGTGTTTTCCCGAGGTGGCTCTTGCGGGAACCCTATAACAAATATCGACCGATACTGCTGGGACTCGCCCTGCTTTTTGCGGCGCTTCTGCTCTACAGCCTCAATCTGCGGCAGAAGGAGAGCACCAGCCTCTTTGAACAGGCGGTCATTACCGTAACCTCCCCCCTCCAGAAAGGGTTCGATCTGGCCGCTGAGCAGGTTGCCGGTTGGTGGACTCGCTATGTCTGGCTGGTGGATGCCGCTCGCGAAAACGAGGCTTTGAGGGCGGAAAACCAGCTGTTGAAAGGAGAAATCGACGATCTGCGCGAAATTCGACTCGCCAATGAACGATTGCGAAAGCTCCTTGAGTTCAAAGACGAGGTTGCGCTGTCGGCGCTGCCGGCCCGGGTCATCGGTTTTGACGCTTCGACCTGGTCCCGCACCGTTGTGCTGGACAAGGGCGGGCGCAGCGGCGTGAAGGAAGGAATGCCGGTCGTGACCAATGCCGGTGTTGTCGGGCGTGTGATTAAGGTTGCCCCCGGACAGTCGCGCGTTCTCCTGATTACCGATGCGGCTTCCGCTGCTGCAGTGCTGGTGCAGCGCACCCGCACCCGGGCGGTCTGCCGTGGGCGCGGTGATACGCTGATCCTGGATTTCGCCCTGCGCCAGGAAGATGTCCAGGTGGGAGATCAGGTGGTGACTTCCGGAACGGGTGGAATCTTCCCGAAAGGGCTTCTGATGGGGGCGGTGGTAAAAGTCGCACGGGGTGACTACGGCTTGTTCCAGTCTGTCGAGATGGCGCCTGCCGTAGATTTTTCGCGTCTGGAAGAGGTTTTGATCCTGACGGAGGAATCACAGTGAAATCTCTCGTCTGGGTTTTGGGCATCGGTATTCTCATTGCTTTTCTGCAGACTACGATTCTGTCCCGCATCAATCCGCCTTCCATCCGTCCCGACCTTTTCGTTTTCCTGGTGGTTTACCTGAGCATGACCCAGACTACCTCCCGGGGCGGCCCGCTGGCGTGGCTGCTGGGCCTGCTCAAAGACAGTTTTGCCGGCGTCACTTTCGGACTTCATGGATTCGCCTTTGTGGCGACGTTCCTTCTGGCCCGGCTGGTTGTGCGGCAACTCAACCCTGAAAGTTCCCTGCTGCTGGTGCTGCTGGTTTCATGCGCCATGGGCGTGGAAAACGGATTGATTGCAATGAGCCTGTTGATGCTGGCCGATGCCGGCGACGGTTGGCGCATCGTTTTGCAGCAGATCCCGGCTCAGGTTGTGGTTGGGGCGCTTCTTTCCTTTCTGTTTCTGCCATTCATCCGGTGGGACGGCCGCCGCGCGCGTGCCGCCAACGGGCTCCGTCGGTCATGATGAACGTGAAAAGTCAGTGGTCGGAGAAGCCCGACCTTACCAAGCGTTTTCTTTTTCTCTTTCTGGCCGCCGTTGCCATCATGCTGCTGTTGCTGCTGCGGTTATGGTACCTGCAGGTGATCAGCGCTGAGCGATTTCAGCAGCTCTCCGAAAAAAATCGCATTCGCTATATCCCCATCTCCGCCCCTCGCGGACCAGTCTATGACCGCGACGGGCATTTACTGGTAGATAACCGACCCTCCTTCAGCGTGTCGGTTATGCGCCAGGATGTGGCCGATCGCGACCAGCTTCTTGAGCGGCTTTCCGAGTATCTTGAAATCCCGGTCGAGGAGCTTGCTCGTCGCTGGGAGGCCGGGCGGAAGTTTCCCTATTATCGTCCTGTCCCTCTGGCGGAAGATATCAGTCGCGAGCGACTCGAAAGAGTGCAGGAGAATTCCATTGATCTGCCTGGCGTGCTGATCGACGTGCAGCCGCTGCGCTCCTATCCCTATAAGGATGTTGCTGCCCATGTGTTCGGCTATCTGGGAGAAATCACCGAGCAGCAGCTGCGCAGTGGGGAGTTTCAGGATTACCACTCGGGAGAATATGTCGGCAAGAGTGGTCTGGAGAAGAAACTGGAGTCTTATCTGAAGGGAAAAGATGGGCAACGTCTTCTGGAAGTCGATGTGCGGGGCAAAGAACTGCGGGTATTGCGGGTGCAGGAGCCCGAACCCGGCAACCGGGTGTTTCTGACCCTGCGTAAGGATGTCCAGCTGGCCGCAGAGAAAGCCCTGACCGGTCAGGCCGGCGCGGCGGTGGCGATCGATGTGGACACCGGCGAGGTCCTGGCCATGGCCAGCCGCCCTTCGTTTAATCCGGCCATGTTCGCCCGCGGAATTTCGGGTGCCGAGTGGATTTCATTGCTGCAGGATTCCCGTCACCCACTTCAGAACAAAGCACTGACAGGGCAATATCCGCCGGCCTCGACATTCAAAATCGTCACGGCATTGGCGGCACTGCGGGCCGGTGCCGCCAGCGCTGCAACCCGGGTGAACTGCGATGGTCATATCACTCTGGGACGACGCGATTTTCGGTGCTGGAAGCGGTATGGGCACGGTCCGACTGATTTGGAAAAAGCGCTGCGCGAAAGCTGTGATGTCTGGTTTTACCGGGTTGGTCTGGAACTTGGCATCGACAAGCTCTCCGAGATGGCTCTGGAGCTGGGGCTCGGCAATGAACTCGGATTCGACCTTGGGGGGGAGAAGTCGGGACTGGTACCGACCCGGGACTGGAAACGTGCTCGGTTCAACGCTCCCTGGTATGATGGGGAAACAGTCAATACCTCCATCGGGCAGGGGTTTGTGCTCGCCACTCCGCTTCAATTAGCGACCATGACTGCAACAGTGGCCAATGGAGGATCTTTGCTGCGACCGCGTATTGTCAAGAAAGTTGAAAGCTGGGACGGGAAAATTCTTCTGGAGTCCGAGCCTGAGGTGCTGCACACCGTTGAATTTCATTCCAATAATCTGGAAATCGTGCAGAACAGCCTTGAAGCGGTGGTAAATGAACCACATGGGACCGGGTGGGCTGCTCGCCTCGACCAAGTGAGGGTTGCGGGGAAAACCGGGACAGCGCAGGTGGTCCGCCGCCGTGCAGACGATGAGGAACCGGAAGAAGAGGGGACCCCCTATCGATTTCGCGATCACGCCCTGTTTGTCGCCTATGCGCCTGCCGAGGATCCGCGTATCGCCGTAGCTGTTGTCGTTGAGCATGGCGAGCACGGCAGCACTACGGCCGCACCTGTGGCGCGCAGCATCCTGCAGGCTTTCTTCAAAATCCCGGGAGACAGCGTATCTCCGGTCAACGGCTACCCTGGAGACTGATTTCTATGTTTGACCGCCGTTTACTGTTCAACTTTGACTGGGCTCTGCTGCTGACGGTTCTGACCCTGGCTGCGATCGGCATTGCCAGCCTCTACAGCGCCACCTCCGGCTGGGAGACAACCAGTGCCCCTATTTATCTCAAGCAGCTTTCCTGGCTGGGGATCGGTCTTCTCATCGCTTTGGGGATGTGTTGTTTCGATTACCGCCACCTTGAACACATGGGGTTCAATCTGTATCTGGTCAACCTGCTGTTGCTGGCGGCGGTTCTGGTGGTGGGCAAGACCTCGATGGGGGCAACCCGCTGGCTCGATTTCGGGGTTTTTAATCTGCAGCCGAGCGAGGTGATGAAGATCGTCATCATCATCACCCTTGCACGTCATTTCAGCGAACATGGGCACCTCCAGGGACATACGCTGCGTGAATTGGTGCGGCCTTTCGCGCTGGTGGCGGTTCCTGTCGTACTCACCATGAAACAGCCGGACCTGGGAACAGCGCTGCTGATTCTGCTTATTGCCGTGGTCATGATTCTTTTTGCCGGCATCCGTCGCTCAACCCTGACGGCCCTCGGTGTATTGGGCACGCTGGCGGCCGGTGGCGGATGGTTTCTGCTGCGCGACTACCAGAAGCAGCGCATCCTGACATTTCTCAATCCAGAAAGCGATCCCCTCGGGTCCGGTTATCACATCATCCAATCGAAAATCGCCGTCGGCTCCGGCGGTTTATTCGGCAAGGGCTACATGCAGGGGACCCAGTCCCAGCTGTCATTTCTGCCTGAGCGCCACACGGATTTCGCATTTTCCGTTTTCGCCGAAGAGTGGGGGTTCGTTGGAAGCTTCCTCCTTTTAACGCTCTATCTTTTCCTGATTGTGTGGGGGATTTATATTGCCCGCTGCGCCGCCGACCGCTTCGGTACTTTTCTGGCGGTCGGGGTGGTGGCCATGCTGTTCTGGCATATCGTGGTCAACCTGGGGATGGTGATCGGACTGCTGCCGGTCGTCGGCGTGCCTCTTCCTCTGTTTTCCTATGGGGGCACAAGTATGGTGACGACCATGATCGGAACAGGCCTGCTGCTCAATGTCAGTATGAGGCGCTTCATGTTCTGAGCGCGGATATCTGAACGCATTCCTCGCGAATGAAGAGTTTTTGTTATAATGAACCACGAACCTGCAACGACTGAACCCTGGCAGGAGGCTGGCGTTATGAAAAAGGCTCAATTCTGGGAACCTCTCGATCAGAACCGCGTCCACTGCAATCTGTGTCGGTTTCACTGCCGTATTGCGCCCGGCCGGCGCGGAATATGCGGCGTGCGGGAGAATCGCGACGGTACGCTCTATACCCTGGTCTATGGGTTGAGCATTGCCGAGCACGTTGACCCGATCGAAAAAAAGCCGCTGTTTCATTTCCTGCCCGGCACGCGGAGCTTGTCCGTTGCAACCGCCGGCTGCAATTTTCACTGCCTGCACTGTCAGAACTATCAGATTTCCCAACTGTCTCGCGAGGGAGGCGGAGAGATCCCCGGCCAGCCCCGTTCACCGGAACAGATTGTCTCCCGCGCGCTGGATGCCGGGTGCCGCTCTATCGCCTATACCTACACCGAACCCACCATCTTCTTTGAATATGCCTACGATACGGCCGTGCTGGCCCGCGAGGCCGGGCTGAAAAATGTTTTTGTCAGCAATGGCTATATCACAACCGAAGCTTTGGAAAAAATTGCTCCGTACCTCGATGCAGCCAATATTGATCTGAAAGCGTTTTCCGACAAGTTTTACCGCGAAGTGACTGGCGCGAGCCTGGCAGCTGTGCTGGAGTGCCTGCGCGATTATCGTCGGCTGGGAATCTGGCTGGAGGTGACCACGTTGCTGATCCCGGAACATAACGACACGCCTGACGAACTGCAGGCGATGGCTTCATTTATTGTGGATGAGTTGGGAGCGGATACCCCCTGGCATGTGACCGCATTTTACCCGACTTATCGCATGAACGACGTGCCTCCAACCCCTCCGAAAACCCTGCTTCGAGCACGTCGTATCGGTCAAGAAGCCGGGCTGCACTATGTCTATACCGGGAATGTCGCGGATGTGGAGGGGGAAAGCACCTTCTGTCCCCAGTGTGGCGCGCTGGTCATCGAGCGGCGCGGCTTTCGCCTTGGCACCTGCCGCCTTGATCATGGGAAGTGCCGTGAATGCGGAGCCCGCATAGTCGGAGTCGGTCTGGATTAGTGCCTTACCTCTTCCCCGGACGGGGATGCCGGCCGAAGGCGCGCTGCAGGCACCTGCCAGGGCCTCCAGGACTGTACTGCGACGTTTGCTGATGCGCCTTCATTTTGACTTGCCAGAAGCAGGACCAGGGTGGGGCCCCACGGGACTCTCATTATGACGGGTCCTTCGGATCGTCGCCGCGCTTTTTTCCGCGCCGCAGGGATTCGTGATAGCGCATGCGCTCGCCGATCATTTTCTCATAGCCGCGATCCGTGGGGATATAGAACTGCCGCTCCGCCAATAGGTCGGGCAGATGAGTCTGGGGCGCTACGCCGTGCTCATAGTCGTGAGCGTAGCGGTAATCGCGCCCGTATCCCAGCTCTTTCATCAGGGATGTCGGTGCGTTGCGGATGTGCATCGGCACCGGCAGCGCGCCGCTGTTGCGCACTTCCTTCAAGGCGGCGTTGATGCCGGCATACGAAGCGTTGCTTTTGGGTGCCGTGGCAAGATAGGTCACGCCCTGCGCCAGGTTGATCCGGGCTTCGGGCAGTCCGATGAAATGGACCGCCTGCTGAACGGCAAGGGCGACCTGCAGGCCGCGCGGGTCGGCATTGCCCACATCTTCGGATGCGAAGATAACCAGGCGGCGGGCAATGAACAGGGGATCGTCGCCGGCCTCCAGCATGCGCGCCAGCCAGTAGAGGGCGGCGTCCGGGTCGGAGCCGCGCATGCTTTTGATCAATGCGGAGATGACGTTGTAATGCTCTTCTCCACCTTTGTCATAAAGCAGCGGCTTTTTCTGCAGGCTTTCTGCAACGTGGCTCCGTGTCAGGACATGGCCTTCGGCTGACAGGGTTGCGACTTCCAGAGCATTCAAGGCGGCGCGCGCGTCGCCATCGGCGCTCTCGACGATAAAGTCAAAAGCCTCCTGCTCAAGTTCCATGCCGCGCTCGCCGAGGCCGCGCGGGTCGCTCAGGGCGCGGCGCAGCAGCGCGCCGATGGCCTCGGCGTCGAGGGGATGAAGGACAAAGACCCGTGAGCGCGACAGCAATGCGGCATTGACCTCAAAGGACGGGTTTTCGGTTGTTGCACCGATCAGGATGATGTCGCCGCGTTCGACGTGGGGGAGAAAGGCATCCTGCTGCGCCTTGTTGAAACGGTGAATCTCGTCGATGAACAGCAGGGTCTTGCGGCCGTGGTAGGCTTTATCTTCCCGCGCTTTGGCAACAATCTCCCGCACGTCTTTGACCCCCTGCAGCACGGCCGAGAAAGAAACAAAGTGGCTGCGGGTGGTGTGCGCGATGACCTGGGCCAGAGTTGTCTTGCCCGTGCCCGGCGGTCCCCAGAAAATCAGGGAGGATATCCGGTCGGTTTCGATCAGACGGCGCAGGGGTTTCCCCGCGCCGACAAGATGCTGCTGCCCGACGACTTCGTCAAGGCTGCGCGGCCGCATCCGTTCGGCAAGCGGGGCATCTGGAGAGTCCTGACTGCTGTGTTCAAATAGGTCCATTTTAGATTTTATCTCCTGTCGGAGCGATTCTAGCATAAGGATTCCTGCTGCAACAACTGCCGCGGATGCCCTCGACGGGGATAGACTCGGAGCCCGAGCTGTGTTAATTTCCGACGGCAATCAAGGAGGATTCCGGATGAAGAGAGTTGGACTCTACGCAAAAAAACATCATCCCGACGCCGTCGGTTTCGGACGCGAGGTCATGAACTGGCTGCTCGCGCGCAATATCGAGGTGATGCTTGAGGAGGACCTTGCCACTGCTCTCGGTGTCACGCGCGATTATGTGGATGACGAGATCCCCGAGCACTCGGATCTGATCATTGTTCTGGGGGGGGATGGAACCCTGATTTCCGTCGCCCGTCATGTCGGGGCGCGCATGAAGCCGATCCTCGGCGTCAATCTCGGAAGCCTGGGATTTCTTACAGAGATCACGCAGGATGAGACTTTTACCACGCTTGAACGGGTGGTTAAAGGAGATTTCGAGGTTTCCGGCCGTTTAATGCTCGACGCAGTGGTGTGCCGCGACGGAAACGAAATTGCACGCTATTCCGTTCTTAACGATGCCGTAATCAACAAAGGGGCCCTGGCGCGCATTATCGATATGGAAGCCTGGGTCGATCAGGATTACCTGACGACATTCAAAGCCGACGGGCTGATTATTGCTACACCCACCGGTTCCACCGCATACAACCTGGCCGCCGGCGGGCCGATTGTTTACCCCGGCCTTAACTGCCTCGTCATCTCGCCTATCTGCCCTCATATGCTGACCAACCGGCCGGTGATCGTTTCGAGCAAGTCGGTGATCCGCATCGAGGTTAAATTCCAGGACCAGCATGTGGTGCTGACAGCCGATGGGCAGGTCGGCATGCCGCTGCGCGGCGGCGATGTGGTTGAGCTGCGTCGCTCACAGACCCGCACCATGCTGGTCAAGAGCCCGAGCAAGAATTATTTCGAGGTGCTGCGGGCCAAATTACGCTGGGGGGAGCGCTGACGTGCTGACCGATCTCAACATCCGCAACTTTGCGATTATCGACCGGCTGCATGTGCGTTTCGGCTCCGGCTTCAACGTTCTCAGCGGAGAGACCGGCGCAGGCAAGTCCATCCTTCTTGGTGCGGTCGGCCTGCTGCTTGGCGCGCGGGCGCGCGCCGACGATATCCGCACCGGAGAGGATGAATCCGCAGTGGAGGCCTTATTTGAGATCGACGAGCAGACGGCGGCTGAACTCGCGCCGCTGTTCGAGGAGGGGGCGATCGACTTCGACGGCTCGGAGGTTCTGATTCGCCGCCTCGTGAGCCGCAACGGCAAAAATCGCGTGTTTCTCAACGGCGCCCTGGTTACCTTGGGACAGCTGCAGTCTGTCGCCGAAAAACTGGTGACCATCTATGGCCAGCATGAGCACCAAAGCCTGCTCAAGTCTGAAAACCACCTGAAGCTGCTTGATGATTTTGCCGGCAGCGGACCTCTTCTTGCCTGCTATCGCAAGGCTTACGAAAATCTCAGGCAGGCTCGCGAGGATCTGGCCCGGCTGGAAACCGGCGAGCGCGAGAGACGGCAGCGTATCGATCTGCTCTCTTTCCAAAGCAGCGAAATTGCCGCAGCGCATCTCCAGGAGGGGGAAGACGATGAGCTTGAGACTGAAAAGCGCCTGCTGCAGCATGCTGAAAAACTCACTGCCGCGACGCTGGGCGGATTCGACCTTCTGTATGGGGAGGATGGAGCCGTCTGCGAGGTTGTCGACCAGGCGGCGGCCTCCCTTGAAGCGCTGCTTGATGTGGATTCACGCCTGGGCGATTTTGCCGAGGTCCTGCGCAGTGCTCAATACAGCCTGGAGGATGTCGCCGCGCAGCTGCGCAGTTATTCCGAAGCCCTGACCTTCGATCCCCAGCGCCTTGATGAAGTGGAAAACCGTCTCGCCGTGCTGGCCGGGCTGAAGCGCAAATACGGCAGCACCGTCGCCGACATCCTGGCGTATCGCGACCAGATCGACAAGGAACTCTCGGAGCTTGAAGATATCGATGAATCGCGCGCACAGGTCGCCGCCCGTATCGAACAGTGCGAAAAGGATGTCCGCGACTGCGGCGAGGAACTCTCTGCCCGTCGGCGACAGGCGGCCCTCGATCTTGCGCGGAAGGTGGAGCATGAACTGACGGACCTGGCCATGGGGCAGGCCCGTTTCGAGATCCGCTGTGCCCCGCTTGATGACTTTTCTGCCAATGGGCTGGAGAAAGTCGAATTTTTTCTTGCGCCTAATCCCGGTGAGGAAGCCCGTCCCATGGCCCGCATCGCCTCCGGCGGCGAATTGTCCCGTATCATGCTTGCGCTGAAGCGAGCCGCCCCGGGACATGAAACTCAAACCCTCATTTTTGATGAAGTCGACGCCGGCATCGGTGGCGTGACCGCCACGCGGGTCGGTGAGAAGCTGCGCTCTCTGGCGTCGGAGCAGCAGGTGCTGTGCGTGACACATCTGCCCCAGGTGGCCGCTTTTGCCGACCGGCAGTACCTTATCGCAAAGTCCGAGGTCGACGGACGAACCCGCACCGAAGTTGAGCTGTTGGATGAGCAGGGGCGGGTCCGGGAGATGGCCCGCATGCTTGGAGGCGCGCGCACCACCGAGCGCAGTCTTGAACACGCACGTGAGCTGATCAGCTCTTCCGTGGTGCGCTGACCGTTTATTGGCTTTTACCTTGTTGGCGTCGCGCCGCAGTACGGTGCGGCCGAAAGGATGGCACACATGATCCGCAAAGCCCTGATCCCTGATGCCAAGGCAATTCAGAAACTATTGATGGATTATTCGCGGGATGGGCTGATGCTGCCCCGTTCGCTTTCCGAGATTTATGAAAACATTCGTGATTTTTATGTCTTCGATGAACAGGGCACCGTACTCGGGACTGTTTGTCTCAGTATCTGCTGGGAGGATCTGGCCGAAGTGCGCTCTCTCGCAGTGGCAGAATCCGCATCCGGCCGAGGCATTGGCCGCAGCCTGGTCGAAGTCTGTCTGGAAGAGGCCCGGGAGCTGAGGCTGCGCCGTGTCTTTGCCCTGACTTACAAACCTGGCTTTTTTGCAAAAATCGGGTTTCGAGAGATTGAAAAAAGTGAACTCCCGCACAAGATCTGGGGCGACTGTCTGAAGTGTGCCAAATTCCCCGATTGCGATGAAATTGCGGTCTGCATCGACCTTTGAATGACGCTGAAAGTTGGGTTGAACTGCGAATTTCTTGACAAAAGCCTTTAATATTTCGTAATAAAAGAGTTGTTGTTCGAGCTGTGCAATCCGAAAAGAAAGGTTTTCGTTTGGCCAACGGAAAATTCACAATCCTGGTAATCCCTGAAGACGCACAGCAGGTGCGGCGGGTGGTTCTGCGGCGTGGGACGCTGCGTCTTGCCGTTGTTGCGCTTTTCCTGCTGTTTGGTGCGCTGGGGTTCATGAGTTGGGATTTGACGCGCAACAGGGCCGACATTGGTGAGCTTGAGTGGCTGCGCCAGGCCCATGTTTCGCAGGATGTGGCCATGCGCGAGCTTTCCCGCGAACTTGAGTCTCTCCAGCGCCAGATGGTCGTGCTCGCACAAAATGATGCCAAGGTCAGGGTGCTGGCCGAGTTTACTCCCGCAGCGCTCGAGCCCGATACCGGCGTGGGCGGCCCTGCTGAAATTTCTCCGATGGAAGAGGCCTCCGATCTGCAACGTGAAATTGACCGGATACGTGAGGCTATTTCCCTGCGTCGCGACAGCCAGGAGCAGATTCGCGGTTTTCTCAACGATCAAAGCTCCCTGTTGGCGGCTACCCCTTTTGGCAGGCCCACCAATGGCTGGATTACTTCGGGGTTCGGCATGCGCAATTCCCCCTTTAGTGGCGTACGTAAAATGCATGAAGGCATCGATATCGCCTGCCGGACGGGAACACCGGTCATAGCCACTGCCGACGGGATCGTCAGCCGTGCGCAGAGCGTGGAGGGGTACGGCAAGCTGGTGGTCGTCGACCACGGCTACGGTTACCAGACCTTCTACGCCCATAACTCACGCATCCATGTCAAGGTTGGTGATCGGGTCAGGCGCGGACAGAAGATCGCCGCCGTCGGCAGCACCGGCAGTTCGACCGGTCCGCATGTTCATTACGAAGTGCGCCTGAATCAGATTCCTGTTAATCCTTATAAATTTCTCTGAGATCTCCGGCGGCAGCGGGCGGGTCCTGATCCCGGCTTTCGCCCGGATTGTTTGTGTTTTTCCAGAGTTGCGCACTGCTTTGTTCTTGTGGCTCTATGGGGGATGTGCTAAAATTCCTGCCCTGGTAAAGTTCATGAAAAAGTTGGCTTTTTATTTTTACTGATGCTTTTTCATCAACTGCCTGACTGCTTTTCCCACCTACAATATCAAAGTACGTCCTGCCGCCGCCGAAGGGTGTCGATTGCTCGGCAGGGCTTGGAGTTTGTAAATGATTGGAAGTCTACTCCGTAAGCTGGTCGGCAGCAAAAATGAACGTGAGCTGAAGCGTTTGCAGCCAGCGATCGATCGGATCAATTCCCTTGAGCCCCAAATGGAAGCCCTCAGCGATGCCGAGCTGCAGGCCAAAACCCCTGAATTCAAAGAACGCGTCGAGAAGGGCGAGACCCTCGACGACCTGCTTCCCGAGGCCTTCGCTGTCGTGCGCGAGGCTGGACGCCGGGTTCTCGGAATGCGCCACTTCGATGTACAGCTCGTTGGAGGAATGGTGCTGCATTCGGGACGCATTGCGGAGATGAAGACCGGTGAGGGCAAAACCCTTGTCGCCACGCTGGCCTGTTATCTCAATGCCCTGTCCGGCAAAGGCGTTCATGTGGTCACGGTCAATGATTATCTTGCGCGCCGCGACTCCGAATGGATGGGGCAGCTTTATCGCTTTCTCGGGCTGACTGTGGGTGTGATTGTGCATGGGCGCAACGACCAGCAGCGTAAAGAAGCCTACGCCGCCGACATTACCTACGGCACCAACAACGAGTTCGGATTCGATTATCTGCGCGACAACATGAAGTTTTCCCTGGACGATTACGTCCAGCGACCCTTCAATTTCGCCATCGTCGACGAGGTGGACTCCATCCTGATCGACGAAGCGCGGACCCCGCTGATCATTTCAGGACCGAGCGCCTCCTCGAGCGATCTGTACTACGCCGCAAATCGTGTCGTTCCCATGCTTAAAAAAGGGGAGATCATCGAATCGCGCGACGGCAAGGTCGGCCAGACGGTCAAGCATTACACCGGCGATTATACCGTCGATGAAAAAGCACGCTCCGCGGCCTTGACGGAAGAAGGGGTTGCCAAGTGCGAGCGCCTGCTCAATGTTGAAAATCTTTATGATCCCAAGAATATAGAGATACTTCACCATCTCAACCAGGCTCTCAAAGCCCATGCGCTGTTCAAGAAGGATGTCGACTATGTCGTCAAGGACGGCGAGGTGATGATTGTCGACGAATTTACCGGCCGCATCATGCCGGGACGACGCTGGAGTGACGGGCTGCATCAGGCGGTCGAGGCTAAGGAAGGCGTCAAGATCGAGAGCGAAAATCAGACGCTGGCCACCATTACCTTTCAGAACTATTTCCGCATGTACGAGAAGTTGGCGGGCATGACGGGAACCGCCGATACCGAAGCCGCGGAATTCCATCAGATTTACCAGCTCGAAGTCGTGGTCATCCCGACCAACCGGCCTTTGATTCGCAACGACCAGTCCGATGTCATCTATAAAAGCGAGCTGGAAAAGTTCAAAGCCGCCATTGAAGATATCGTGGAGTGTCACCAGGCTGGACAACCCGTTCTGGTGGGGACGATTTCCATCGAGAAGTCCGAGACACTCTCGGAGATGCTCAAAAAGCGGGGTGTCCCGCACAATGTCCTCAATGCCAAGCATCATGAGCGCGAAGCTGAGATTGTCGCCCAGGCCGGACGCCGCGGGGCCGTCACCATTGCGACAAACATGGCCGGGCGCGGAACCGATATCCTGCTCGGCGGCAATCCCGAAATGCTTGCGCGCAAGGAGGCAGCTCTGAAAGAGGATCCAGACGCCGCCTATCCGCAACTTCTGGAACGATTCGAAGCGCAGTGCGCCCAGGAAAAGCAGGAGGTCCTGGATGCCGGAGGTCTTTATATCCTCGGTACCGAGCGTCACGAGTCGCGCCGCATCGACAACCAGCTGCGCGGGCGAGCCGGCCGTCAGGGAGATCCCGGAAAAAGCCGTTTTTACTTGTCTCTCGAAGACGACCTGCTGCGGATTTTCGGCTCCCAGCGCGTTTCTTACGTCATGGAAAAGCTCAAGATCCCCGACAACGAGCCGATCGAGCATGGCATTATCTCCAGAGCGATTGAAAACGCTCAGAAAAAGGTTGAAGGGCACAACTTCGAAATCCGCAAGCACCTGCTGGAATACGACGATGTCATGAACCAGCAGCGCGAGGTCATTTATACCCAGCGTCGAGAGGTTCTTGGCGGTGAAAATATCGAAGAAACGGTGCTGGCCGTGGTTGATGAAGCGGTCGAGGATATGGTAGCGACCTTCTGTCCTGAAAAGACCCATCCCGAAAAATGGGACCTGGATGGTTTGTGGAAAGATTTTTTCAATCTTTTCTATTTTCAGCCGCAGTTGCCTGAAGGTGACCTTTCTGCCAAGTCGCCCCGCGAGGTGGAAGAATCTCTGCGTGAGCAGGCACGGGGCCGCCTCAAGGAGAAGGAAGAGGAATTCGGCGCGGAAATCATGGCCCACCTCATGAAGATGCTGCTGCTGCAGACCATCGATATGCAGTGGAAAGATCACCTGCTGTCCATCGATCACCTCAAGGAAGGAATCGGTCTGCGCGGTTATGCCCAGCGCAATCCGAAGGAGGAGTACAAAAAAGAGGCCTATGGCCTTTTCATGGAAATGATGGGGCGCATCCGGCAGGAGCTGCTCATGAAGCTGTTCCGCGTTCAGCTGGCACGGGAGCAGGATGTTGAACAGATTGAAACCGAGCAGCGTCACCGCAAGCTGGTGATGAACCGGGTCGGCGGCCAGGATCAGGCGTCCAAACCGGTCACGCGGGATGCCGATAAGGTGGGGCGCAACGATCCCTGCCCGTGCGGAAGCGGCAAAAAATACAAAAAATGCTGCGGAAAATAAAAGGGGCATGGCGGGGTGAATCAGGGGGAGATGGGCATGGATCTGGCTGACAGGAACGAGGTGGCGCCGACCATTCTGGTTGTTGATGATACGCCTTTTTTCCGCCAGTCTGTTCGCAATGATCTGGAAAAGCACGGTTTTCGGGTGCTCGACTCGAATCACGGCGGGGAAGCGCGCACACTGCTGGCCCAGGAGAACGTCTGTGTGGTGCTGACGGATCTGGACATGCCCGAGATGGATGGGCTTAATGTGCTGCGCATGGTACGAGAGCAGTATCCTGAACTGCCGGTCATTATCATTTCCTCGCACCAGGATTTTTCCGCGGCCCGACAGGTGCTGCGTCATGGTGCTCTTGACTACCTGGTCAAACCCCTGGAAGAGGACGAACTGATCGAGTCGGTGCGCCGTGCGGTTGATGTTCACCGCGCCTCGCTCCATGAAGCCGCCGCTCAGCGAGAGGCGCAGCGCCGGCTGTCCGACCTGATTCTTCTCAAGAAGATCGGTGAAACGGCCAGCAACGGCGATGATCTGCAAATCCTCTTCGACAAGATCGTGGATTCGATCAGCCTTTCGGCCAATGTGGAAATGGTGTCGATGATGCTGCGCGATGACGACGGCAATCTTTCCATTGCCGCGGCGCGCGGGCTTTCTACGGATATCATGAGCCGGGCCAAGGTTGCGCCGGGCGAGGGTATTTCAGGGCATGTCCTGGCGACCGGACGTCCGGTGCTGATCGCGGATCTTTCACGGGATCAGCGGTTCCATTCCGCAGGGGACGCCGAGCGTTACAAGAACCAGTCGCTGTTGTCCGTCCCCATCCGCATCAAGGACCGGGTGCTGGGCGTCATCAACGTCAACAACAAGCTCTCCGGCGAGACCTTTCACGTTGAAGACCAGAATCTTCTGACCACCATCGCCCACCAGGTTGCACTCGCCATTGAAAATTTCAAGCTTGTTTCCAACCTGCGCCAGCAGGCGCGGGAGCTTGAAGAGGCCAACCTGCACCTGGTCAAGTTCAACAAGGCACGATCCAAACTGGTCTGTAATCTCTCTCACGAACTCAAAACTCCGCTGACTTCAATCCTCGGTTTCGTGGATCTGATCATCAACTTTTTCGATCATATCGACCGGGACGAGCTGCGTGACTACCTGGGCAAGGTGCACTCCGAAAGCCTCCACATGGAGAAGCTGATCTCCGGCATGCTGCGCCTGTTCACCATTGATTCCGGCGGGGAGCAATGGGACTGGCGCAGTTTCTCCATCGAGGGTCTGCTCAGCGAAGCGATGAACCGCAAAGGCTACGAAATCAACGAAAAAGAGATCACAACCCAGGTGGAAATCCCACCGGATCTCCACGACATTTATGGCGACCCTGAAAAGGTGGCCATGCTGATCAACGCCCTGGTGGACAACGCGGTCAAATTCAACCGACCGGGAGGAGGGATTCTGGTGCGGCTGGAAAACCGACTGGTGGAAGAGAGGCCGCATGTCTATATGAAGATTCATAACGACGGCCTGGCGGTGCCGCAGGAAGCCAGCGAGGATATTTTTAACGAGTACACGCAGCTGGGCGATATCAACACGGAAAAACCGACCGGGGTTGGAATCGGGCTGGCCATCTGCAAGGCCATTCTCAATCGCATGGGCGGACTTATTTTTCTGGAAGAGACCGACGGCGAAGGCACGACCTTTGGCGTCCTTTTTCCCACCGGCTGAACAAAGGAGCCACCGGGTATGAGCGAGCAGAAACCACCCCGCGTCAAAGGGTTTAAGTTTGCTTCCCGCAGTGCGGGACTTAAAAAATCGGGACGCTCCGATCTGGCGTTGATTTTCTCCGAGGTCCCCGCGCGCTGCGCCGGAGTGTTTACCACTAACAAAGTCGTGGCCGCCCCGGTTGTCGTCAGCGCGCCGAGGGTTCGGGCAGGGCAGTGCCAGGCGGTGCTGGTCAACAGCGGCAACGCCAATGCCTGCACTGGTCAACAGGGGCTCAGCGACGCTCTGCGCTGCGGGGAATTGGCGGCTGCTGCGCTGGGCTTGCCTGAAGACCTGGTGGTGGTGGCATCGACCGGGGTGATCGGGCAGAATCTTCCCATGGCCAAATTCGAGCAGCACATCGGGTTGCTGCCCGGGCAGCTTGAGGCCGGCGGCGCGTCTGGAGTGGCTGAGGCTATGCGGACCACCGATGCCTTCGCCAAGATCAGCTGGCGCGAGGGGGAGGTGGCAGGGCAGCCCTACCGGATTCTCGGTCTGGCCAAAGGTGCGGGGATGATCCACCCCAATATGGCGACCATGCTGGCTTACGTCGTCACCGACGCCCTGGTCTCGCCGGGATTGCTTGACGAGACCCTGCGATGGTGCGTCAACCGCTCCTTCAACGCCATCACGGTCGACGGCGATACTTCAACCAATGATATGGTGTTGATCCTGAGCAACGGACAGGCGGAAGCTGAGGAAATTTTGCCCGGGACCCCCGAGGCACAGGATTTTCAACAGAAGCTTCTTGAAGTTCTGACCGAACTGGCAAAGATGATCGTGCGGGATGGCGAAGGAGCCACGAAAGTGGTTCAGATCAGCGTGCGTGGCGCGCAAGACGCAGTCCAGGCACAGACCGTGGCGCGCAGTGTGGCCACATCCAACCTGGTGAAAACCGCATTTTTCGGGGAAGACGCCAACTGGGGGCGCATCATCGCGGCAGTGGGCTATTCCGGCGCCGAAGTTGACCCCGATCGGATTTCCATTTATTTCGATGACGTGGAGGTGGTGAGAAACGGCCTGGGCACCGGCCCGGAGCAGGAGGCTCTGGCGACGGACGTGCTGAAAAAACCTGAATTTACAGTGCAGATTGATTTGACCCTCGGTGACGGGGAGGGTGTCTATTACACCTCCGACCTGACCTATGACTACGTGCGCATCAATGCGGACTATCGGACCTGAACACCCGGTTTGCCCTGATGAATCCTGCCTGTCATATCGACCATACCCTGCTTAAGCCCGATGCCACGCACGACCAGATCCGTACGCTGTGCGAACAGGCTGCTGAGTATCAATTTGCCGCAGTCTGCATCCCCCCTGTTTATGTTGCCCTTGCCGCCGAACTGTTGTATGGCTCCGGGGTGGAGGTCGCGACGGTGGTTGGATTCCCATTGGGGTATTGCGACCCGCGCACCAAGGTATTTGAAGCCCGTGTGGCGCTGGAGCGGGGTGCGACTGAAATCGACATGGTTATTCCCCTGGGCGCGGCCCGTGAAAATGATTTTTCACGGGTGGGGGATGAGGTTTCGGCCGTTGTCGAGGCCGCACCGAATGTGCCGGTCAAGGTGATTCTCGAAACGGCATTATTTGCTCCGCAGATCGTGAAATGTCTGGCCGAGACGGTGCTGGAGGCGGGAGCCGCCATGCTTAAAACATCGACCGGCTTCGGCCCCGGGGGGGCGACTCTGGAAATGGTGCGCCTGTTGGCACAGGTGGCGGATGGGCATGCCGGCGTCAAAGCGGCGGGCGGCATTCGGGACTGGCCGAGCTGCTGTCAGTACCTGCGGGCCGGCGCCACTCGCATCGGCACCAGTAATGCCGTGCAGATCATGGCGCAGTGGCAGTCGGGAACCGATCGGTGAGCCAGGCGCCTACGGTCATTGAACGCGTCGCCCTGATTGTCCTTGACGGTGTCGGCGTCGGCGCTCTGCCAGACGCGGAAGCTTACGGTGACGGGTGCGCAAATACCCTTGCCCACGTCGCCCGCAGTCACGGAGGGCTTGCCCTGCCTCATCTTAAAGCGCTGGGCCTGGGGAAAATCCTCAGGCTGAGCGGCGTTCCACCCTGTCCCAACCCGCAGGCCGGATGGGGGAAAATGGCGGAAAAAGCCGCCGGCAAAGATACCACTGCCGGACATTGGGAAATTGCCGGACTGGTCATGAAGCAACCTTTCGCCACTTTCCCGGAAGGTTTTCCGGATGAAATCATGCAGGCCTTCCAGAAGGCCACCGGCCTGGGATGGCTGGGCAATGAAGTGGCCAGCGGCACTGAAATTATCGCCCGGCTGGGTGAATCTCACCTGCGCACCGGCCTGCCGATTATTTACACCAGCGTCGATTCGGTTTTTCAGATTGCCGCCCATGAGGACATCATCCCCCCTGAGAAGCTTTACGAAATCTGCCGCATTGCCCGCCGAGTCCTTGATCCATACCGTGTCGGGCGCGTCATCGCCCGTCCCTTCACCGGTCGCAGTTCAACTGATTTTCGCCGAACTTCCCGCCGCCACGACTTTTCCATGCTACTGCCTGAAAAAACCATACTCGATCGTTTATGCGCGCTTGATCTGCCGGTGACAGGCGTCGGAAAAATCGGCGACATTTTTTGCGGGCAGGGTCTCAGTGCTTGCCGCCCGAGCCGGGACAACCACCATGGCATGGAGCTGACACGGCAATCTTTTGCGGAAATCAAGCGAGGGATGGTGTTTACCAACCTGGTGGATTTCGACATGCTTTACGGGCATCGCCACGATGTGGCGGGTTTCGCCGCAGCGCTGCAGGATTTTGACCGGTGGCTGCCGCAGTTCATGGAGGAGATGACGGGGCGCGATCTGCTGATCATTACCGCCGATCACGGCTGTGATCCGACCACCGAGGGGACCGATCACAGCCGTGAGTATGTGCCGTTGCTGGTGTGGGGACCGGCGCTTCAAACAGGGTGTGACCTGGGTGTCCGCTCGACTTTTGCCGATGTCGCTGCCACGCTGGGCGATATTTTCGGCTGCGGCTCGCCTGCCGGAAAAAGCTTTCTTCCCGAATTATCCCTGTAAGCCATTAGATATCAAGAGATTTAGACAGTTCCACCATGCTTTTGTCGATGGGACGAATCTTTCCTGTCAGTACCTTTTCCAGGTCGGTCAGTTTCATCTTCGATGCGGATAACCCAATCATCTTTCCAGACTCTCCCTCGACCAGAGCCTGCACCGCACCCTGGCCGAATCGCGATCCGAGCAGGCGGTCGAAGCTTGACGGCGAGCCGCCGCGCTGATAATGCCCCAGCACCATGATACGCGATTCGAAGCCGATACAGTCCTTGATCCGATTCGAAATTTCCTGTGCCGTGGCAACCCCCTCGGCCACCAGGATAATGGAATTGTCGCGTCCTTCGCGGTAGCGCTTGCGCAGGTTTTCGCAGATTCTGCCGATATCGAAGGGGGTTTCCGGAATCAGTGCATGTTCGGCGCCGCAGGCAATGGCCGCCACCAGCGTCAGGTATCCGCAATTACGCCCCATGATTTCGACAATGAAGGCACGATCATGACTCGATGCGGTATCCTTGAGGCAGTCGATGGCGTAAACGATATTGTTCAGTGCCGTATCGACTCCGAGGGACATGGATGTATAGGGGATGTCGTTGTCGATGGAGGCCGGGATGCCGATCACCTTGATGCCGCGGCGATGGAGGCTGAGAGCGCCCCGCAGGGAGCCGTCGCCACCGATCACTACCAGTCCTTCAACTCCCATGCCCTTGAGATTTTCCGCCGCGAGATTCTGTCCGGGCTCTTCCATCATCTCCTTGCAGCGTGCGCTTTGCAGAAAGGTGCCGCCGCGCTGCAGGATATTGCTGACCGAACGGGTGTTCATCATGGCATAGTTCCGGTCAATAATCCCCTTGTACCCTTTATTGATGCCGACGACTTCAAGTCCGGAGGAAAGAGCCGAACGCACCACCGCGCGCAGCGCGGCGTTCATGCCCGAACTGTCACCGCCGCTGGTCAATACCGCAATACGTTTCACAGATTTTCTCCTTTGGCTGAATAGATATCAGGTGATTTCATGTTATTGACTGCAATTACGAGTTAACCATTCCATTTCCTCTTTGTCAAAAGCCATTTGAGATGCTTTCCCAAGAAAGAAAATATTGGAAAGCTAAACAAAATGTTCCAAATGCAAGGCGCTTGATGATCGAGCTATGAAGATATACAGGCGTAAATCGAAGCAGTGAAAGCAATTGCAGCAACGCAGCAGTGGGTGGGTTTTTGCAAACCTGCTATTTGAAACGGCTTGACAGGGGTGCGATGACTGTTATTTTTGATAAACAGTTGTAATTTCTTATTTCTTTCTGCACGTGGAGGAACCCTTGTCCCACTGAAGAGGAGATTCCCACTTTTGGATTCTCGCTGGATCCCCGATATTGTCCCCCTGGTTCCGTTGCGGGAACAGGTGGTCTTTCCGCACATGATATCCCCTCTCCATGTCAAGGGGGATGACATGGAGGCCGTTGAGCGGGCGCTGCAGGACCAGCGCATTCTGGCCCTGTTCTATAATGGGCAGCCCTCCCCGCGATCCGACCAGAACCACATGGCGGAGATCGGCACAGTGTGCCGTATCAACCAGGTCCAGCGATTCAATGAGGGCAGCGCCAAAATCACGGTCGAAGGTCTGGCCAGAGTCCGGCTGGGGATCTGCGTTCCGGACAGTCACTGTCTTATGGCGCGGGTGACGGTCCTGCAGGAGCCCGTGGATCAGGGGCTGGTGGCGCAAACGCTTGTTCAGAGCGTTTATTCCCTCCTGAAGGTTGCCCTGTCCCATGGGCGCCCGCTGCCCGGCGACGTCATGAAAATGGTCGAGCGCATTGAAGAACCCGGGCGTCTTGCCGACCTGATCGCCGTCTATCTCGGCCTTGCCCCAGCGGTTCAACAGCGCATGCTCGAGATTCTCAATCCTGTGGAGCGGCTCAAGGAAGTCTACCTGATTCTTTCCGGTGAGATCCAGAAACAGCAGGTTCGCGGCGAAATTCAGGAGGAAGTCTCCCGCAAGATCGGCAAGAATCAGAAAGAATATCTGCTGCGTGAGCAGATGAAGCAGATTCAGGAAGAACTGGGTGACGATGACCCGCGCCAGAGCGAAATCGATGAGTTTCGCTCCCGCCTGGAACGCACGCAGATGCCGCCGGATGTCCTGCGGGTCGCCGAACGGGAAATGGCCCGTTTTGAGCGCCTCCACCCTGCGAGCCCCGAATATGGCGTTGCCCGCAATTACCTGGAGTTTCTGGTCGAGCTGCCGTGGAATCGTTCCAGCGAGGATGCGCTCGATATCCCGCGCGCGCAGACCATTCTGGACGAAGATCATTTCGACCTGAAGGAGGTCAAAGAGCGCATCCTGGAGTTTCTGGCCGTGCGCTCACTTCGACCTCAGGGGAGCAAGGGGCCGATTCTGTGTTTTGTCGGTGCGCCTGGTGTGGGCAAAACCTCCCTGGGACGCTCCATTGCCCGGGCACTGGGGCGGCGCTTTATCCGCATTGCCCTTGGCGGGATGAAGGATGAAGCTGAGGTGCGGGGCCATCGCCGTACTTATATCGGCGCCATGCCCGGCCGCATTGTGCAGGAAATCAACCGCGCCGGGGTCAATAACCCGGTATTCATGCTTGATGAAATCGACAAGATCGGGCACGATTTCCGTGGGGATCCCTCATCGGCATTGCTTGAGGTTCTTGATCCGGAGCAGAATAACACTTTTCGCGATCATTATCTCGACGTGCCCTTCGATCTGTCCCAGGTGATGTTCATCACAACCGCAAACACTCTGGACCCCATCCCCGCAGCCCTGCGTGATCGGCTTGAAATTGTACGCCTTTCAGGCTACGGGGATGAGGAGAAAGAGCAGATCGCCGTTCGTTACCTGATCCCCAAGCAGATCGAGGAAAACGGCCTGCAGAATGTCCCTCCCGAGTTTCATCCCGAGGCGTTGCGGGCCATTATCCGGGATTATACGCGCGAGGCCGGAGTGAGGCATCTCGAGCGGCAGATCGCCGCAATCTGCCGCAAGCTGGCCAAGGAGATTACTCTGGGGCTCGAGCCGCAGCGCCAGGTGACGGTGGATCGGGTCGGGGAGTTGCTGGGACCCTGTATATTTTTTGCCGAGATCGCTGAGGACGTGGATCGGGTCGGAGTGGCGACCGGCCTGGCGTGGACTGAAAGCGGCGGCGACATTATGTTTGTGGAAGTGACCCGCATGCCCGGCCGCAGGGAGCTGACCCTGACCGGGCGGCTTGGCGACGTGATGCAGGAATCGGCCCGCACCGCCCTGTCCTTTGTGCGAGCTAATGCCGAGCGTCTGGGGATTGACGGCGAGCTGTTCGAACACAGCGAGGTTCACGTGCATGTTCCGGCGGGGGCCGTCTCTAAAGACGGACCTTCCGCCGGGATTACGCTGGCGGTGGCGCTGGTGTCCCTGCTGACCGGACGGCCCGTGCGGCGGCGGGTCGCTCTGACCGGCGAGTTGACTCTGAGCGGTCGCATCCTGCCTGTCGGTGGGGTGAAAGAGAAAATACTTGCGGCGCGGCGCGCCGGCGTTGCCACTGCGCTGTTGCCGCGGCGCAATCAAGCGCAGGTTGAAGCCATGGACAAGGGGATCATTGGAGACCTTGAAATTCAATACATGGAAACAGCCGATGATGCCCTTGCTACGGCTTTGCTCCCCGTTGAGCGGGTTCGCGGCTCCTTTACGCGTTTTTCCTGTGATTCCCGTCCAGGTGTCCGACCGTCCGTTTGAACTTTCTCTCCCAAGAATAAATTTCTGCAAGGAGTCTTTCTGTGTGTACCTCTGTGCGATTTATCGTCCTGCTGTGTTTTGTTCTGATCGGTCTGCCCTTTGCCTCGGCTCAGGCGCAGACCCTGGCCGACAAAGTGATCGAACATGACCTGGACAACGGACTTAAGCTGCTTATGGTTGAGCGCGATGCCACGCCCACTTTTACCGCTTACATTACCCTTGGTGTGGGAGCGGTGAACGAGACCAGTGAAAATCGCGGGGTGGCCCACCTGCTGGAGCACATGCTGTTCAAGGGCACTCGGACTCTGGGAACGGTTGATTATGAACAGGAGAAGCCGCTGCTGGAGCAGATAGCGCAGGTCGGTGCAAAGCTCGATGCCTTGCGGGCGCGGCGGGATGCTGATCCGGACGAGGTTCAAGAACTGGAACAGCGTCTGGCCCGTTTGCAGCAGGAACATAAAAAATTCGTGGTCAAGGATGAATTCGCCCGTATCTACGCCGAAAACGGAGGCGTCGGCTACAATGCCTTTACCAGCAAGGATCTGACCTCCTACCTGATATCGCTGCCGTCCAACAAGCTTGAGCTCTGGGCGGCGGTCGAATCGGACCGGATGAAAAATGCCGTTCTGCGTGAATTCTATACTGAGCGCGAGGTGATCAAGGAGGAGCGCAGGCGCTCTTATGAAACCAGTCCCCGCGGGCTGCTTTATGAAAACCTGTTGGCGACCGCTTTTACGGTTCACCCCTACCGCAATCCCATCATCGGTTGGATGTCCGATATCGAGAATCTGACACTGGAGGAAACGCGCTCGTTTTTGAAGCGCTACTATGCGCCCGCCAATACGGTGATCGCGCTGGTGGGAGATATCGATCCCGCGGAAACCATCGCGCTGGTCGAGCGTTATTTCGGAGACATCGATCCCGGCGTTTCCGTCATGCCCGTCACAGCTGTCGAGCCCCCTCAGAACGGCGAAAAAAGACGTCATGTTCAGTTCGACGCAGAGCCGCAGCTTTCGATGGCCTTTCACAAGCCGACTCTGCCAAGCCGGGAGGATTACGTTTTCGACCTGATCGACCAGATATTGGGGCAGGGGCCCACCTCGCGCCTTTATCGCAGTCTGGTGCTCGAGAAGCAGCTCGCTACCGCAGTTTCCACCTATGGCGCTCCCGGAGCGCGGTATCCCAACCTCTATGTCATCAATGCCACGCCTCGTCATCCGCATACCGTTGAAGAAGTCGAAGAGGCGATTATGACCGAGATCGAACGGCTGGCCCGCGAACCGGTGAGCGACGCTGAACTCGAAAAGGCCCGCAGCCGCCTGCGCACCGATCGGCTGCGTTTTCTGCGCGGCAACAACGGGTTGGCCCGCATGCTGACCTACTATCAGAGTGTGGCGGGGGATTGGCGCTACCTGATTTCCTATGACCAGAAGGTGGCGCAGCTCGATGCGGAGGACATTATGCAGGTGGCCCGGCGATGGCTCACAAAAGCCAATCGAACGGTTGTCACCCTGAGTGCTGAAGGAGAAATGCAATGAATTTGCGCAAGCTTGCCTTTCTGCTATTGCCTATTGCTATGCTGGCGTTTTGTGTGACGGGTTGTTCCCTCTCAGCCCCTGAAGCATCACCGCGGAATCTGACCTTTGCGCCCCTCGAGTTCGATGTGCCCGAGATTGCACGGGAAAAGCGGGAGAATGGATTGCAGCTCTACCTCAAGCCCGACCATGAGCTTCCCCTGGTGCGGATTACGGCTATGCTGGGTGTCGGCGCCATTGTCGAGCCGCCGGAAAAGACAGGTCTGGCAGCAGTCTATGCGTCGCTTCTGCGGCAGGGGGGCGCGGGCGAGCTCGACCCCGATGAGATGGATGAAACCCTTGAGCGGATGGCGGCTGACTTTTCCGCCGATGCCGACACCTACGCCGTGACGCTGGAGATGTCGCTGCGCGCCGAGGATCTGGATCGTGGATTGGGAATTCTCTCTCAGGTTCTGCGGCGCCCCCGCTTCGACTCGGCGCGGCTTGAAATCATCAAACGTCGGATGCAGGAAGAGATCCGGCGCCGCAACGACGACCCTGCGCAGCTCTCGCGCCATATTCTGTACCGGGCTCTTTATGGCGAGCATCCCCTGGGGCTTCGTCCGGAGGTGGAAACGGTCAATGCCGTTGAGCGCGTCGACCTGGTGGAACTGCACCGCAGATACAGCCATCCCAACAACCTTCAGATCGGCATTTCCGGGGATTTCGATCCGCTGCTGCTTGAAGGACTGGTTGCGCGGCATTTTGACAACTGGCCTGCTGGGTCTGTAGCGCAGCTGCCGATTCCGCCCCTTGGTCAGACTCCCGCTCCCGCGATCTGGGTCGCGTCCAAGGAACTGAGCCAGACCACGATCCTGCTGGGGGAAATCGGCCTGACAAAAGACAACCCCGATCAGTATGCCGTGCGGGTCATGAACTACCTGCTGGGCGGTGGCGGCTTCAATTCGCGTCTGATGCGCAAGATCCGCTCTGATCGCGGTCTCGCTTATTCCGTTTACTCCTACTATCAGGTGGGGCGCCGGCTGCCGGGGCCCTTTGTCGCCGGCTGTGAAACGCGCCCCGACGCTGTTGATGAAGTCATCGAACTGATGCAGCAGACCATGGAAGAGATGCGCAGCGACCCTGTTTCCCAGCAAGATCTCAAGCTGGCCAAGGAGAGCCTGATCAATTCTTTTGTCTTCACCTTTGAGGATCAGCACGATGTGGTGGCCATGACGATGCGTCTGGATTACTATGATTACCCGGCGGACTACCTCAGCGGTTACCGGGATCGGATCGCCGCCGTCACCCGTGCGGACGTCATGCGGGTTGCGCGTCGCTATCTCGACCCTGAACGGCAGGCGTTGGTGCTGGTCGGCGATATCGATGCCGACGACCCCGCATTGAGGCGTTTTGAAAAGCCGGTCAGGGTATTCGACCTGGAATAGCGATGTCGGATGGGAATGTCTTCATCGTCTCATTGACGATCTTTTTTTTCTGCCGTCTCAGTATGTGTTCGGCAGGTTCACTGCGCTATGGCGATGGCAGGGGAAGCTGCCGGTGATAAGTAAGATGCGACCCCGGTTAAGGCCGGATTCGCAGATGGAGGAACCCGATGGAGTACCCGGTATGGTATCTGCCTCAGTTTTCAGGGGGCAGCCTTATTGCCCTGATCGCCGTAACCCACGTATTCGTGGCGCATTTTGCCGTAGGCGGGGGGCTTTATCTGGTATTGGCCGAGCGCTTGGGGCTGCGGGAAGGCGATCCTGGTGTTCTCGATTTCACTCGCCGCCATGCGCGCTTTTTCATCCTGGTCACCCTGGTTTACGGCAGCTTGACAGGTGTCGGAATCTGGTTCGCCATCTCCCTGGTGCAGCCGACCGCAACCTCTCTGCTGATTCATAATTTCGTTTTCTTCTGGGCCGCTGAGTGGGTGTTCTTCCTGGTGGAGATCGTGGCCGCCATGGTTTATTTCTATACATTCGGCCGCATGCGGTCCGGAAGTCACCAGGTGATCGGCTGGATCTACTTTGTTTCCGCCTGGTGCAGCCTTTTTCTGATCAACGGAATCATCACTTTCATGATGGCCCCTGGAGGCTGGCTTGAAAGCGGCAACCCCTGGGAGGGCTTTTTCAATCCGACCTTCTGGCCGTCCCTGTTGGTCAGGACTTTTCTCGCAATCTTCCTGGCGGGGGTCTATGCCTTTGTCTCGACCGCTTTTCTGCGGGATGTGCGCCTTAAGCGGCGTATGACCCGGTTTTCAAGCTGGTGGGTTCTGATCGCCGCGCTTGGCGCTCTCCCCAGCGGCTGGTGGTATCTGCGGCAACTGCCGGAGCCGGCCCGCAACATCCTGGCTCATGCTTCGCCGCAGTTGGCCGCTATCCTGCAGGCGGCCCTCTGGATGGCCGCGGCCGGCGGTGTGTTGAGCCTGATTTTCTGTCTGCTTCGCCCGCAATGGCACAACAAGATTGTCGCGCTGCTGGTTCTGGTCTGCGGGCTTGGTGTGATGGGAGGCTTCGAATGGGCTCGCGAGGGTTCGCGTCGGCCTTTTGTCATCTATGACAGGCTCTATTCCAATAGCATCCCCCCGCAGAAGATCGAGATGCTCAATGCGCAGGGGTTCCTATCGTCCGCCAGGTGGTCCCGCGACAAAGAGGTCAGCGAAACCAACCGTGCAACAGCGGGCGAGGATCTTTTCAAGTTTCAATGCTATGCCTGCCATACGCTGGGCGGGCGCAACAACGACCTCTCTTCGCGCACAGCGGGGATCGCCTTCGAGGGGATGACCGGTTACATTGAAAACCTCCATGCCATCCGCCCTTTTATGCCGCCCTTCGCCGGCACTGTGAATGAAGCCCGCACCCTGGCCGCCTGGCTGGTCAAAGATGTAAACGGCATTGAGATCCCGGCGCAGATCCTGCTGCCTGATAAAGCAATTGAACCTGAGCATGAAGATCGCTCAGACCTCGGAGAATCTCTTTTCCAGCAGCGTTGTTCCCCCTGTCATGGCTTGCGCGAGGGAGGCAACGCTATGAACGCCAGGGTGCACGGCTGGGACCGCGACCGTATCCGCGCGGCTCTGGATGATTTGCCGCGTATGAGCCCGGCCATGCCACCGCTTATGCTGCCTGCTGAACAAAAAGATGCCCTGGCGGATTTTCTGGCCGCTCTGGCGCAGGAGTAGTTCCCGATGAATGAACTCATACCCACTGCTGACGTTCTGCCCGCCGCCCCCTGGATCTTTCGCGCGCTGCAGGCACTGGTTTTTCCCATCCACCTGCTTTTCATGAACATGCTGCTCGGCTGCGCCGGAGTCGCTCTCTATGCGGGAATGAGAAGGGCCGGTCCCAGACGCCATCTGGCTCACGCCCTGGCCAGGGCTCTCCCGGTGCTGATGGCGATTGCGGTCAATTTCGGTGTCGCCGCACTGCTCTTTGTGCAGCTGTTATGGGGACCGTTTCTTTATACCAGCTCCATCCTTTCCGCAGTATTCTGGATCAGCATTATCCCCTTGCTGATCATTGCCTATTACGCCTTATATCTGTACGATTTCCGTTTTGAACGCCTGGGACGGCTGCGACAGATTGTCATTTTTGCCGCGGCGCTCATTTTTCTTGTGATACCGTTTATTTTCACCAACAATATGACCCTGATGCTCAATCCTCAGGCCTGGGAGGGATATTTCGACAGCAGCGCGGGAATTTTTCTTAATTGGGCGGACCCCACGCTGCTCCCGCGCTATCTGCATTTCATCCTCGGAAGCCTCGCCGTGGGCGGATTGTTCGTTGCCCTTTATATCCGTCACCGAGGTCGCCATGACTTTTTCGTCGAGGAGGAAGGCGTGCGCCTCGGAATGGCCTGGTTTTCCTGGTTGACTCTGATTCAGATGATCGACGGGATGGTCTTTCTGGTCTTGCTGCCTGCCCCGGTGCAGAAGCTGTTGCTTGGCGGAAGCCCTCACGGTACAGGGGTCTTTCTGCTTGGTTTTGTTCTGGCTGTGCTGGCGCTGGTGGCCGGCTTCCGAGGACGGGTTACCCTGGCCGCGGTGGTCGTTGTGCCGCTGGTCTTTGTTATGAGCGAAGTTCGTGCCGTGGTGCGTTCCGGCTACCTTGCGCCTCATTTCAGCCTGGAGATGGTGCCCGTTTCCACGCAGCTCTCGCCGCTGGCAATGTTTCTGGTCGTCCTTGTTCTGGGCGCGGCCGTGATCAGCTGGCTGCTGTGGCGCTGCGCCCAGGCTCTGCGTTTCGGGCGTTGATCCCGATTGTCTGTCTTCAGCTTTTTTCCGAATTGCTTTTTGGGGGAGGGGAGTGGAAACATGTCCGTACCTGATTCGCCGCTGGATACCCTGCGGTCTGTCTTTGGTTTTCGAGAGTTCAAAAGTCGCCAGCGCGAGATTGTCGATACGCTGCTCGCCGGGGAGGATGCCTTTGTCCTGATGCCTACCGGCGGCGGCAAATCTCTGTGCTACCAGATTCCGGCTCTTCTTCGCAGAGGCACCGCGATTGTTGTTTCGCCGCTGATTTCGCTGATGAAGGATCAGGTGGATGCCCTGCAGGCCAATGGCGTGCAGGCTGCCTTTTACAATTCCTCACAGGGTGCCGCGGAGGCACGCCGCGTTCTCGCGCGCCTGCATGCGGGTGAACTGCGCCTGCTCTACGTCGCTCCGGAGCGGTTGATGAGCGACGTTTTTCAGAATCGGCTGCGCGAGGTGGAAATTTCCCTGTTCGCCATTGACGAAGCGCACTGCGTCAGTCAATGGGGGCATGATTTCAGACCGGAATATGTGCGGCTGGGCGAGCTGCGCAGCCGCTTTCCCCAGGTGCCCATGGTTGCTCTGACAGCAACGGCAGATCCGCAGACCCGCAAGGATATAGCGCAGCGATTGAAGCTGGAGCGGGCGCGTATATTTGTGGCGGGCTTCGATCGCCCCAATATCCGCTACACGATCACTGAAAAAGCCAAACCCTTCCAGCAGTTGATGGCTTTTCTGGGATCCATGCACGACCAGGCGGGAATTGTCTATGCCCTGTCGCGCAAAAGAACCGAGCAGGTCGCCCACCGTCTGCGGGAGCAGGGGATCGATGCGGCGCCCTACCACGCCGGGCTCGGTGAAGAGGAGCGGCGCCGGGTGCAGGAGGCTTTCCAACGCGACGATCTGCGGGTGGTGGTGGCGACGGTCGCCTTCGGCATGGGAATCGATAAGCCCAATGTGCGTTTCGTGGTTCACTACGACCTGCCGAAAAATATTGAAAGCTATTACCAGGAAACCGGACGCGCGGGGCGTGACGGTCTGCCGTCCGAGGCCCTGCTGCTGTTCGGACCCGGGGATGTGGCGCAGGCCCGCGCCCTGATCGAAAAGAATCAGAACCCGCACCAGAGAAGGATCGAGCTGCACAAGCTCAATACCATGGTCGGCCTGTGCGAGGCGCAGATCTGTCGCCGGCGGGTGCTGCTGGGTTATTTCGGTGATGAGTTGAATGAGGATTGCGGCAACTGCGACCTGTGTCTCGATCCCCCGGAGCGGTTCGACGCCACGGTGCCGGCGCAGAAGGCTCTGTCCTGCGTGTTCCGTGTCGGCCAGCGGTTCGGCGTCGGTCATGTCGTCGACGTGCTGCGTGGTGCCGATAACGAGCGTATCCGCCGTCTGGGGCATGAGCGCCTGTCGACGTACGGCATCGGTGCCGACCTTGGCGTCGATGAGTGGAACAGTCTTTTGCGCCATCTCGTTCACCTGGGGTATCTGACACAGGATGCGGCGCAATATTCCGTGCTCAAGCTGACGGAAAAAGCACGACCGATTTTACGGGGAGAAGAGAAGCTGGTGCTGCCCCGCCCCCGCACCAGAGTAGAGACGCCGCGTAAAGTCAAGCGCAAGGGGCGCGACGAGCTGAATTACGATGCGGAATTGTTTGAAGCCCTGCGCCGCCTGCGCAAAGAGCTGGCCGATGCAGCCGCCGTCCCGCCTTTTGTGGTCTTCAGTGACGCCACCCTGGCGGAGATGGCGGCCTTCATCCCCAGGGACCGCGATGCACTGCTGAGCATCAACGGGGTGGGGCAGGCCAAGCTTGAGCGCTACGGAGAGGCGTTCCTGCGTGTTCTGCGCAATTATGACCAGGGCGGGGACGCCGCCGAAGACACCAGTATTCTTTTGGTGGAACACGAATGACGCAGCCCCCTCTGTCTCCCGATCCCGATTTTATGCTCGATCTGGTCCACACCCGCATGCCGTTCGGTCGCTATGCGGGGCGCAGATTGATTGATCTGCCGGAGCCCTATCTGGTCTGGTTTGCCGGGCGGGGGTTTCCCGAAGGCCGCCTGGGGCGCATGCTCCAGTCCGTTTATGAGATCAAGGTCAACGGGCTGGAGCATCTGCTGGAGCCTTTGAGAGACGTAAAAAAAGAGTCATGATTCAGCATGGGAACTGCGAACCCATGAGATGAACAGCAAAATATAAAAAAGAAGGGTCATGGAAATAAAAACACGTTATACTTTGGATGCCGGTTGCTGCTTAGCGCGCAGTTTCTTTGGGGGCGACAGCAATCAGCAACGCAGCGGTTGGTGAATTTTTACGACGCCATCAAGTGTGACGATTTGCCTTGGGGGAGAGACATGCGCCTTGCTGCCGATGTGGCCCACCCGGCCGTGGAGAGTCTGGAAAAGTACCAGCAGTTGCTCGATCAGGTTACGTACAATGGTGCGAGTAACGGCAATAGCAGGAGCGCCTCCGATTGTGACCGTCCGGCGCTTCTGCTCTGGGTCGAGGCTGTGGCCCTGGCCCTTGAGGTGGAGCAATTGGCTGAGAGTGAGGCTGAGAAAATACGCCTGCGTGCTGAGCAATACCGCTCGGATGGGCTCTGTCCTTTGTTTTTCGATGGAAGGTGTCGGCTCGAGAAAAACCGCCCCCTCTCCTGTCGTCTGCGCGATCCCCGCACTCCACCATCTCTGGACAGGACTCGCTTTGCGGCGGATCTGGCAGTCATCAACCGTCAGTTCGTTTCGGAAGTGTTTCACAGCCTGGCTCCGGAGACAAAGCAGCTGACCGTTGCTGAATCCTTGTTGCTGGATGTGTAGAATCTGCAGAACGCCCGTCTGCGGTGAGGAGGTTTTTGAAGGTTGTTATGGCGGATCTCAAGCAGACATTCGAAAAGGTCAGAAACTTTGTGCGCCGTGATCTCTGGGATCCGGAGTTCTACCAGCAATCCCTTGGTCGGCGTCTGCTTATACAGCCGGGGCAGGTCGTCACCCTTGTGGCGCGCGACTTTTTTGCAGACCGTTGTCTGCTGCGTGCTTCGGCTCTGACCTATGCTTCCGTCCTGGCCATTGTCCCCCTTCTGGCACTCATGTTTGCCCTGCTCAAAGGTTTCGGGGTGCAGAACCAACTGGAGCCTCTCATTCTGGAACACATTGCGGTCGGTTCGGATCAGATCGTCTCCCAGATTGTCGCCTATATCGATAACACCAACGTCGGCCGCCTCGGGATGGTGGGCCTTGCGACGCTGTTGCTGACCGTATTGGCTCTTCTTTCTAATATCGAAAAAAGCTTTAATGCGGTATGGGGGGTCGAGGAGACGCGCTCGCTTTTCCGTCGCTTCGCCGATTATTTTTCGGTGGTGACCATCGGGCCGCTGCTGATCCTGGCAGCGATCTCCATGACCTCTTCCCTGCAGAGTACGGCTCTGGTGGAAGCCCTCAAGAATTATTCCTATGTCGGGGATCTGGTTCTTTTCCTGTTCAAAATACTGCCCTTTGTTGGGATGTGGATCGCTTTTACCGCTCTGTACATCTTCATGCCCAACACCCGGGTGCGGCTTTCGGCAGCCTTTATCGGTGGCATCATCGGCGGCTCCCTGTGGCAGTTGGCCCAATTCGGCTATGTCCATTTTCAGGTCGGCGTCTCCAAATACAACGCCATTTACGGGACCATGGCCGCTCTGCCCATTTTCATGATCTGGATCTATCTCAGTTGGTTGATTGTGCTCCTGGGCCTGGAGGTCAGCTATGCTCTGCAGAACCTGGGCACGCTGCGGCAGCAGATCCGCGAAACCTCCTTCAACCAGGTCGGTCATGAAAAGGTCGCTCTGGCGGTGGTGCTGCTGGCGGCGAAATTATTTTATCGCGGTGAACGGCCTTGGGGGGTGGAGCAGATTGTTTCCTATCTGCAGTATCCGCCCCGCCTGGTGCGCAGCGAAGTGTTCCGGCTGAAGAATATGGGGATTCTGAATCAGGTCAGCGAGGACGGTGATGGTGAGTATTCCTATCAATTGGGGCGCTCGCCGCAGACGCTGCCCATGTGCGAACTTCTCCGGAGTCTGCGACATGACGGTCCCGAGGTGGTTGGAGACGAAGGGGTTGAAGAGCATCGGATTGTGAGGGATCTTCAGGAGCGGCTGGAGGCAGCGGAGCGTGATGCTCTGGAGGGATTGTCGCTGCAGGATCTGGCTGCCCGTCTTTTACATCTTTTACAGGAGGCTGACGCCGGCAGCCGCGGGGATCAGAGTGCGTAGGTCTTGAGTTCGAAGCGGCCGTTTTCATGCACCGCATAGGAATACTGAGTAATCCAGTCGCCGAGTCCCAGGAGCAGACCCTGATCCAGATCTCGCTGCAAGGGTTGGTGAAAATGCCCGGTAATGACGACGTCGCACCCCTGGGCCAGGCGGTCGCGGGCGAATTTCTCCAGCAACCCCAGCGGCAGGCTGCGTTTGCTTTTTGCCGCGTTGCCTTTCTGGCTCACGCGGCTGGCCCATAACGCAACACGCCAGGTCAGATCCCCGGGCATTAGCGCCATGGCCGCCTTGAGGGGGGCGCTGCGCAACAGCCCCCGCCACAGCAGGTATCCCCGATCCCGGTCGTTGATCCGATCGCCGTGACAGAGAAAAACCCGTTTGCCGTCGATCTCGACCGTTCCGCCGTCCGGCAGGATCAGACAATCCAGGTTGTCTCTGAAAAAAGGGCCGAGATGAAAATCGTGATTCCCTTCGACGTAAACGATCTGCGTGCCGTCGCAGTGCAGTGATCTGAGTTTTTCGAGCAACGGTATGTAGGGGGTGAATACCAGGTGGCGGTAGCCCACCCAGAATTCAAAAAGATCGCCGAGAATATAAAGAGTGCGCATCCGACCGCGCTGGGATTCCAGAAACGTCAGCAGTTGCTGATAGTTTTCGGTGTCAGGGCAGAGCAGGTGGGCGTCAGCCAGAAAAATATCGCGCGTCATGGGGCGAATTTACCCGCCCCTTGTGCCAAAGTCAAGCAGGGGAGGTTGCGGTTTTCCCGCGATCCGTTAACCTGCATTTTATCCTGCAAAAACCAGGGAGGTTCTTTTTATGGACGTTCAGAAAAAGATCGATCGTTTTCTCGAAGCAGAGGCTTTTGGTGTGGTGGGTGCTTCATCCAAACCCCACAAGTACGGATACAAAGTTCTGCGATGCTATCAGCAGAACGACCGACGGGCGATTCCGGTCAATCCGGTGGAAAAGGAGATTGCCGGCGTGCCTTGCGTTTCCGATGTTTCGCAGCTGCCGCCGGAGGTCAAAAGCATCTCCGTCATCACGCCCCCGCAGGTGACGGAAACGGTTGTCGACAAGGCGCTGGAGGCGGGGCATATCCAGAATATCTGGATGCAGCCCGGCGCCGAGAGTGCCGCCGCGGTGGAGCGGGCCGAAAAGGCCGGACTCAACGTGATCGCCGACGGCAGTTGCATTCTGGTTGTCCTCGGTTATCGCGGCCATTGAGTCGCACTGTTCTCACGGCTTTTGGATGCAGGTCCGCCAGTGGTGGACAAGCGTGGGGATGATGGTTATCATGCGCTCACGTGTTAATAACTGACGCAATTTCCATCCCGTTGAGGACGCATTTGTGACAGAAGAATCCATCCCCGATGTGGCGACCCGCCTGAAAACCGGTTTTTGCGACGGATGGCGCACCAGCCTGAAACTGATCAAATGGGTCGTGCCCATTTTCCTGGTGGTCGATCTGCTGAAACAGACCCCCGTTCTTGATCGGATGGGGGCCGTTTTTGCTCCCCTGATGACGACCTTCGGCCTGCCGGGAGAAACGGCCTTCGCCTTTGTCGCCGCTTTTACTCTCAATCTTTATGCGGCGATTGCCATACTGGTCCCTCTTGAGTTGACCTCCTGGCAGATTACGCAGTGCGGCCTGATGATGGGAATTGCTCACAATCTTCTGGTCGAAGGGGGTGTTTTAAGCAGCACCGGCGCCCGCGGCGGCCTGCTGACCCTGTGCCGCCTGTTCATGGCTGCGGGCTGCGGCTGGCTGATGTACCTGGTTCGGGTTCTGTCGGCATGATTGATGTGTTTCTCGACAGTCTGCTGGCGGCCTGCCGACTGGGGCTGCAGCTTGTTCTCATCATCGTTCCGTTGGTCACGATTTTCGAGCTGCTGCGTTACCTGTCTTTTTTCCGGCGGGTGGGGCAGGGGGTCGAGCCGCTGATGAAGGGCGTGGGCCTCTCGCGGAGCGCAGCCGCACCTCTGTTCACCGGCATTTTCCTCGGAATCGCCTATGGGGCCGGCATTATCATTCGCGTCGCGCGGCACAACAATCTTTCGCGACGGGAGGTTTTTCTGGTCGGGTTGTTTCTGGCGACCTGCCATGCCGTGATCGAGGATACCCTGATATTTGTCGTGATCGGGGGGGATTTCTGGGTCATGCTGGGGGTTCGTCTGGTGCTCGCCGTGTTTTTGACGGCGCTGCTGGCCTGGCTGTGGCCCCAGCCTGATCAGGCGGTCCCCGCAGGACACTCAAACGACAGGGCGGTGCCATGAAAATGATTTTGATCCTGTGTGGGGTGCTTTTTCTCCTTCTCGGTGGACATGTGTTCATGGCGGGATTGGAGGACTACCACTCCGAGAGCGCGCGCATGGCCCGCCGGATCGGCAGCCGGCTCAATATATCGCGCCCGTTCTGGAATGAGCCGGGCGTGCGGGAAATGGCCATCGGCAGTTCGTCAATGGTGGCCGGGGCTGTTCTGCTGATTTTTATTGGCGGTGCGGGGTCGCGACCTGGAACCTGATCCGGCCCTGCATTGGCTTTTGGCGGCAAACCATGCATTCTGATATGATAGCGGATAAACTTTCATCGTATTTCATAAAAAAGATCATCTTGCAGCCTCAGTGTCTCAGGCCGCAAAGATCATAACAACAGTTTTATGCCGTCGAGAAATGGACGTGCGATCCGGAGCATGCATGAACGAAGAATTTGACGACCTTGAAGATTTTTTTGACCAGGAAGGATTCGATGACCGTCTGGAGCTGGCCCAGATGTCTCTGGATCAGGGGGATAGTGAAGAGGCCCTTGAACTGGTCGAGGACTTTCTTGAGGACCACCCCTTCGATGTTGAAGCCTTGAATATCTGTGCCGTTGCTGCAACCAACCTGCAGGACGAGGTCAAGGCCATGGCGATTTACCGCAAAGCGCTGCGGCTCGACCCGAAAAACGGAGCCATTCATCACAACTACGGGGTCCTTCTCGATCGCCTCGGACGTCATCGCGAGGCGTTGGATCATCTGCGCAAGGCATTGAAATTTCAGCCTGATTTTCCTGAAGCTTATGTCAACCTCGGCAATGTCCTGGATGAACTGGGGGAGACGCCGGAAGCCTTGAAGATGTATGATGAAGCCCTGAAACGCCGCCCTGATTCCGCCGATGCGTATTTCAACAAGGGGCATGCTCTCAATCGCATGGGGCGCTACGTCGAGGCCGAAGAATGCTTCCGCGCCGCTTTGGTCATGGAGCCTAATGAACCTGCCTGCCTCAATGGCCGTGCTTTTTCCCTGGCCGGCCTGGGGCGCGACGAGGAGGCGGTTGCCTGTTACAATCGTGCCATTGGGCGCGAGCGCGGTAATCCCAATTATTTTTTCAACCGGGGCCTGTCCCTGGTACGCCTCGGGCGTTTTGAAGAGGCTCTCTCCGATTTTGAGGCCGCCCTGGAAGCAGAACCCTCCTTTTTCGAAGCTCTCCTCGAGAAAGGCAATGTCCTCATGGAACTGCAGCGTTTCGATGAGGCGCGCGAAATACTCGAAGAGGCGGCACAGCGCGAACCTCTCAGCGCTGAGCCGCCCTTTTACCTGGCACTGCTGCTTGAACGTCAAGGCAATCGCGAGGCGGCTCTCGGTGCTCTTGAGGAAAGTCTGCGGATCGATCCGGACTCAATTCACACCCTCAACAACAAGGGTAGCGTTCTGATGGATCTCGGCCGTCTTGATGAAGCGATGACATGCTTTGATGCCATTCTCGAACGCACCGATGTCTACCCTCTGGCCCACTATAACCGCGCCTGCATTTTTGCCCGTAAGGGACGGACTGCCGATGCGGTCAGGGCTCTGTCCAAGGCCTCCCGCCTGGAACCGCATTTTCTGAGCGATGCACAGGTCGATGCCGATTTTGATCCCATCCGTGAGAAACCGTCATTCAAGAAACTTGTGTGCAACCATTCCGGAGAATCCACAGGACAACTGACATCATGACCCTGCCCGACGCTCTCGAATTCCGCTTCATAGGGATGAGTTGCGCCAATTGCACCCGAACGAGTGAAAAAGGCGTGGCAAAAATGGGCGGCGTGAGTACTGCGACTGTCAATTTCGCAGCGGAGAAACCGCGTGTCGAGAGTGATCCGCAGAAAGTGAGTTCGGAAAATATTGCTTCGAAGGTGGCTGATCTCGGCTGTGAGGCTGAGCAGGTCGGTTCGCCGGAGGAGACCGGACGTCTGCGTTCCGGGGTGCGTGGCATGCACTGTGCCTCATGCGCAGCGACCATTGAAAAAAACTGCTGGGGCTTCAAGGGGTGTCCGAGGCACGGGTCAATGCCGCCGACGAAAGCGCGCGCCAAGGGCAAGGCGGGTCAGGCGCTGAGGAAGCCGCCGCATCTGCAGGCCGACCGCGCGGTGCTGTTGGAGACAGACAGGTGCGTGAAGTGGCCGCCAGCCGGGTAAAGTCCGGGGATGTCGTGCTGGTGCGCGCCACCCGTGTCGGGAGTGAAGCCGTTCTTTCGCAGATCGTGCGCCTTTGTCCTTCCGCCGGAGTATGCCGGTCTGGCCATGGCTTTTTTCAGTGTCACCGCCGTGACCAACAGCCTGTTGCTCAAGCGGCGGGCCGCGGATCTGTAGGAGTGCGACTATGTCGGTAAGGAAACTTATGATCGGAGTGATCGGAGCCGGTGTGGCCTCTGAGCAGGGCCGGCAGTGGGCCTATGAAATCGGGCGCCTGATCGCCTGGCGCGATGCGGTGCTGGTGTGCGGCGGAATGGGCGGAGTGATGGAAGAAGCCTGCCGCGGCTGCATCGAAGCCGGCGGCCAGACGATGGGCATTCTGCCCGGTGACCAGGCCGATCAGGGCAACCCGTGGGTCAGCCTCCCGGTGGTGACCGACCTGGGCCACGCCCGCAATGTTATTATTGCTCACACCGCCCGCGCCCTTGTGGCGGTGGAGGGCGAATACGGCACCCTCTCCGAGATCGCCATCGCATTGAAGCTCGGCCGGCCGGTAACCGCCTTGGGAGGCTGGCGCGATATCCCCGGCGTGATGCCTGCCGTTACCCCGCGTGGCGCTGTAAGCTGGGTCTTCGATCGCCTCGACCGGAAGGATTCCTGATCTCGAAACTGTTCAGCGTGGGAGTTGCGGCCCCGCGAGGTAGGAACTTCTGGTTTTCAACTGATCTGATTTCTCTCATAATGCAATTCAAGGAGACTTCTGTTCATGGCCCTCGACCTGACACACTCCCGGGAATTTTCAGAACAGTTCATCAATTGGGCCCAGGGAAAAGGGCGGGTGCTTATTGTCACCCATGATAATCCCGATCCCGATTCTCTGGCCTCCGCAACCGTTCTACGACACCTGCTTCTGGTCAAGAACGGACAGGATGCGGTGATCACTTTCGGCGGCATGATCGGGCGCGGAGAAAACCGCCAGATGGTCAGGGAACTGGAAATCAAGAGTTCTCCTATCCATTCCCTGGATCTTAATCATTTCAATGTGGTGTGCATGGTCGATACTCAGCCCGGCACCGGCAACAACTCCTGGCCTGAGGATCAACCGGTTCACCTGGTCATCGATCATCACCCGGCCCGGGAGAGCAGCCGCTCCTGCCGGTGGGTCGACATCCGCGAGGATTACGGTGCCTCCGCGACCATCCTGCATGAATACCTTCTCGCCCAGAAAATATCCATGAGCACAAAGCTGGCGACGGCGCTGTTTTATGCGATCAAATCCGAGACCCAGGATCTGGGTCGCGAGTGGTGCCGGGCCGACCGGGAGAGTTATCTGCAGCTGATTCCGCTGGTTAACAACCGGATTCTGTTCAACATCGTTCAATCCAAGGTTCCCCTGGAATATTTCCGCGTATTCAATAAAGCCATCAGCAATGCACGCATATTCGAAGGCGTTCTGGTGTTCAACCTGTTTGAAATAGGCCATCCCGAAATTGTCGCTGAAATGGCCGATTTCCTGATGCGTGCCGAAGAGATTGACGTGGTGCTGGGACTGGGAATTTACAAAAACAGCGGCGTCCTCTCTTTCCGCACTCAGTCCCAGGAGATCAACGCCGGGGAGGTGATGCGCCATGTGGTCGAAGGTTTCGGGACCGCCGGAGGTCACGGCATGATTGCGGGGGGACAGGTGCCGGATCTGCCTGCCGATCCGGATGCCCTGAGAGATCTGGAGGAGCGCTTGACGCAACGGCTTCTGGAACGTTTGCAGCGTTCTCCGAACCACTGCGAAACGCTGGTGGGATTTCAATCCATCTCCAGTTACAGGGACGGTTGAGTTTTGCTGATGTGCCGGGACGTTAATTGACGCCCTTCCGGGCCTTGATGTATAAGATTTGGCTTTGGTCTGCAATTTCCCCAGCTTTCTTCAGGGGAAGGCTTTCATCCCCGTAGTGCAGGCCTGGTGAAGGAGAGGTGTATGCGGTTTGTCCAGCTGGCGCTGTTGCTATTCTTTGTTTTTCTGACGTGCCCTGCAGCACAGGCAGTGGTGGAGCTGGCACCTGAGGGGCGCTCACCGAAGGTGATCGAAGAGGTCTACTGGCAGGATCAGACCTTTTTCGTGGCCATCGAAGATGTTCTGGCGGCGGTGGGCCGCGGCGGCGAGTGGGACAGTGTCAAACATGTCTATCGCTTCGAAAGCCCGCGTGGCAGCGTGGTTATTGCACCGGGCAGCCAGTTTGTGAGGGTTGATGGAAGCTATCGCCCCCTGAGCCGCAAGCCGCGGTTTATCGACAGTCGCCTGCGGGTGCCTGAAGAGTTTGTCACCCGTCACCTGCCCGACCTGATCCGAACTCCAATTTATTATCGCAATCTGACCTCGCGCGAGGACGTTGAAGAAGACGAGCCCGGAACTCTGGATCGGCTGTTCGCCATGCTGCTGCGCCGGGAGGCATCCTCCTCCAACTCGGCCAGGCTTCGGGCTCTTGCGCTCGATCCCGGTCATGGCGGGTTTGATACCGGCACTATCGGTCTTGACGGGATCCAGGAAAAGGATGTGGCTCTCGCCACCGCCCGGCAGCTGGCCAAGATCACCAAAATGCGGCTGGGGGTTCCGGTCTATCTCAGCCGTGATGCCGATTACGCGGTCACGCCTGCTCAGCGGCTGGAGCCTGCTCTGAAAAAGGAAGTCGATGCACTGCTTATCCTGCATGCCCAGGCGTCCTGGGAGATGTCTGTCGATGGAGCCGCCCTGGTCGTGCGACCGCAGGAGGAATTTGAGGGCGAACGCATCGATGCAGAGCGGGGAGACAGCATGCGGCTAGCGCGTCATCTACGGCAGAGCCTGGAAGCTGCGGGGATTGAAACAAGCGGCATTTACCAGGCCGGGCTGCCGGCTCTCGGGCGCGGCAATCTTCCTACGGTTCTGGTCGAGCTGGGATATCTCACCAATCCAAAGGATCATGCGCGGCTGGTGACGGATGCCGGTCGCGAGACTATCGCTCAGGCGCTTTATGACGGCCTGCAGAATTTTATTCGAAAAACCGAGGAGACAGCACCCTGATGTTGAATGTTGAACGTTCTTACGACCGCACCCCCGACCAATTGCGCCCCGTTATTTTCGAGCGGGGCTTTACCCGTTACGCCGAGGGCTCCGTTCTTGTTTCCTTTGGCGAGACACGTGTTTTATGCAATGCCTCCGTTGAAGAGAATGTGCCGCCGTTTATGCGTGGCGAAGGGCGCGGCTGGGTAACCGCCGAATACAGCATGCTGCCGCGCGCCACTCAGACGCGCAGCCCGCGGGAGGCGGCACGGGGCAAGATCGGCGGTCGGACCCACGAAATACAACGGTTGATCGGTCGTTCTCTGCGTGCGGTGGTTGATCTTGAGGGGCTGGGCGAGCGGACCATCAAGATCGACTGCGATGTATTGCAGGCCGACGGCGGCACCCGGACCGCTTCCATCACCGGTGCTTATGTCGCCCTCTCCGATGCCTTGTCCGGATTGCTGGAGAAAGGCCTGATCGAGCGCATGCCCATTATTGAAAGCGTTGCGGCCGTCAGTGTCGGGGTGGTGGGGGGCGTGCCGCTGCTCGATCTGGATTATCAGGAGGATTTTCAGGCCCAGGTCGATATGAACTTTGTGATCACCAGTTCCGGACGTTTCGTTGAAGTGCAGGGAACTGCGGAAGAGGAACCCTTTACGGCAGAGGAGCTGGATGCTCTGCGGGACCTGGCGATGAAGGGCTGTGCAGATCTGACCCGGCTGCAGCAGCAGGCCCTGGAGGCATAAATTATGACTTCGACACTGGTGGTCGCCACCCGAAATTCCGGCAAGCTTCGCGAAATCAAGCATCTATTGTCCGATGTCGGTGTCGAGGTCGTGGGGCTCGACGCCTTTGAAAGCATCGGGGAAATTGTCGAGGATGGCGACAGTTTTGCGGCCAATGCGCGAAAAAAAGCCCAAGTCGTTGCGCAGGCGACCGGGCAGCCTGCCCTGGCGGATGATTCAGGGCTCGAAGTCGAAGCCCTGGGCGGGGAGCCTGGAATTTTTTCTGCACGCTATGCCGGGCCTGATGCCACCGATGCGGACAACAACAGCAGGCTGCTGGGAAAATTAAAGACCGTCGCTGCGCCGCGCAGGGCGGCATTTCGCTGCGTTATGGCCTATTGCCTCCCTTCGGGAGAGTGCAACCTGTTTGAGGGCAGACTTGACGGCCTGATCCTGGAGCAGGCACGGGGCGCGGGCGGCTTCGGCTATGATCCCCTTTTTCTGGTTCCGGAATACGGAAAAACCCTGGCTGAACTTGCCATGGAGACGAAAAACCGCATCAGCCATCGCGGTCAGGCATTAAGAAAGGTCGTCGAATTCCTTCGGCAATAGGCAGGCCGACAACTGAGAATTTTTTTGGCCTTTAAAAATTTTCTTTCTATGGATTTATTGTTGAAGTGCTGTAAATTTGTGGAATAATTGTGATCATCGTGAATTAATGGGGTGATTGATCGGTTCTTGAGCCATTTGTGGATTCATACTTTTGCCCCGATAACACACAAAGGAGGATTTTTTATGCGTAAAATTACGACCCTGGTTGTCGCAGGCGTATTTGCTGCGGGAATGGCTGGCTGTTCGCCCTATATGACGATCGAGCCTGAAGATGAGAACCTGTTCAACGAAGCGATTGCTGCGGCCCGTGAGGCCAAAGCGGCCAATGAATCGGCACAGGATGCCGCTTCCCGTGCTGAAGCCGCTGCCAAGCTGGCCGAGCAGTCGGCTCAGAGCGCAGAGCGTTCCGCCCGTGCTGCATCGGGCAGCGCGTCTGAAGCCAAGAGTGCTGCCGACAAGGCGACCAAGGCTTTCGAAATGACCCTGCAGAAATAACCGACAATCTGTTTGAGCTCAAAGAAAAGCCCCGGAAACGGGGCTTTTTAAGTCTGGCATCACGATGAGGTGAACATATGGGCGAGGCGAAAAGCGATTGCGCACCGGTGCTGGTGACCGGTGGAAAGGGTTAGTGTCCTTTGCGGTTACTTCTATTCATTAATTATGGCCCTTTTGCCCCTTTCCTTCGTTGCGCCTCCCCGGCTTAGCTTTGACCAGGCCTCCTGGCGCGGCGCTTTGGTGCCTGCGATTTCCCTGGGGACTGAAACCCTTACCGGCAGGCCGTCGGCGCGCTGTAGTGCTTCCTGCACCGCGCCTCGATCGATGGCCTGCTCAACCCCGACCGTTTCGACCTGATCCCACACTCTGCGAAAAGCCGCTTCTTTCTCTATGCCTTCAAGGGAGTGAACCTCCAGGTAGAGGTGCCCGTCTTTGATGCCGAGTTTGATCGGATTGTTGATGATTCTGACCGGGAGGCCGACGGTCACCCGGTGATAAAGGTCCTCAATGTCGCGCGGATAAAGGCGGATGCATCCGCTGCTGATGCGTCGCCCGACGCCATGCGGTTTATTGGTGCCATGAATGCCGAGATTGTGAGCGGAGAGGCCGATCCAGTGGCTGCCCAGAGGGTTGTCGCCGCCGGGAGGGACAACCGGCGGCAACTCGGGCATCTGGGCGCGAATGGAAGGGGGCGGCGTCCAGGAAGGATTTTCGGCGCGATTGGCGACCCGGTAGGTTCCAAGGGGGGTGTCGCGCCCCTCACGCCCGATGCCGATGGGGTAGATCCGGACATATTTCTGCCCCTCCTGTTCCCATATCAGGTAGAGGCGTAGTTCGGCCAGGTTGATGGTGATCCCCGGTTCCAGAGGCTGTGGTATGATTGCTGCGGTGGGCAGTGTGATGTGCTGGCCGGCGGAAGGCATCCAGGGATCGATCTCCGGATTGGCGCACACCAGGTTGGTATAGCCGATGCCGGAGCGATAGGCGAGATGAACCAGGTTTTCCCCTTTGCCGAGGATATAATCGCGATTGAAGCCGATGACGGTCGGTTTTTTGTTCACTAGCCGGGCCTCTTCCATCAATCGGGGCTGCCATGCCCAGGCATCCATCGTTGGCAGAAGAACTGAACAGCCCGCAATCGACAATAAGAACAAGGCACTTTTAAAGACCAAGGGCATCAATCTTTTTTGCAGTGGTCTCCGCCGTCCGCAGGGACGTGAAGAAGGGGCTGTACGATTTTGACAGGGTGAAAACATGGAAATTCCTCTTTTGGGCGATATCTCGGTTATTTTCGGTCTGGCCGTGGCCGTTCTTTTTGTCTGCCATCTGCTGCGCATCCCTTCCATCGTGGGTTTTCTGCTGACCGGTGTGGTGGCCGGCCCCCACGGCCTGGGACTGATTAAGGCGGTCCATGAGGTTGAACTGCTGGCCGAAATCGGGGTGGTGATGCTTCTTTTCACCATCGGCATAGAGTTTTCCCTCAAAAACCTGCTGCGCGTCAAGAAGGCCGTCATGGTTGCGGGTTCTCTGCAGGTTTTTGTGACCCTGTTGATTGTTTATTTTATCGAGCTCGGGCTCGGAGCGGATCGAGGCACGGCCATTTTTCTCGGTTTTCTGATGGCTTTGAGCAGTACCGCGATTGTGCTCAAACTGCTGCAGGAACGTGCCGAAATCGATACACCTCACGGCCGCACCACCCTGGCGATTCTGATCTTTCAGGACATTATCGTCGTGCCCATGATGCTGATTACCCCCATGCTGGCAGGGGGGACCGGAGATCTGGCCGATTCGCTGATGCTGCTGGCGGCCAAAGGGCTGGGGGTGGTGGTGCTGGTGTTTCTCTGCGCCCGTTTTGTGGTGCCGGTCCTGCTTTATCAGGTGGCACGCACCCGCAGCCGCGAGCTGTTCCTGCTGACCATCGTCATCATCTGTCTGGCGACTGCCTGGCTGACCTCCAGTATCGGCCTGTCATTTGCCCTGGGAGCTTTTCTGGCCGGCCTGGTCATCAGTGAATCCGAATACAGTCATCATGCCTTGAGTAATATACTGCCCTTTCGCGATATTTTTACCAGTCTTTTTTTCGTTTCCATCGGCATGCTCTTCGATATCAAGTTTCTACTGGCGCAACCGGGGACCGTTTTTCTGATCGCATTGGGAATTCTGACGCTGAAAGCAATCCTGGCCGGGGTCGCAACGGTACCACTGGGATTTCCGCTGCGTACGGTTCTGCTGGTCGGTCTGGGATTGAGCCAGGTTGGGGAGTTCTCCTTTATCCTGAGCAAAACAGGGGTGGACCATGGCCTGCTGAGCGGCCAGACCTACCAGATGTTTCTGGCCGTTGCGGTTGTAACCATGGCCGCCACACCCTTCGTGATTGCCGGAGCCCCACGTTTTGTCACCCTGGTTGAGAGCTTGCGGGGAGGCCCAAAGGGCAAGGAGCGCAGACAGGAAGCGCGTAACCATCCGTGCATGCTGGGAGCCTTCAATGACCATATCATCATTATCGGTTATGGCCTCAACGGGCGCAACGTGGCGCGTGCTGCCCGTGCGGCGGGGATCGACTACGCCATTCTGGAAATGAATCCGGAGACGGTGCGTGAGGAGCGCGCCAAGGGGGAGCCGATTTTCTTTGGAGATGCGGTGCGCGAGGAAGTTCTTGAACAGGTTGGCATTTATTGCGCCCGTGTGGTGATTATCGCCATCTCGGACCCTGTCGCCACGCGCCAGGTCGTATCGGTGGTTCGGGAGGAGAACCCCAAGGTTCACATTATCGCACGGACCCGCTATTCCGCCGAAATGAAACCCCTTTATGAACTGGGGGCCAATGAGGTTATCCCCGAAGAGTTTGAAACTTCGGTCGAGATTTTTACGCGCATTCTCGAAAAATACCTGGTGCCGCGTGAAGAGATCGAAAAATTTGTGGCCGAAGTGCGGGCAGACGGCTATCAGATGCTGCGCAGCCTTTCTCTTGAGCACGGTACCGTAGATCAGCTCGATCTTCAATTGCCGGGAGTGGAAATCAGCTCTTTGCGGGTTTCCGCGCATTCGCCGCTTATTGGAAAGACTCTTGTTGAAACCGAGCTGCGCCAGAATTACGGGGTGACAGTGCTGGCGGTGCAGAACAAATCGGGCATCGTTTCCAATCCGGAGGGCGATATTCAGATCCATTCCAACGACCTTCTGCTGGTGATCGGCAAGCCGGACCAGATTTCAGCAGCAGCATCGCTGACCAAAGGCAATGTGCCGGCCACTGCTTCTCAAGAGGATTGAGCGAACCGGAATTATGCCATAAAAATAGGAAACATCTCACAAAAGAGGATTACATCCTCTCTCTGCCAGCAGAACGCAATAAGCCTTTGAAGCCTCAGCCGGAGGCTTTTTGCGTTTCCCGCCTGGTCGATCTTTCCGCCTGAATCCTTGACATCTGTGCCTGTCAATGCTAAATAACGCCACGTTTTTGCGCGAATCATTCGACCTCGACATAACCCGACACCAAAGGAGCCACCATAATGGAAAGAACATTCGCCATCATCAAACCCGATGCCTTCGCCGCCGGCAACGCCGGCAAGATCATTGCCCGAATCTATGACGAAGGGTTCAAGATCATCGGTCTTAAAAAACTCTACATGAGCAAGGTCGAAGCCGAAGGGTTCTACTATGTGCATAAGGAACGTCCCTTTTTCGGTGAACTGACCGACTTCATGAGCAGCGGCCCCTGTGTGGTGATGGTGCTGGAAGCCGAGGGCGCCATCAAGAAATGGCGCGACCTGATGGGCGCCACCAACCCGGCCGAAGCGGCCGAAGGCACCCTGCGCAAGGAATTCGGCAGCAACATCGGCGAGAACGCCACTCATGGTTCCGACGCGCCCGAGACGGCCGCATTCGAAATCCCCTACTTCTTTTCCGGTCTCGAGCTGCTGGCCTGATCCCGGATTCATAAGAAATTACCAAAAGTCAGACCTTGTGAAGTCAGAGCCCTTTGGGTACAATCCCGAAGGGCTTTGCTGTTTCTAAATGGCGGAAGAATTTTTTCGGCCCCCGAAAGTGACCATCTATGGCCTGTGACGATACGCGCGTCGACATCAAAAATTTCGACCTTGAACAATTGACGGCTTTTCTTGGCGGCATGGGGAAGGAGTCCTTCCGTGCACGCCAGATCTTCGGCTGGCTTTATCGCAAAGGCGCCGACTCCTTTTCGCAAATGACCGATCTGTCCAAAGCGTTTCGGGAAGAGCTGGAGCGCCGGGCGTGCATCTCGAGCCTGCCCGTCGAGACGGCCGAAGTCAGCGGCGACGGAACCTGCAAGTATCTGTTGCGCCTTCAGGACGGGCAGACCGTCGAGAGCGTGCGTATTCCCATGGAAGGCGGACGCGACACGCTGTGCATCTCAAGCCAGGTGGGGTGCGCCATGCAGTGCCGGTTCTGTCTGACCGGAAGCTTCGGGCTGACCCGCAATCTGAGTTCCTCGGAGATCGTCAATCAGGTCTGTGCGGCCCTTAAAGATGGTCCGATTCACAATATTGTTTTTATGGGGATGGGGGAGCCGCTGCATAACCTGGATAATGTGGTCACGGCGCTGAAAATCCTCTTTGCACGCGAGGGGTTCGATTACAGCCCGCGTAAAATTACCGTTTCCACCTGCGGGCTGGTGCCGGAGATGAAGGAGCTGGGGCGGCGCATCCGGGTCAACCTGGCTGTTTCCCTGAATGCCACCACCGATGAACTGCGCCACAGGCTGATGCCGGTCAATCAGCGCTATCCCCTTGAGCAACTCATGGCGGCCTGCCGTGAATTCCCCCTGCCGCCCCGTGGCCGCATCACCTTTGAGTATATCCTGATGGAAGGACTCAATGACTCGCAGGCCGATGCAAAGCGCCTGGTCAAGCTGCTGCATGGCATCAAGGCGAAAGTGAACCTGATCCCTTTCAATGCCTATGAGGACTCACCTTTCAAGCCGCCGGAGGAGAAGATCGTTCGCGCGTTTCAGACCTATCTGCTCGATCGAGATATTGTCGCGATCCGGCGCGCAAGCAAGGGGGCCGATATCTCGGCGGCCTGCGGTCAGCTGAAGGGTCGGCTGGAGCAGCAGAAAGAAGCTGCAAATCAGGATTGATGGCAGAAACTCTGCGCCCCCCCCACGCGGGGTGACGCAAATTTTACTTGAATTCTTGGAGGACGTTTTTTATGAGCAGTTCCACTATCGGCGTCATCGGCGGAAGCGGCCTGTATCAGATGGAAGGGCTGAGTGATCTGCGCGAGGTTCACGTCGAGACTCCTTTCGGCCCACCGTCCGATGCGTTTATCACCGGCGTTCTCGACGGAGTCAAGATGGTTTTTCTGCCGCGCCACGGTCGCGGGCATCGCTTTCTGCCGTCGGAGGTCAATTATCGGGCCAATATCTACGGGATGAAGACCCTGGGGGTCGAACGGATCATCTCCGTTTCCGCCGTGGGAAGCATGAGGGAGGACATCGAGCCGGGTCATATCGTTATTCCCGACCAGTTCTTCGACCGTACCCAGGGCCAGCGTGCTTCAACTTTTTTCGGCAACGGCGTCACCGGCCATGTGCAGTTCGCCGACCCTGTCTGTGCCGACCTGGCTGCGGTGCTGGCTGAATCCGCCGAATTCGTAGGTGCGACCGTGCACCGTGGCGGCACCTACCTGTGCATTGAGGGGCCCAATTTCTCCACCCGTGCCGAATCCCGCATTTATCGCAGCTGGGGCGTTGACATCATCGGCATGACCAACATCCCTGAAGCCCGCCTGGCTCGCGAAGCGGAAATCTGCTATGCAACAATTGCCCTGGCGACCGATTACGACTGCTGGCACGACGGGCATGATGACGTTTCGGTGGAGGCGGTGATTGCGATCATTCAGAAAAATGTGGCGACGGCGCGAAATATCGTCAAGGCGTCTACCTCCCGCCTTGAGGCTTCACCGTGCACCCGGGGTTGCGCAGATGCCCTGCAATACGCCATCATGACGGACAAGACATTGATCCCTGAACAGACTCGCAAGGAACTTGAGCCCATTATGGGGCGTTATTTTAAATCCTGATGGGGGAGCCCTCATCTTTCTGCACAGGTTGTTTTTATGAGTATTCTGGTTGTTGGATCTGTCGCATTTGACTCTGTACAGACACCTTTCGGACAGGTTGAAGATGTCCTGGGCGGCTCGGCCACCTATTTTTCCACCGCGGCCAGCTTTTTCACCGGTGTCGACCTGGTGGCGGTGGTCGGGGAGGACTTCCCTGAAGAGCATGTCGATTTTCTGCAATCCCGTCAAATCAACCTGGCGGGTCTGCAGCGGGCGCCCGGCGCCACTTTCCGGTGGAAGGGGCGCTATGAGTACGATCTCAACGAAGCGCATACGCTCGATACGCGCCTGAACGTTTTTGAAAGTTTCAAGCCGGAACTGCCCTCGGGCTTCGAGGACGCCGAATTCGTATTTCTGGCCAACATCGATCCCGAACTTCAGCTTCAGGTGCTCAAGCAGGTGAAAAAACCTCGCCTGGTGGCCAGCGACACCATGAACTTCTGGATCGAGGGCAAGCGTGGCGCGCTGATTGAAACCCTGGCCCATGTGGATCTGCTCGTCATCAACGATGCCGAAACGCGCCAACTCGCCGGGGAGCCGAACCTGGTCAAGGCAGCGCGCATCATCCGCGATATGGGGCCAGCAACTCTGGTGGTCAAGCGCGGTGAATACGGCGTGATCATGTTCCGCGATGATTCGGTCTTTGCCGCACCGGCCTACCCGCTGGAGTCGGTTTTCGATCCGACCGGCGCCGGAGACACTTTCGCCGGCGGTTTCATGGGCTATCTGGCGGCAACCAATGACCTTTCGGAAGCCAATCTGCGTCAGGCCATCGTTTTCGGCAGCGTTATGGCCTCATTCACCGTTGAAAAATTCAGCCTTGACCGTTTGCGGACTCTGGAGTACGAAGAGATCAGGAGCCGTTTTCGGTTGTTCAAGCAGTTGACCCATTTCGAGGATCTCTCGGAAGAGTAAGGCCGATTATGATGTTTCTTCCCGAGGAAAAGAGACTCAGCCTTCCGGTTGAAGCCGACCGCGTGTTTGCCCTGCATCGCTCGATCAACCCGGTGCAGGTTTCCCTGCCCGGCTTTCCAGGGCAGAAGGCCGGCGCCTTTGTCTGCGTTTTCTCTGACAACGATGGTGCGCGAATTGCGGTCGTTCTGGCTTTACACGAGGCGGGGCGGCTGTATTTCTTCCTCGACGATGAGGGACCGGTTCCAAAAGATCGGATTGCTCGTCTTCTGGATGAAGCATTGTATTTCGTTGAAGCCATGGGATATCTCATGGTCGATCTGGAGTGGAACCACCTGGAGGAGACTGAGCGCGATGCTCTTTGGCGCAATCTGCCTTTGAAGCAGGGCATGCCTGCGCCGGTAAAAAAGGTGAAAAATAGTGCTGCTTCTTCAGGAGATGGCGCAGGGAACCCTGTGGCAGGATCCGGCCCCGGCGGCTCCTTCGCGGATAAAGAGATGGAGGAGCGCCGACAGCGGGTGATCGCCAATCTAGGGCGCCTGTTTGCCGCTTATTGAACTGCGAGACGCAACTGTTCAGCATGGGAGTATGGCTCCTGCGAGGTGAATTGATCCCTGGAGACGAGATATTTTTCCCATTCAGGACGCCGCTTAGGGTGCCTGATTTTCAAGGAGATGCCTGTGGTCCGATTTGCCCGCGTGATGATTCTTGTGGCTGCCGTGATGCTTCTGTGGGGATGCGCCCCTGCCAAACAGGAACGGCAGGAGGCCCGCACGCACTATGCCCTGGGGGTCAGCTACCTGCGAGAACCCAACGTTACAGCGGCATTGCAGGAATTTCTCAAGGTGGTCGAGCTTGACCCGCGCAATGCCGATTACCAAGAAGTTCTGGCGCAGGCGTATCATCTGAAAAAAGCCTACCCTGAAGCTGAGAAACATTACCTCGAGGCGGTGCGGCTCTCCGGCGGGGATCCGGGTTGTTACAATAATCTCGGCGCACTTTATCTCGATATGCAGCGCTGGGATGATGCGGTAGAATATTTTAGTCTTGCCGCTGGAGATCTGTTGTTTGCCCAGCCGGAGGTCGCTTTCACCGGAGCGGGCACGGCCCTGGTGGAAAAAGGAGAGCCTCTGGAAGCCATCGAATATTTCCAGCAGGCCCTTGAAAAAAATCGCCGTTATGCACCTGCTCATCTGCATATGGGGCGAGCTTATCAGTCCTTGGGCCGGCCGGGGCCTGCGATTGAGTCTTTTCTTGAAGCCACCAGAATTGATACCGGATATGCCGAGGCTTATTACCAATTGGGGCTGGCTTACATGAAACGCAAGGATGACGGCAAAGCCCGAGAGGCTTTTGAAAAAGTGATCTCTCTGCGACCCGATTCGGAATTGTCACGCAAGGCTGAAAACTATTTGAAGCTTTTGTGAAAAAAGCAGCTGGTTCAATTCATCCAGCTGCTATCACCCTGACCCTGGCGTAGCTATGAGTGAAACCGAATTTTACGGTGATATTTTAAAAAACCGCCGCAGAGAGCGCCAATTGTCTCTGGACGATGTCGCACGGCAGACCCGCATGCGAACTGCTTTTCTCGAAGCTTTGGAAGAGGGGCGGTTCGAGGAGTTCCCAGCGGAAACCTACGTTAAAGGGTTTCTGCGCAACTACAGTGAATTTCTGGGGCTTGACTCCGAAACTCTGCTCGACATCTATCAGCAGCAGCGCCCTGCCGTGGCCGATGTCGACAGCGAACTGCGCCGTATCGAGACGGGGCTGGTCCAGCCGGTTCAACGCAGTTCCACCCGGCGGTCTCTGTTGCTTTTTCTGGGTATTGCGGCGCTGATTCTCATTGGATTGGCGGTCGGTTATTTTCTGACTCAGAAACCCGGTGTCATAGGCGTTCGCCCCGAGTCACAGGTGCCGGTGGATGCCCCCGGAACAGGGGATCCTGTGCAGAATGGAGCCTCATCGCCATCTTCTGATGCCGGCACGGTAGCGGAGACTGAGGGTGGAGCGCCGCCGGAAAGCACAGACCCGGCGCAGGATCTTTCCGCCATTATTCACCCTGGGACGGCCGGTCCCATCAACGAAAAGCCAGCCTCCGACCCCGCTGATTTTTTCTCTCCGCCTCCGGTGACTCCTGGAGCCACTTTGAAAATCCGGGCCGTTGCCGCGACACAGCTCGAGGTGGCCATCGACCAGCGACCGCGGCAGCATTATGCGCTGCGTGAAGGCTCTGTACTGACATGGCGGATACAGCAGCAGGCCGAGCTGATTGTCGAGCAGCCCGAATCGGTCGCTGTGCTGCTCGGAGATCAATCGCTCGATTTCGGCAACCATTCGAAAATTCTCATAACCACGGGGGAATGATTCTCTCCGGCAGGTGATATAAATGCAGTTCAGATGCCCACAATGCGGAGCACGCTATCGGATCAGGAATGAAAAGGTCCGGGCCGGAGCCCGGGTGCGATGCCCGAAATGCAACGACATCTTTCCAGTGCAGGTTGCCATGGATCTGGCGGCCAAAACCAGTGTCTCGCCAAAGTCCGCCTCCCCCGATTTGCAGAAACCCCGCCCCAGAGTGGTACTTGTTGAAGATGCACGCTACTTTCGCGAAATGATTCGTGATGTGCTGGCTCCTCTCAATCCCGATTTTCACGAAGCGGCTGATGGTGTCGAGGGTTTGCGTATCATTGAACAGTTCCGCCCCGACCTGGTTATCCTTGATCTGAACCTCCCCGAAATGAACGGGTATGAGTTGATGAGGGCCATCCGCCGCCGTGCCGCTCTGCGCGATACGCGCATTCTTGCCATGAGCGGAGTTTTCCGCAAAGAGGTCGATCAGGATGCCGCTCAACAGGCGGGAGCCGACGATTTTATCGGCAAGTCATTCACGCCTGACTTTTTTCTCCAGCGGGTCAACCATCTCCTCGGCCTTTCATCATGAGCTCTGAATATAATCAGCTCTCTCTCGCCGCCGCCTATGTCAAAGAGCGTTTTGCTCTTCAATCCGACTCTGTCCTCGATATGGCTGTTGTGCTGGGGTCGGGATGGGGAGGGTTGGTAGACCGGCTGGAGGACGCCCAATCCGTCTCCTATCACGATATCCCCGGATTCGGCGCTGTTTCTGTCGCCGGGCACGGCTCCCGCCTTTGGGCTGGAACTTTCAATGGCTGGCGGCTGCTGGTTTTCCAGGGACGCTTTCACCTGTATGAGGGGTACCGTGCTTGCGAGGTGGTCCGGCCGGTGGAATTGGCCGCCGAACTGGGGTGTCCCCGCCTGCTTCTGACGAACGCGGCAGGCGGTGTCTCCGCCCATTTTCAGCCCGGTGATTTCATGTTCATCGAGGATCACCTCAACCTGACTGGTGACAACCCTCTGCGGGGGCTCCATGATGCGTTTATCGACCTGAGTCGCCTGTACCGAAAGGATTTATACCTTGCGCTGAATCTCCGTATGCAAAGCCTGGGCATCCGGATTCATTCAGGGGTCCTGGCCTCTTTGCCGGGGCCCAGTTATGAAACCCCGGCTGAGGTGCGCATGATCGAGGTGCTTGGTGGTCACGCTGTTTCCATGTCAACGGTGCCCGAGGCCATTATGGCCTGTTATCGCGGCCTTGAAGTTGTCGCTCTCAGTCTGATTTCCAACTATGCGGCCGGCGTTGCCGATGTGCCGTTGTCTCACGAGGATGTGCTTGCGGCGGGAGACAAGGCGTCCGGTTTGTGTAGTGAACTGGTTAGCGCTCTGGTCGATTGCTGGCGCTCGGTGAATGAATGTTCCCTCGTGCAACGGCAATAAAAAACCGGCTTTCAGAGAGGACTTCTCGTTTGCGGGACCTGCAGTCCTGGAATGAGGACAATGGCTTTCCGAAAAAATGCTGTAAAAAAGCAGCTGCGATTTTATTGTTTACAATTTAAGGCATAATAAGGTTTTGGGCCGCTTGACAGGCGTTTGGCCCGTGGTAGACTGACAAATAGTTCAAGATTGCCGGGTTAGTCGGCTACGATACGAACACTTTTCCGGACTTTTTTTATTGCTGTTATGAAAATCAGGTTCAGGGAGTTCTTTTTTAGACATGCATATGGGGAAAATTCTTATTGTCGACGATGAAGAAAACGCCCGTATCGGACTCAGCCGACTGTTGTCGCAGGAAGGCTATGATGTGGATAGCGTCTGCGATGGCGCAGAGGCGCTCGATTATATCCGCGACCACAGGGTGAGCCTGGTGATCAGCGATATCCACATGCCGGGTATGAACGGCATGGTTTTTCTGCGCGAACTTCACCGGAGCCATCCCGGCATCAATGTCATCATGATTACTGCCTATGGTGGTGTGGAGTCTTACCTGGAAGCCATGAACCTGGGGGCTTTCGAATATATCAACAAACCTGTGAAAATCGATGAACTCAAGTCAGTCATGAACAAACTTTTCAGCCAGAACAATCAGGCCAGTGTCTGAAAAGGGCGATTGGTTCCGGCCATGGGAGACAATGTCATGAGGGAATTCAAAAACATTCTGTACGCCACCGATTTTTCAGAAAGCTCCGATTATGCGTTTCAGTATGCCTTCTCACTGGCCAGGAAATATGACGCGAGCCTTCTGCTGGTTCATGTCATCAACGAGCCTGTCGATCTGAGAGGGTTCTATGTCCCCCACATCTCTTTTGAAAAGCTTGAGGAAGAGATTCAGCAGGGTGCTCAGAAAATGATGGAAAAGTTTTGTCGCACCCGCCTGGGCGACTTTAAAAATTATCAATCGTTTATTCTGCCCGGCATCCCCTATGACGAAATCATCAAGAAAGCTGATGAGCAGCAGGCCGACCTGATTGTCATGGGGACTCACGGACGGACCGGGCTCGATCACGTTCTGTTCGGCAGTACGGCTGAAAAAGTGGTGCGAAAATCGAATGTGCCGGTCATGACGATTCGTATCAACGAAGAATGATCGCCACAAGCACCCGACCTTATAACCAGTGATTCAGAAAAGGCAGCTACGGCTGCCTTTTTCGATTCAGGTTTGCCCTTGTCAACCGACGCGGACCCAATGTATGCTGACAGCCGGATTTTCAATACGTTCGGTGGATGGTTCCTTGAGTGAAGCGCCTGAAAAAATTCTTGTCATAGACGACGAGCGGGTCATTCTGCAGCTGACTTCCATGATTCTGCGCAACCGGGGGTTCGAGGTTCTTACGGCCGAAAGCGGCGAAGAGGGCCTTGAGCTTCTTTCCCGCGAAGAGATCAGCCTGGTTCTGCTCGACTACATGATGCCGGTCATGGACGGGATGACCGCTCTGAAGCAGATCCGGGAACAGTACCCCCGCACCTATGTCATCATGTTCACCGGCAAAGGCAGCGAGGAGATCGCCGTCGAGCTGATGAAGGCCGGTGCCTCCGACTATATCCTCAAGCCGTTCAACAACCAGGACCTGCTCGACCGGATTAAAAATGTCCTGCGCATCCGCCGTATCGAACTTCACAACAAGGAATTGCGTGAAGAGCGTGAAAGGCTGCTGCGCGAAATCGAGGAGTGGAACCAGGAACTTGAGCGGCGTGTCGCGGAGAAAAGCGCTGAACTGGAAAAAGCCCAGATGGAAATTATCCAGGCCGAGAAACTGGCCGCTTTGGGACACCTCTCCGCCGGCATGGCGCATGAGATCCGCAACCCCCTCAATTCCATCAGCCTGTTTGCCCAGATTCTCAAGTCATCTGTTTTTCAATGCGCCGACCTCAAAGAGTATCCGGCTAAAATCATCCGTGAGGTTGATCGGATCGATGCGATTCTGGTCAAGCTGCTCGACGCGAGCAAAAAGCCCCATGTCACGCTGCAGCGCGTAAACCTGGTCCGGCAGATCGAAAACTGCCTGGAAATATTCGAACCGCAGATCAAGATGCAGAATATCAGAGTGGAGACGGAGATTTCTTCTGATGTCCCGGAGCTTGACGCGGATCCCCACGAGATTTCCCAGGTTTTCAACAATATTATTGTCAATTCGCTGCACGAGATGCCGGAGGGAGGGACGCTGCGGGTTGCGATGTACCAAGCCGAAGAGACGCTTCACATCAAGATCTCCGATACGGGGGGCGGGATCCCCGACGAAAATCTTTACTGTATCTTTGATCCCTTTTTCACCACCAAGGAGCGTGGCACCGGGCTGGGGCTTTCAGTCGTTCTGCGTATTGTCAAGGGTTACGGCGGGCGTATCAATGTAGAAAATCACGAGGGCGACGGCACGACTTTTCACATCCTGTTTCCGGTGGCTGCCGCGTGAATTTCGGTCGGGCTCAATCCGGAGTGGTCGAATTGTGAGGCGGTGGCGACTCAGCGACATACGCCTGCCCCTCGAGCGCGATGATGAGCGTCATCTGCGCCTGGAAACAGCCCGGATTTGCGGCATTTCGCCGGAGTGTGTTGCAGATCTGACGATAGCACGCAGGGCGGTGGATGCGCGCAAGCGTCCGGCTCTGTTTGTCGTTTATACCGTTGAGTTCCGGGTGGATGACATCGTTGCCGCCGGCCTGGAATGCCGTCGCGTTGCGAAGCTGGCTGAGGTTCAGCCGATTGCACACCCGGACATACCGCGTCTTGATACACAGCGGCGGGCCGTTGTGGTAGGAATGGGGCCGGCCGGCCTGTTTTCCGCGTGGCGCCTGGCCTGCGCCGGGGTGCCGGTGACCCTGTTGGAGCGCGGATGCGCAGTGGAAGAACGGGTACGCCATGTCGGCGCATTCTGGCAGAACGGCCATCTTGACCCGGAGAGCAATGTGCAGTTCGGCGAGGGGGGCGCGGGAACTTTTTCAGACGGCAAACTGACCACCCGTCTCAACCATTCCGCCATGCGCCTTATCCTCGATACCCTGGTGGAACTCGGCGCTCCCGAGCAGATACTGGTCGATGCAAAGCCTCATGTGGGTACCGACCGGCTGCGGACGGTTCTGAAAAATTTTCGAGCATCTCTGCAGGAAAAGGGAGTTGAGGTTCAGTTTCGTACCCGGCTCTCGGGGATGGAGTGCCAGAGGGGGCGGGTACGTGCGGCCTGTATCGGTTCCGCCGGGGCAATCCCCTGTGACGCCCTGGTGCTTGCTCCCGGCCACAGTGCCCGCGATACCTATGATATGCTTGTGGCAACGGGTGTTGCCCTTGAACCCAAACCCTTTGCCGTGGGAGTCAGGGTTGAGCATCCAGCTGCGCTCATCAATCGCATTCAGTATGGGGTGTCTTCCCATCCCCGCTTGAGTGCCGCCGACTACGCGTTGACCTACAACCGCAAGTCCGATGGGCGCGGGGTATATTCCTTCTGCATGTGCCCGGGGGGAGTGGTTATCAATGCTTCCAGCGAGCCCGGGGCGCTGGTGGTCAACGGCATGAGCAATATGAATCGGGCCGGCGACCGTTCCAACAGTGCTCTTGTGGTGACGGTGCGCCCCGAAGACTTTCCCGAACCAGGCCCCCTGGGCGGGGTGGCCTTTCAGCGCAACCTGGAGCAGGCTGCATTTCAGGCCGGCGGCCGAAATTACCGGGCACCGGCCCAGAATCTGATGGCTTTTCTCGGGCGTGGCCAAGGGGCGGTGCGTTCGAGCTGCCGCCCTGCGGTGATTGAGGCGGATCTTGGCGGGGTTCTGCCGCCATTTGTGACTCACGCCCTGCAAGAGGCGCTGCCGCATTTCGATCGGCGCATGCGCGGCTTCATCACTGCCGAAGCGGTCCTTGTCGGCGTCGAAACCCGGACGTCTGCGCCTTTGCGCATCCTGCGCGATGCGAGTGGCCAATCCGTTTCGCACCCCGGCCTCTATCCCTGTGGAGAAGGCGCCGGATACGCCGGCGGCATCATGAGTGCCGCTCTTGATGGTTTGCGCATCGCCGATGCGATCATTGCCCAATTTCAGCAACAGGAGATTTGAGTGAAGCAGGTTTATGTCAAGGATGTAAAGGAACGTGACTGGGTGGAGAGTCCCTTTCTGGTGCGCGATAAAATCATGGCGATGGCTAAAAACGGCAAGCCCTACATGACTCTCAAGCTCATGGATCGCACCGGTGAGATCGAAGGACGGGTGTGGGACAGGGTCGATGAATTCTCCAGCCGTTTTGAAAAGGACGATTTCATTTTCGCTCACGGCAAGGCGAGCGTTTACATGGGAAAGATGCAACTGGTCGTGCAGGATCTTGAGCGCCTCGATGAGGCGAGTATCGATCTGGGCGACTACCTGCCCACCTCCGACCGCGATTCTGCGCAGATGGAGGCCAGGCTGCGCGACAAAGTTGCAAGCATCGGTGACAGCCATCTGCGCCGCCTGATGGAGAGCTTCCTGGCCGATGACGATTTTCTCAAGCGTTTTGTCATGGCCCCGGCGGCAAAGGCCATGCACCATGTCTACCTTGGCGGACTGCTGGAGCACAGCCTGGCGGTGGCCGACCTTGTCGACGACGTCAGTGGCCGCTATCCCGGCCTCAATCGCGATCTTCTCGTGACCGGCGCTCTGCTGCACGATGTGGGCAAAATCGATGAATTGTGTTATGCGCGATCCTTCGACTATACCGATGAAGGCAAGCTGATCGGCCATATCGTCATCGGCACCGAGCTGGTCGAAGATAAAATCCGCGGCCTCGAAGGGTTCCCCCGCAAAACCTCGATGCTGCTCAAGCACCTGCTTCTGTCGCATCACGGGCAGTACGAGTTTGGTTCCCCCAAGCGGCCCAAGACGGTTGAGGCGGTTATCCTCAATTTTCTTGATGATCTGGACTCCAAGATCAACGGCGTGCGCACCCATATTGAACGAGAGCCGGACAATCCCAACGGTTGGACCAGCTATCACCGGCTTTATGATCGATACTTTTTCAAGGATGCAACGCCGGCCAATGAAGTTCTGTCCGATCAGGCTGACTCCCGGCCATCGACGAACCAACCGCGCCCCACGCCGCAGCCTGACGTCAAAGTCGCGCCTGCGCCCGCGAAGAAAGACGTCACGCGAAGCAATAAAGAGGATCGCCACCGACGCTCCACCAACAAAGGCTTCACTCTGGGCGAGCAACTGCGCGGAAAAAGTCTGGATCTGTTTTCCACCGAGAATTCCGAGAAGGAGTAACCTGTGATTCTAGAACGTCTGGCGGTCGGGCCGCTGAAGGTCAATTGTTTTATCGTTGCATGTCCGGAAACCCTGGAGGCGGCTGTGATCGATCCCGGGGACGAAGGACCACGGATTCTGGATTTGGCCCGGAGTCGGGGCCTGAATGTCCGCATGGTAATCAACACCCATGGCCATTTCGATCACATCGGCGCAAACCGCTATTTGGTTGGGCAGACCGGTGCCGAGCTTCTGCTTCACCGGGATGATCTGCCCCTTTTTGACAAAGCCGACGAGCATGCCGCGACCTTCGGTTTTAAAACCGAGCCGTCGCCCCAGCCGAACCGGCTACTCGAAGGGGGCGAGACCCTGAACCTGGGGAAACTGGAAATTTTGGTGCTGGCGACTCCGGGGCATTCGCCGGGAGGCATTTCACTGTATGCGTCGTCTCATGTCTTCACCGGTGATGCCTTGTTTGCCCAGTCCATCGGCCGCACCGATCTGCCCGGCGGCGATCTCGACCAGCTGCTTGGCGCCATCCGCGACAAACTTCTGGTACTGCCGGATGAAACTCTGGTTCATCCGGGACATGGGCCGGACAGCACCATCGGCCGGGAGAAAGTCCTGAATCCTTTTTTGCGATGAGCGCCTCCCGCGGGATCGCTCCATCCTAACGACAGGATATCCTTCATGCTGCATGAAAAGACGATCGTCCTGGGTGTGACCGGCGGCATCGCCGCCTATAAAGCGGCCGAGCTGACCCGGCTTTACGTCAAAGCCGGCGCCGAGGTGCATGTCATCATGTCGCGCGGCGCCCGGGAGTTTATCACGCCGCTGACGCTGCAGACCCTGAGCTCCAATCCGGTGCACACCGAGATGTTCAACCTGCTCAGCGAGCGCGAAGTGGGGCATATCTCGCTGGCCGACCGGGCCGACGTTTTCGTGGTGGCGCCCGCCACTGCCAACCTGGTGGGTAAAATTGCCGGCGGGATTGCCGATGACCTGTTGACCACGACGATCATGGCGACCAAGGCCCCGGTTCTGGTGGCGCCGGCGATGAATGTCAATATGTGGGGGAATCCCATTTATCAGCGCAACCAGGCGAACCTGGAGCAGCTGGGCTATCATTTTGTGCAGCCCGTTGAGGGATTTCTGGCCTGTGGTTGGGAAGGGAAGGGCAAGCTGGCGGATCCGGCGGACATCTTCGAGGAAACCGTAGGACTGACGCTGCCCAGCGATCTGAGGGGAGAAACGGTGCTGGTCACCGCGGGCCCAACTCGCGAGGAGATCGACCCGGTGCGGTATATCAGCAACTACTCCTCCGGGAAAATGGGCTACGCCATTGCGCGTGCGGCGCGCCTGCGCGGCGCAAAGGTGGTGCTGGTCAGCGGCCCCTCAGCGCTGCCGCAGCCTGTTGGCGTTGAGCGCATCTGCGTGACGAGCGCCGCTGAAATGAAAGAGGCGGTGCTGTCCCGGTGCGACGAGGCCACCATTATCGTCAAGGCCGCTGCCGTTGCCGACTATCGGCCTGCGCATCGTGCTGAACACAAGATGAAAAAGCACGATACGGATCTCCTGAATCTCGAGCTGGAGAAAAACCCTGACATCCTTTCAGAACTTGGGCGCCGCAAGGGCCATCGCATCCTGGTCGGGTTTGCCGCCGAAACGCGTGACCTGCTGGAAAATGCACGCAGGAAACTGACCGAGAAAAATCTTGACCTGATCGTCGCCAACGATATTACCGAGCAGCATGCCGGTTTCGATGTCGATACCAATGTCGTTCGACTGCTCGCGCCGGACGGCAGTGAAGAGATTCTGCCGGAGATGTCGAAGGATGAGGTCGCCCACCGTTTGCTCGACCGCATTCATGCGTTGCGTGGCTAACCCCTGGGAGTTTCAATTGCTAGGCGGTCTTGCGTTCCACGGCT
>JAXHUR010000001.1:13971-72355 GCA_034189505.1 Thermodesulfobacteriota bacterium | reverse complement strand
GGCTAACCCCTGGGAGTTTCAATTGCTAGGCGGTCTTGCGTTCCACGGCTTCGCAGTTCGACAGAAGATCGAGGATTTCACGGGGCCGGGTGATCCCCTCTCGGAAGCAGTTTTTGAACCCGAGGATGATTTCTTCTGACTGCTCATCGTCGAGTTTGCCGTCCATATGGAGAAGGTGAAGATTCTTGCGCACCATGCGCGCAGCGGACAGCGCTCTCTCGCCGGTCGGATCGGCCCTCCAGTACGGACTGCCATCCATCTCGCACAGAATGCTTTCAGTGGCTTCTTTGGCCAGATCCAGGTACTCGTCACGGCTCTCGCCGGGAAGATCGAATTTCGAAGTAACCGAGATGGAGCGCAGCACCTTCTGCCACTGCTGCAGACGGTTGAGGAGCAGCAGTGAGTTGAAGAGGCGTTTGTTGGTATTGAAGGAAAAGATCGTATCCGACAGTACGCTGCGCATCATGGTATCGTTTTCGCGAAAATCCTTGCGTGCGATTTTGCGGGCGATGAGCCAGATCTCGGGATCGACCGTGGCCTCGAAGCGCAATTCCCAATAGGCATGCCTGAGCATCAGCGTGTTGTAGGTGCGCACCATCTTGAAGGGCACGAAATAAGAGTGCGCGATGGTATCGGCCGCCAGGTGGGCCAGGTAGCCGTGAGCGCAGGCTTTCTGCCGATCTGTGACGGAGGCTGCAAGAATCTTGCGTCCCAGCCGCCAGGAATGGCAGTGGTTGAGATAGTGGGTGAACTTCTTGCCCAGAGTGATATCCGCGCTGATGCATCCGTAGAGAAAATCATGCGGATGCGCCGCGAGCAGCCCCCTGAGTGCCGCCGGCAAGAGTTGAAGGTTGTCGAGGATGTGGCTGCCGAGCTGCAGGTGGATTCCGATGCCCCAGGCATATGCGTCCCCGGGCCATAGAATCATGGCCAACACGACGGCCATAAATATTTTCGAAACCATGAGGTCCTTAATAACTTAGTGATGCACCACAAAAAGGATAGAACACACTGCGGTGAGTGTAAAGGTGATGATGCCCTCTTCGGATAAAAAAGAAATTGTTGATCTGTGCGCTCAGGTTCGCGGTCTGCTGCAGGATTTCGAGCATCTCGGCATCAATGAGGTTTTCATTCAGGATCCGCACGATCTGCCTCGATGTCCGATCGGGGTTCGTCCGTCCGGGGATGAGAAGATGGCGTGCCGCCCTGAGACCCTTGAAGAGATCGCTGCTGAGTTGCACAACTGTCAGCGCTGTCCTTTGAGCAAGCGGCGCCGGAATGTGGTGTTCGGCGTCGGAGACCCCAAAGCGCAACTGGTGTTTGTCGGGGAAGGGCCGGGTCGTGAAGAGGATGAAAAAGGGGAACCCTTTGTCGGCGAGGCCGGCAGACTGCTGGACCGTATTCTGTTTGCCATGGGTTTGAGGCGCGATCAGGTCTATATCTGCAATGTCGTCAAGTGCCGCCCACCAGGAAACCGTGATCCTCTCCCGGAAGAAATTGAGCACTGCGAACCCTATCTCCGGCGCCAATTGGCTGCGATCAACCCTCGCGTTATTGTGGCCCTGGGCCGTTTCGCCGTGCAGACTCTGCTGCGTGATTCCGCACCCATCAGCCGGCTGCGCGGTCATTGGCGGGAATATGAAGGCATTGCCCTGATGCCGACTTTTCACCCCGCCTATCTGCTGCGGAGCCCAGCGATGAAACGCGAGGTCTGGGAGGACATGAAGCAGGTCCTGCACCGCCTGCGCGAGCTGCGGGGCTGAAGGGGCTGCTTAATGCCCGGGGCGCTGGAAGGGGAGAATGGTCGCTTCCCGCCTCGCATCCTGGCGTTCCCGCATGACTTTTTCCGGGTTGTTGACGACTTCCTGAAAATTGGCGAAATGCTCCCAGAAGATTTCGACCATCTTGTTCATGCGCATGATCGGGTCATGATACGCCTGCAGTCGTGCTTCAATCGTGAACTGAAGTCCCTGCGCACGTTTTTGTAAATCCTCCGGAAAGGTCTGAATGGTTTCTTCGATGAGAGCCTTGCGTCTTTGTTCAAACTGTTCCGGGTCCTGAAAATAGAGCTGACTTAATTCTTCAAAGAAGGCCTGGTTGTCCTGCTCGGAAAATTCCATGGTCTCTCCCGTCTTTCCCACGATGTGACCGGTTGATATTAAAACCTGTTACACCATGAAAACGACCTTTGCAAATCATAATATTTTCGTTTTTGCATGAACAAAAAAACGATTCATAAGTGACTTGCGATCTTTTCGAGGATGGACTCCTGAGACGCGGGGACGCACAGATGTGGCAGCGAAGCTGTTGCCGCAGATATGTGGTTGTCAGGCGTCAATTTTCAAGCGTTTTATTTTTTCCACCAGCGTTGTGCGATTGATGCTGAGCAGGTTCGCGGCGCGCGCTTTGACGCCATTGCTCAGCTCGAGCGCTTGCTGGATCATGGTGCGTTCAATGTTGCCGATGATTTTCGGCATATTGACGCCGGACTCCGTGATGCGTGGCGCGCTGGCCAACGCCGGGTCGGCGTCGCTGGCCTCGCCGATATAGGGGGGCAGGTCCTGCGGTTCGATGATCTCGTTGTCTGTGAGGGCTACCGTACGCTCTATGAGGTTTTCCAGCTCGCGCACATTGCCCGGCCAGGCGTAATTCTCCAGCGCCGTCATGGCCGCGGGGGAGATCGACATCAGCGAGCGATCCATCTCCTGACAGAATTTCTGCAGAAAATTGCGCGCAAGGAGAGCGATGTCTTCACGTCGTTCTCTGAGCGGAGGAAGCTGGATCGGGATCACGTTGAGTCGATAGTAAAGGTCTTCGCGAAACTGGCCCTTTTTGACCTGATCCTCCAAGTCCGCGTTGGTTGCGGAAACGACCCGCACGTTGAGTTTGACCTTGCGGGTCGTTCCGATGCGTTCGATTTCCTGCTCCTGAAGGACCCGCAGCAGTTTCATCTGCAGGTGCATCGGCATGGTACCGATTTCATCCAGAAAGATCGTTCCTTTGTCAGCCGCTTCGAATTTGCCGGCTTTTTCCGAAACGGCGCCTGTAAATGCCCCCTTGGCATGGCCGAACAGTTCGCTCTCCAGCAGGTCGGCGGGGATTGCGCCGCAGTTTATCGCTACGAATGGTTTGTCTTTGCGGGGGCTGTTGTAATGGATCGCTTTGGCAACCAGTTCTTTGCCGGTGCCCGATTCTCCCAGGATGAGAATGGTTGACTCAGTGTTGACGATGCGCTCAAGCCGCGAGAAAACCTGTTGCATCGGCAGGCTGTTGCCGATGATATTGTCGAATTTGTATTTGCCTCTGAGCTGCTGACGCAAATAGAGGTTTTCGGCCACGAGGCGGCTTTTCTCTACCGCCTTGGCAACGATGACCTTGAGTTTTTCAAAGTTGAAGGGTTTGGTAATATAGTCGAACGCCCCTTCTTTCATGGCTTCAACTGCAGTTTCCGCCGAGGCGTTGCCGGTGATCAGAATGACGCTGGTGTAGGGGCTGTCTTCCTTGACGCGTTTCAGGATGTCGATGCCGCTCACGCCGGGCAGAAACAGGTCGGTGATGATGATTTCAAAGGGGCTTTTCTCCATGATCTCAAGGGCTTCTTCGCCGGTGACGGCCGATTGAACCTGATAGCCCGAATGAGACAGCAGCAGAGTGAGCGCCTGCCGATTGTGTGCTTCATCGTCGATCACGAGGATTTGTGTGCTGGATTTCATGCCGTATCCTCACCTCCAATGTCTCATTGCCACATCTCCGTCACAAAATTGACGATTAGTTATCCATACCATGACGGCTGGATCGCGCGCAACAATTTCGCGGAGATGAGAGTTGGACCTTTCTCATTTCATTCCCCGTCGCGCCGAGCGGCGGGATATTGACAAGCTTCGGCCATCGGCTAATCTTTTTGCATGGCGCGATTTCAACGGTTTACATTTCTTTTCAGCCTGATGTGCCTGGTGATTTACTGCCTGGTGCCTTCAGCTGTCCATTGCCGCGAAGCGGACACCATCTCCGTATTGCCGGTCGCCGATGTGATCAATCCGGTAGTGGCCGGCTTTGTTCAGGACGAGATTGAGCGCGCCAACCGCCTGGAGCGGCGTGCGGTTCTGCTGGAGCTTGATACGCCCGGTGGACTGGACACCTCCATGCGCCAGATCATTCAGGCCATGCTCGGTTCGCGCATTCCCGTGATTGTCTATGTTTATCCCCATGGTGCGCGGGCGGCTTCCGCCGGCGCATTGATTACGCTGGCGGCAGATTTCGCGGCCATGGCGCCCGGAACCAATCTTGGCGCGGCCACGCCGGTTTCGCTGACCCCTTCCACCGGCGGTGGCGGGCAGGGTGAGGCCATGATGAAAAAGGTGACCAACGACGCGGTTGCCTATGCGCGAAGTCTGGCGGAACAACGCGGCCGCAACCAGGACTGGGCCGAGAAAATCGTGGCCGAGGGTATTTCCACCCCGGCCCATGAAGCCCTTGAGCTGGAAGTTGTCGACCTTATTGCCGAAAACGAACAGGAGTTGTTGAGCGGACTCGAGGGGCGTGTTTACTCCCGGGGCGGAGAAGAACTGCATTTCAGCGCCACCGATGCCGTTCTTGAACGGATCGAGATGAACTGGCGGCAGAAGATTCTCACCACCATCAGCAATCCCAACGTGGCCTATATGCTGTTGATGCTGGGATTTCTCGGAATATTTCTCGAACTGTCCCAGCCCGGTGTGATCCTGCCTGGCGCCATTGGTGCCGTGGCGTTGCTGTTGGCTTTCTTCGGTCTGCAGATGCTGCCGGTCAATTACGTCGGGGTGCTGTTGATCGTTGCGGCACTGATTCTGTTTATCCTGGAAATAAAAGTACAGTCCTACGGCATGTTGACTGTGGGCGGCATTCTGGCCATGGCGCTGGGATCTCTCATGCTGATCGATTCCGCACAGCCTTATCTGCAGATATCACGTGCGGTCATCGTGGCGACTATTGCAGTCAGCACCAGCTTCTTTGTTCTGATCGTCTATTTTGTTGCCCGCACTCAGATGTCCCGGGCCGTTTCGGGACGCGAAGGCATTGTTGGTGAACAGGGCACCGCAGTGACGGCGCTCTCGCCCGAGGGGCGGATTTTCGTGCATGGTGAATACTGGAACGCGGTAGCAGATGAGGCGGTCGGGGAAGGAGACCCTGTTGAGGTTGTGGGGTTGCTGGACCACATGCGCCTGCATGTGCGCCGCGTGGAGTCGGGTTCCAAATAGAAGATATTTTTTGCGTCACTGTTTGATGCTTTCGCAAAAAAGCATTAATGTCGATGGCCAAGCAAAAAGCGCCAAATGCAAGGCGCGCGATTGTCGAGCAATGAGGCGTACTTACGTACGTCGAAGCAGCGAGAGCAATTGCAGCAACGCAGCAGTTGGTGAGTTTTTGCGACGCCATCACTGTTTACTTCGTGGTGAAACGATACTTTCTTTTTCAGGTGGAGGTTGATGACCATGGGTTTGCCCATCAGTGTTTTCTGGATCGTCGTTTTCGCGCTGCTGGTGGCATTGATTGCCAGTGCGGTGCGGGTCCTGGTCGAGTATGAGCGCGGCGTGGTTTTTCGCCTCGGCCGTTTTTCGGGAGTGAAAGGACCGGGACTGCGCTTTATCATCCCTGGGATTGATCGCATGGTCAAAGTCAGTCTGCGCACCGTAGCGATGGATGTTCCGCCGCAGGACGTGATCACCAAGGATAATGTCTCCATTAAGGTCAACGCGGTGCTTTACTTTCGCGTCATCAGCCCCGACAAGGCGCTGATCGAAATTGAAAACTATCTTTACGCCACCAGTCAGCTGGCGCAGACTTCCCTGCGAAGTGTTCTTGGCCAGTCTGAACTCGATGAGCTGCTGGCTCAACGCGATCGCATCAACCTGCACCTACAGGAAATTCTCGACCGTCAGACCGATCCCTGGGGGGTCAAGATCAGCAATGTCGAGATCAAGCATGTCGACCTGCCCGTCGAGATGCAGCGTGCCATGGCGCGTCAGGCGGAGGCGGAACGGGAGCGGCGCTCCAAGGTTATTCACGCCGAGGGGGAATTTCAGGCGGCAAAGAAACTGGCCGATGCAGCGCATATTATCTCTACCGAAAGAGGGGCGCTGCAGCTGAGATTTCTGCAGACTCTCACCGAAGTCTCGGCGGAGAAAAATTCGACGATTATTTTCCCGCTGCCCATGGATCTGCTCACGCCGTTTCTCCAGCGGTCGGGTGCCGAAAAAGAGAAGGCAGACCTCTCTACCTGACCGGCAGAATCTTCAGACAACAGAACTTGATGGCGTCGCAAAAACTCACCGACTGCTGCGTTGCTGCAATTGCTCTCGCTGCTTCGACGTACGTAAGTACGCCTCATTGCTCGACAAGCGCGCGCCTTGCATTTGGCGCTTTTTACTTAGCCAGCGACAATGATGCTTTTTTGCGAAAGCATCAGAACTTGTGGCACATCGAAAAAGGGCGGGTCTTCAGGATCCGCCCTTTTTCAGGTATGGGCGAAGCGGTGCGATATGTGGGAAATGGTGCGAAGACGAGAATTTTTTCGACTGTAATTTCAATAGTTTGTGAGTTAAAACAATATTTTACCTTGACACCGAAAAAAGGCTTTGATTAGATTGCATTTCCTGTATTGCACGACCTAACCTTTTAAAATTACTGTAAAATTTAAGTATTGCTAAAAACAAAAATGGTTTTTGACTTTTGGGGTCAACTTGAAACCATTGCTGGTGGGGAAGCCAGCTGGAGGAGGTTTAATGGCAGTAAAAAAGTTCAAGAAAATTATGGCCGCCAATCGGGGCGAGATTGCAATCCGGATCTTCCGTGCCTGCACGGAGTTGGGGATCAAGACCGTCGCAATTTATTCTGAAGAAGACAAGATCTCGCTGCACCGCTATAAAGCGGATGAGGCCTATCTGATCGGCAAGGGGAAGGGGCCGATCGATGCCTATCTTTTCATTGACGAGATCATAGACCTGGCGCGCAAAAAGGAAGTTGATGCGATCCATCCCGGCTATGGCTTTCTGTCTGAAAACGCCGAGTTTGCCGAAGCCTGTGAACGGGCCGGCATTGCCTTTATCGGTCCGACGCCCGAGATTCAACGGCGCCTGGGGGACAAGGTCTCCGCGCGTCGCGTGGCCCTCGAGGCCGGTGTCCCTGTCGTTCCGGGCACCGAAGACCCGGTGACGACAGAGGAAGAGGCTCTGATTTTTGCCAAAGAGTCGGGCTACCCCATCATGGTCAAGGCGGCGGCCGGCGGCGGCGGGCGGGGCATGCGCGTGGCCCGCAACCAGAAGGAACTGCTCGAAGGGCTCAAGTCCGCGGCCTCCGAAGCCAAGGCCGCATTCGGAAACCCTTCGGTTTTTCTTGAAAAATACATTGAAAGGCCTAAGCACATCGAAGTGCAGATTCTTGGCGACAAGCACGGCAACATCTTCCATTTCTTTGAGAGAGACTGCTCCATTCAGCGTCGCCACCAGAAGGTGATTGAAATTGCGCCCTCCTTGGGGCTGGATGAAAAAACCCGTCGGGCCATCTGCGATTCAGCGATGAAAATTGCTCAGGCGGTCAATTACGTCAATGCAGGAACCGTGGAGTTCCTGCTCGACCAGAATGGCGATTTCTATTTCATTGAGACCAATCCCCGCATCCAGGTGGAACATACCGTCACGGAAATGGTGACCGCCCGCAACCTGGTGCAGATGCAGATTCAGGTGGCGCAGGGCTACAAGCTGACCGATCCCGAAATCGGAATCGCAAACCAGGAAGATATCGAACTGCGCGGTTACGCGATCCAGTGCCGGGTGACGACCGAAGACCCCCAGAACGGTTTCGCCCCGGATTTCGGAACCATCAAGGTCTACCGGACGGCGGCTGGTTTCGGTGTTCGCCTTGATGCCGGACAGGGTTATGCGGGGGCCCAGATTACGCCTCATTACGATTCCATGTTGACCAAGATAACCGCATTCGGCCGCTCTTTTCCCGATGCGGCGCGTACCATGGATCGCGCCCTGCAGGAGTTTCGCATCCGTGGTGTCAAGACCAACATCGGCTTCCTCGAAAACGTGATTACGCATCCGCTTTTCCTCGAGGGCAGGTGCGACACCTCTTTTATCGACAGCCATCCCGAATTGTTCCAGATTCGAGTCAAGAAAGACCGCGCCAATAAATTGCTGCGTTTCATCGGCCACACCGTGGTCAATGGGTATCCCGGGATTACGGAGGAGAGGGCGCTGCGATTCCGCGACCTGCGCGAAGCCGAAGCTCCGGAAATGCATTACGATACGCCGCGGCCGCGCGGAACTCGCGATATCCTGCGGGAAAAAGGTCCCGAGGGCTTGGCCCGGTGGGTCATGAAGGAGAAAAAACTCCTGCTGACCGATACCACCATGCGCGACGCTCACCAGTCACTGATGGCGACCCGCTTCCGTACCTTCGATCTCGACCGCATCGCCGAAGCGACCAGTGTGTTTGGCGGCGGGCTGTTCTCGCTGGAGATGTGGGGTGGCGCGACATTCGACGTGTCCATGCGTTTTCTGAAGGAAGACCCCTGGGAGCGGCTTGACCGCCTGCGTGATAAGATCCCCAATGTCCTCTTTCAGATGCTGCTGCGGGGTTCCAATGCTGTCGGCTACACCAATTATCCGGACAATGTGGTCCAGAATTTCGTCGCCGAGGCGGCCCGCGGGGGGATCGACGTTTTCCGCGTGTTCGATTCTCTCAACTGGCCCAAAGGAATGCGCGTCGCCATGGATGCCGTCCGGGAGAATGGGGCCGTGTGTGAGGCGGCGATGTGCTACACCGGCGACATTCTTGATCCCAAGCGGGACAAGTATCCCCTCAAATATTACGTCGATCTGGCCAAAGAGCTTGAAAAGATGGGCGCCCACGTCCTTGGCATCAAGGACATGGCCGGACTGCTCAAGCCCTTTGCCGCCGAAAAGCTGATCAAGGCGCTTAAGCAGGAGATCGGCATTCCCATCCACCTGCATACCCACGATACCTCCAGCAATGGCGGCGCCATGCTGCTGGTGGCGGCCCAGGCGGGCGTTGATATCGTCGATACCGCGCTCTCTTCAGTTTCCGGACTGACGGCGCAGCCCAACATGAATGCGTTGCTGGCGGCTCTGGAAGGCACCATCTGGGATCCGAAACTCGACCAGGACGGCCTGCAGCTGCTGGCCAATTACTGGGAGACGGTGCGCACCTATTACGCACCCTTCGAGTCCGAACTGCGCAGCGGCACCGCACAGGTCTATTTTCACGAAATTCCCGGCGGACAGTACAGCAACTACAAGCCTCAGGTCGAAGGGCTGGGGCTTGGGCATCGCTGGGAAGAGTGCAAGCTGATGTACCGCAAGGTCAACGACATGTTCGGTGATGTGATCAAGGTCACTCCCTCGTCCAAGATCGTCGGCGACATGGCCATGTTCATGGTGCAGAACAATCTCGAACCCAAGGATGTCTATGAGCGGGGCGACGAACTGACTTTCCCCCAGGGGGTGGTGGACTTTTTCAAGGGGATGATCGGTCAGCCGGTGGGGGGCTTTCCCAAAGACCTGCAGAAGATCATCCTCAAGGACGAGAAGCCACTGACCTGTCGCCCTGGTGAGCTTCTTGAGCCGGTTGACTTCGAGGCCCGCAAAGACGAACTGGAAGCCAAGGTCGGTCATTCCGTCAAGGACCGCGATGTTCTCTCTGCCGCCCTCTACCCCGGGGTGTGGGAAGAGTTCGATGCCCATAGGCAGGACTTCGGCGATACCTCGGTTCTGCCGACGCCGGTGTTTTTCTACGGCCTTGAGATCGGCGACGAACTGAACATCGATATCGAGCCGGGCAAGACGCTGATCGTACGGCTCAATGCTGTCGGTGGACTGCAGAAGGACGGCTCGCGCAATATCTACTTTGAACTCAATGGCGAGCCCCGCCAGGTGACGGTGCAGGATCTTTCCGTTGCCAGCGATGAGAGCGCGCACCAGAAGGCGGAGCGCGGCAATACCCGGCATGTCGGTGCACCTATGCCGGGCAAAGTATTCAAACTGCTTGTCAAAGCGGGGGACGAGGTCAAGGCGGGGGATACTGTGTTGACCACCGAGGCGATGAAGATGGAAACTAACGTCAAGGCCAGACAGGACGGCAAGGTCGTCGATGTGTTCTTCAAGGAAGGTGATACCGTTCAGCAGGATGACCTGCTGGTGGTTCTGGAATAGCTTTCGATTCGGTTGAATGGACGTTATGCCCTCCTGATGCGGTCCGCGAATGCCGGGTTTTCGAACTCGGCATTTTTTTTATCAAGACGGGACCCGCATCTGAAAAAGAAGCGGTTTGAAAACGGCGGCATTTCAAACCGGAAAGATTTATGCTATATCCTCCAGAAGTTATGCGGTGAATGGGTGACGGGAGGGAAGAAGTTTATGAGGGTAGAGCAGCGCGTCGTTTCGATTTTGGTCTTGCTGGGTTTTGTCTGTTTGGTTGCGCCGGAGCCGTCGGCGCAGGCCCTGACCCAGCGCGACTGGATGATGTCCCTGGTTGATGCCCTGGGGTGGTCTTTCGGTTTGCCCGATGAGCCGCAGGATCGTCATTATCAGGAAATTCTCTCCGGAGAGCGGGTTCTCCGTGTTGAAGCTGAAAAGGCTCATCAGCCGGAGGACCTGGTCGCTGTCAAGACCTTTGAGAACTTCGGTCCTTTCAGCGGGGAAGGCTGGTTGGCTGGAATCGCCACGGAAACGCGCGCGCACCTGCAGTTTCTTCTTCCCCGTGACGGAAACTATCACATCACTGCCTCCTTGCGTCTGTCCGGCCACCGTATCCGCGTCGGAGGACGGGAGGTGGAGGTTTCTGCCGGCAATCGATTCGAAACGGTGCCTCTGGGAACTTTTCCCCTTGAAGCCGGGCCCCAGAAAATTGTTGTCGTTCTCCCCCCCAACGCTGCCATTGATTACCTGGAGTTAAAGGCGCCGCCGCTGCCGAAGATCGAGCCTCTGGACGGCTGGCGACCGCAAGCGCCTTTGAGCCGGTCGGTCCTGGCGGTGACGGCTGTTCGCCTTCTGGACGCTGAAAACTGCCTGCCGCCCATGCCGCAAAAGATCAGTGTTGAAGCTGAGGACTCATCTTCCCCCGGCGGTGCTCAAATTGAAACCAGCCGCTATCTGGGGGTGCCCAGTGAGGGTGCCTGGCTGCGGGCCGGGACGACGCCCGCTCGGGTGCGACTGCATATTCGTGTTGAGCGGGACGGGGTATATCGTATCGCTGTGACGGGAGCGGGGGTTGGACCCGCAACTCTGGATTTTGACGGGGGGCGTTCATGGAGCCTTCTGTTTGATTCTTTCCTGGCCGAGAAAGAGGTCGGCACTGTTTATCTTGAACGTGGCGGTCATTATGCCGACATCGAGCTTTCGCCTGGAAGCGGGATTGATAAGCTGTTATTGCATGCTCTGCATTCCGATTCTTCCGACTATGCCCGCCTGGTAGGGATGTCTGCGATAGACGGGGAGCCGGCCGCAGGTGAGATCGATCCCCTGCTTTCTTTGCTGGCGGCCGTCGGTGCGTCGCGCTGAACGTTCCCATGGGTGTTCTTCCCTGGTTTCTGTCCTACGCGGCCGGCTTGTGCCTGATGCCGTATCTGCCGCTGGAAACCGTTCACCTCGGTTTGATCGGTATTCTGGCGGTCGTGGCATGGGCAATGCGCAACAGACCCTGGCTTTTCCCAGCCTCCGCCGGGATTTTTTTCTTTGTTTCAGGGCTTCTTTTCTATTCCCTTTCCATTTCCCCGCCCGTTGATCCTTCCCATCTCGTTCACCATGTAGATGAGGAGGTCGCAAGCCTTCATGGCAGAATACTTGACATGGCCCGTTACCCCGATGGGCGGGGCCGCATCGACCTCGAAATCCTGTCCCTGGGACCTGAGGGAGTGCGCCAGGGTGTGCACGGACGCATGCAATTGTTTTTCGGAGAATCTCATGAGGATGAAAGAGAGATCCTCCCCGGCGACCTCGTCTGGCTGCGCACTCGCCTGCGTCACCCGACCCTTTTCGGGTCACCGGGCGAGTTCAATTATCCCCGTTACCTCTGTACGCGCAACATCCATGTGACAGGGTATCTGAAAAGCCTTCATGAAATGGCGGTGGCGCCGCAGGCCGTGCCCTGGTACTCTCCGGATTTTTTCAGGCGCCTGCGCTTCAAACTGACGTCCAGGATTTTTCGACAGGACGATGCGCGCTCTGCTCTGACGGCGGCGCTGCTGGTCGGCGACAAGAGCCGCTTGCTGCCTGAGCAGCGAGAAACTCTGGCCCGTGGCGGTATTTCCCATTTATTCTCCATCTCCGGCCTTCATCTTGGCTTAGTGGCGGGTTACGGTTATCATCTCCTTTTGCTGGGGTGGCGTCGCAGTGAGCGCCTGCTGCTGTATTTTCCTCCACGCCGCTATCTTCCTCTCGCTTTGATTCCGCTGCTGCTCTTCTATGTCATGGTAACCGGTGGCGCCCTGCCGACTTTGCGGGCTTTTTTTATGGCTTTCGTGGGTGTCCTGCTCTGGTTGAGCGGCTGGCGAACCCGCCCTTTGAATCTGGTCTGGGCCGTTGCTTTTATTTTTCTTCTGGCCCAACCGCTGCTGATTTTCGATGTGTCCTTTCAACTCTCCTTCGCAGCAGTGACCGCCATTGTTGCCTGTGTCGGTCGCTGGTCCAGCTTCTGCCGGGGTTACCCCCGTTGTCTTCGTTGGTTCTGTCTGTTGGGAGTGACTACCCTGGTCGCCTCTCTTGCCACTCTGCCGCTGGTTCTGGCCCATTTTCACCTTCTCGCTCCCGCAGGACTGTTGACCAATTTCATCGCCGTTCCCGTTATTGCACTGCTGGCTTTGCCCCTCGGGCTGGTTGCGGTGGCATTTTTGCCGTTGTGGCCGACCGCCTCGCAGTGGCTGCTGTCCATTGTGCATTTTCTGGTCGGCATGGTTCAGAATATGGTCGACTGGATGATCAACTGGCCGCTCTTGGCCGGATGGCGCCTGTTTTTCTCTCCCTGGCAGATCTGGTGCCTTGCTCTGGCTGTGCTCATGCTTATGCTGCCTTTGCGCTCGCGTTATGCATGGACGGGACGAATTGCTGTGATTGGGCTCTGCATGGGAGGTTTTCTATGGTGTCTGTCTCCTTCTGTTGATGCGCGTGTTCTCACGGTGACGGCGGTCAGCGTCGGTCAGGGCGATGCGACGCTGTTGTCGCTCGGAAACAGGCACCACATTCTGGTTGACGGTGGAGGGCTTTACAGCGATATGTTCGATGTGGGCGAGAGGCTGGTGGCGCCGGCACTTGGATATGTCGGTGTCCGTCGCCTTGACGCTGTGGTGCTGACCCACGATCATCCCGACCATCGCAAAGGGCTGGCCTTTATCCTTGAAAATTTTGAAGTCGATCAATTCTGGACCACGCCCAGCACAGACTTGTCGGCCTCTATGCTTGGAACCGTGCTGGATCGACGCAGAATCCCGGTCCGCCATTTTGAGCCAGGGTGGACATTCATCGATTGCTTTGCACCGTACACGCTGAGCATCTTTCAGCCCCCTTCTCATCTCAAAAAAGAAAACGATCGCTCTCTGGTGATCTATGCCGGGCTTGGTGAAGCGGGAGTCATGCTCACCGGAGACCTTGAAAGGGCCGGTGTTGAACAACTTTTGTTGTACCCTTTTCCCGGAGCGGTATGCTTGTTGAAAATGCCCCATCATGGCAGTGCCGGATCGTTGCCGGCAAAACTGATTGATTACGTGCAGCCTGGAATGGTTTTTGTCTCTGCCGGCCGCGACAATGTGTACCGGTTGCCTGCCGCTGAAGTCCTTGAGGTTCTCCGGGAAGATGGCATCCCTTTGTTGCGGACCGATACCCAGGGGACTCTGCGTTGGACTACCGATGGGCAAACTCAGCGCGTGGAGATCTGGGAAGGAACCCAATTCCGACCCATTTAAGGTGTAATTTTTGCATTAAATATTCTTATATGGCGTAAGCAGGTCGCTGGTTCCTGTGATTTTATTCTTTCTTTCAGGCTGTGATTTCCCTACGGTTCTACAGGTTTTTTAAAAATCGGAGTTTTTTTATGGATACACCGATTATTCTGTTTATTGACCGGGAACTTTTTTTTCGGCAGCTTTTTTCCGATCTGCTGGAACCTGAAGGGTTTACGGTCGAATCAGCCGAATCGGGGCATGTTGCGCTTGGCCGGATAAAGGCGGGAAGGGTTGATCTGGTTGTGGCTGATCTGAGTACGCTCGAGGGGGGGCTCCGGCCCTTCCTGCATGAGTGCCGATCTGTTGACCCGGCTCCGGAGGTTTTGCTGACAGCAGGGTTTGCTGAGCGCGAATCCGCGGCGGAGGGGCTGGGATACGGCGCTGCCGATTATCTGATCAAGCCTTTTTTCGAGGAAGAGTTGCGTCATCGGATTCATGGAGTTCTGGAAAGAAAAAAGCTGACCTCTGAAAATGCGGCCTTGAGCCGGCGGATTTCCTGGCTGCAGAAGACAAATTCCCTCGTCGGCATTTTTGATCGGGACCTTTTTCTTGGGCAGGCTGTCGATCTCTGTTTGCGTGAAGTCGGGGCGACACGTGGTTTTGCGGTGGTGCGTGAAGGGACGGAGCACAGTGAGTTGCACGGACTCGTGGGATTCTCGGCCGAGGAGGTGCGCACCTGGGTCGATCGCCTTTTTCCCTGCATCCCGCGTAATGAGGGCCTCATTTGTCTTGATGCGGAAACGACCCGTCAATTCGGACTAGATAAAACATTGTGGATTTTTCCTCTGCGTGCTCAGGGGTCCCTGCGCGGGGCCCTTGTTTTTTGCACCGAAGAAGTCTTCTCGCCGAATGAAAAGATGGATTTTCTCTTGCAGCAGATCGCTCTCGGGTTCGACCGTGCGTGGCGTTTCGAGCAGGCACAGCAGTTGATGTACACCGATGACCTGACGGGGCTCTACAACCATCGCTATCTGCAGGTGGCCCTCGATCAGGAGCTGAGCCGCTCCGGCCGCTACGGGCTGGAATTTGCGCTGGTGTTCGTCGATCTCGATTATTTCAAGGAGGTCAATGATCGGTTCGGACACCTTGTGGGCAGTGCGATTCTTCGTGAAACAGCGCAACTGCTCAGGAAGTGCGTTCGTGATGCGGATATTCTTTTTCGGTACGGTGGCGACGAATTCACCGCACTTTTGTTAGAAACGGAGGATCGAGGGGCCGAGGTTGTCGCGGAAAGGATTCGTCGAACTCTGGCCGATCATTGTTTTATGGCGGAAGACGGCATTGGAGTGCGATTGACTGCCACTATCGGCTATGCGGTTTTTCCCACTGATGCTGAAGAACGCCTCGATCTTCTCAACCTGGCTGACCGCGCCATGTACTGGGGCAAAACACAGCGCAACGTGGTGCGCAGTATCCGAGATGTTCCCACCAATTGAAAGCGCTCTCTGTCCGCCAACATGCGGCTTCTCTCCTTTTCCCCCCTCAAACCCTGATGCCCTGCAGCAGAAATACAACTTATCCGGGATAACGCATTGACGGGTCATGCCCTGACAAGGTAAAAAAGGCACGGACCCAGCCTCGGCCGGGATAATTTCAATGAGGTGATACAGCGTGAGTATTACGGGCATCAAGGGAATGAACGATATCCTGCCGGGGGAAGTCGAAACCTGGCAGTTTCTGGAAGCAGCCGCGCGCCGGGTATTTTCCCTGCACGGGTTTTCTGAAATCCGTGTGCCGGTGGTGGAAAGGACCGAGCTTTTCTGCCGCTCCATCGGGGAAACCACGGATATCGTTGAAAAGGAAATGTATACCTTTCAGGATAAGGGCGGCAATTCGTTGACTCTGCGGCCGGAAGGGACGGCATCGGTTATGCGAGCCTTGATCGAGCATAAACTCTATGCCCGCGATCCGCTTAACAAGCTTTTCTACCTGGGCCCCATGTTCCGTCACGAACGGCCCCAGAAGGGGCGCTATCGTCAGTTTTACCAGATCGGCGTGGAGGCAGTCGGCGTTGACGACCCCTCCATCGATGCGCAGACCCTGGCGATGCTGAATCATTTCGCGGATGAGATCGGGTTGCGGGATCTTGATTTGCAGCTCAATTCCCTGGGGTGCCCCGTGTGTCGCCCGGATTATCGCGAACAGTTGCTCACTTTTTTACAGAAACGTCTCGATGGCCTGTGTGATGATTGCCGCCGGCGCTATCAGACCAACCCGCTGCGGGTGCTCGACTGCAAGGTGGCCGGGTGCCGCGAAGCAACGCTCGAGGCACCGGCCATGCTCGATTACCTGTGCAATGACTGTGACGATCATTTCAGTACGGTGCGTGGCTACCTTGACGGATTGGGGACGCCCTATTTTGTCAACAAGCGGATGGTGCGCGGGCTCGACTACTACACCAAGACGACTTTCGAGCTGGTGACCGGTCAGCTGGGGGCCCAGAACGCTGTGGCGGCAGGCGGCCGCTACGACGGGCTGGTCAAGCAGCTGGGCGGGCCCGAGTTGCCCGGGATCGGTTTCGCAATGGGAGTGGAGCGGCTTTTTCTCCTGCTGGACGGCAGCCGTTGTGAAGCGAAAAAGCCTGACGTGTTTCTTGCGGCGCTGGGCGAAAAAGCCCGCCGTGAGGCCTTCAACCGGATGCATCAGCTGCAGCGCCGTGGAATCCGCGCTGAAATGGAGTACCAGGCCAAGAGTCTCAAGGCGCAGATGCGTCGCGCCGATAAACTCGGAGCACGCTTTGTCCTGATTCTTGGTGAGGATGAGCTGACGCGCGGTGTCGCGCAGCTGCGCGATATGGCGGACAGCTCTCAACGGGAAATTGAACTGGCGCGGCTCGAAGAGTTCTTTGAGCCATCCCCGGTCATTGCCGCAAACTGACGCTACCTGTGCTTGAGATTTTCGGCGGGCGTTTGTATAATTCATAGTTCTGTCGATCGAATCGACAGTCAAGCAGACATTACGAGGGAGGATACACTCTTGAACGACATTCTCGGCGACTGGAAAAGAACGCACTACTGCGGCCGGCTGACTGCGGCGGATATCGGTAAGGACGTCTGTATAATGGGTTGGGTGCATCGTCGCCGTGACCACGGCGGGTTGATTTTTATCGATCTGCGCGACCGCGAGGGGGTTGCACAGCTCGCCCTTGACCCGGATCGTGACCCCGAGGCTCACAGCAAAGCGGACAAGGTTCGCAGCGAGTATGTCATCGCCGTTCGCGGCCAGGTTTCGCCTCGTCCCGAGGGGACGGTCAACCCGAAGATGAAAACGGGCGAAGTGGAAGTTGAGGTGCGTGAGCTGCGTGTTCTCAATATCGCTAAGACCCCTCCCTTTATGCTGGATGAATACAGTGATGTCGCTGAAAACACCCGCCTGAAGTATCGTTATCTCGACCTGCGGCGTCCGGCGCTGCAGCAGAATCTGATTCTGCGCCACCAGGTGACGCGGATTGCCCGCGAGTATCTCGCATCTCAGGAATTCGTGGAAGTTGAAACGCCTTTTCTGACCAAAAGCACTCCTGAGGGCGCGCGCGATTATCTGGTCCCCAGCCGGGTGAACCAGGGGATGTTCTATGCTCTGCCCCAGTCACCGCAGCTTTTCAAGCAGATTCTGATGGTCAGTGGTTTTGACCGCTATATGCAGATCGTTAAATGCTTCCGCGATGAAGACCTGCGCGCCGACCGGCAGCCGGAATTCACTCAGATTGACTGTGAGATGAGCTTCGCCGATCGTGAAGATGTCATGGGGGTCATGGAGGAGATGATCGCCCGCATCTTCAAGGAAACTATCGGCGCCGAAATTGCGCTGCCCATGGGCCGCATGACCTATGCGGAAGCACTTGCCCGGTATGGGGTAGATAATCCCGATCTGCGGTTTGACATGGAGCTGGTTGAAATCTCCGACCTGGTGCGTGAAAGCGGCTTCAAGGTTTTTGCCGATGCCGTGCAGTGGGGTGGAATCGTCAAAGCCATGAATGTCAAGGGTGGGGCCTCCATGTCCCGCAAGGAGCTTGACGACCTTACGGAGTTCGTCAAAATTTATGGCGCTAAAGGTCTGGCCTGGGTCAAGGTCAACCCTGACGGCTGGCAATCGCCGATCACCAAATTTTTCAGTGAAGCGGAAGTCGGCAGCATCAACGATGCTCTCAAGGCGGAAACCGGAGACCTGCTGGTTTTCGTCGCCGATTCTTTCCAGATCGCCAATGAGGCTCTCGGTCGCCTGAGAGGGCATCTCGGCCACAAGCTGGGCCTGATCGACAAGCAGGCTTATCGATTCGTCTGGGTGACGGATTTCCCCCTGCTGGAGTGGGATGGGGAGGCGCGCCGCCATGTGGCGGTGCATCACCCCTTCACCGCGCCGATGGATGAGGATATCCCGCTGCTCGAGAGCGATCCCGGCAAGGCGCGCGCCAAAGCTTACGACCTGGTTCTCAACGGATCGGAGATCGGCGGCGGCAGTATCCGTATCCACGACAGCGCGGTTCAGAGTCGCATGTTCGACCTGATGGGGATCGGTGAAGAGGAGGCCTCTACGAAGTTCGGCTTCCTTCTTGAAGCGTTGCAGTACGGCGCTCCGCCCCATGGCGGCATCGCCTTCGGTCTGGATCGCCTGGTTATGATCCTCACCGGCGCGGACTCCATCCGCGACGTCATTGCTTTCCCGAAGACACAGAAAGCGACCTGCATGATGTCCGAAGCTCCGGGTCCGGTGGATGAAAAGCAGTTGCGCGAGTTGTCCATCCGTTCGGTTGTGCGCCCCAAATAAGTCTATTTTGGGGTCCGATGTCTGTAGCGCGGGGGTGATTCCGAAGGATCGGGGCGCCCCCGCTTTTTCTCCAGTGAACCCTTTGTCCAGATCTGAAAATGCGACCGATAAACAGCCGCCAGGAGTCTTTCACGGATGGTAGTGCCTCCGCAGAGACATATGTTCTGCTCAGTTGTCCGCTCCCTGCTTGTAGCGGTGTCTTTAATGGGGCTTGTGTCGGGGTGCGCCGTTGCTCCCCGTGAAGAGCTTGGTGGGGCACAGCGCATTGTGGCCCGGGCGTATTCATTGGGAGCCGATCATCTGGCGACGCAGCATTACCAGAAGGCCTATGAGGCGTTGAAGAGAGGCGAGGCGCTTCTCAACGCAGGTGAATATGAGCAAGCGCGTTCCGCTTTTGCGATTGCCGACCATTTCGCGCGTGTTTCGATTCAGGCTGCTCAAGAAGAGCAGGATCGGTTGGAGAAGGAACTCAAAGCACGGGAAGAGGCTGAGCGCCGCAGACAGCTTGAGGCCAGCCAGGAAAAAGCTGCCACCTCTCCCGCCCCCCCCAAATCCGCTCAAAAGGCTCGTGCACCTGAAACCAGGCCTGCACCTGAGCCGCCGCCGGAACCGGAACCTGAAAAGGTCTCCCGCTATGATGTTCAGGAGGGCGATACTCTCTGGTTGATCTCTATCCGCCCGGAAGTCTATGGCGATCCCTTGCTGTGGCCCGTTTTGTATCGCGCAAATCGTGATCAGATCAAGGACCCGCGGCGCGTCTATGAAGGGCAAACCCTGGAGGTGCCGAGGAATATGACCGAAGCGGAACTTGAAGAGGCCCGTGAGCAGGCTCGCCAGTCTGAAATTTTCCCCATCGGGCAGCTGCTGCCACAGTCCTCGAACAAGTGAACTTCTGATTTTGCAGCCTCTCGAAGTGCCCCGGAGGGGGTGGGCAGAAGGTCTTTTCCTCCCCCTTTCATAGTGTCGGCTGCAGGGTGCGCCTTGGTTCTGGTGGTTGGCTAAAGCAGAGGTCCTGTATGCCTTCTACCGGCATGGATTTTCCTTGACAGTATATTGGGGTTTGTATACTGTATACACGTTTTGGTCCCGGAGGGTCGATTCGTTCATGCGGGGGAGGGATGACTCTTGTCTCGCGGCCGACCGGATTGGTTCTTATCCGGGCGCGAAGGTTCCCGCTTTGCAGGTGGTTAAGGCAATCGGTTTTTTCGCCTGAATTTCAAAGGGGGCGCGGGTCGGTCGGCCCGCCGTCAAGCCTCTTGCGGTACTTGCAACATTGGCATACCAACCAAGGAGAGAGACGACATGGCATCAAAAATTACCTGGACAGAAATTGACGAAGCGCCTGCGCTGGCAACCTATGCGCTGCTTCCCGTCCTCCGGGCCTTCACCAAGGGGACTGGAATTGAAGTTGAAACCCGCGACATCTCTCTGTCGGGACGCATCATTGCCAACTTTCCCGACAAACTCAAAGATGAGCAGAAAATCCCCGATTATCTCGCCGAATTGGGTAAATTGGTGAAAAAGCCTGAAGCCAACATCATCAAGCTGCCCAATATCAGCGCGTCCATCCCTCAGCTGCAGGCGGCGCTCAAGGAGCTGCGGTCCAAAGGGTATGACCTCCCCGTCTACCCTGAAGAGCCCCAGAATGATGAGGAAAAAAAGCTGCAGGAGCGTTTCGGCAAAGTCCTCGGCAGCGCCGTCAACCCGGTCCTGCGCGAAGGAAATTCCGATCGGCGGCCGGCCGCGGCGGTCAAGAAGTTCGCTCAGAAAAATCCTCACAAAATGATGAAGCCCTGGCCTGAAGTTTCCCAGTGCCGCGTGGCGCATATGGACAAGGGCGATTTCTACGACAATGAAACATCCATTACTCTGGATAAGGCGACCGATACCAAAATCGAATTCGTCGCCGAAGACGGCAGCGTGACCGTCATGAAAGAGAAACTTCCTCTGCAGGCAGGCGAAGTCCTTGATTCGACCCACATGGACGTTGCGGAACTGCAGAAGTTTTACGCCAGGACCATGGATGAGGCCAAGCAGAAGGGCGTCCTGCTGTCTCTGCACCTCAAGGCGACCATGATGAAGGTCTCCGACCCCATTCTCTTCGGGCATTGCGTCAAGGTCTATTTCAAGGATGCTCTTGACAAGTATGCGGCTGAACTCAAGGAAATCGGTGCCAGCCCCAATTACGGTCTTGCCGATATTCTGGAAAAGCTCGATCGTCTCCCGGCAGACAAGAAAGCTCAGATTGAAGCTGACATCAACGCCTGCTACAAGAGCGGCCCGGCTCTCGCCATGGTCGATTCCCGTCGCGGGATCACCAACCTCCATGTTCCCAACGACATCATCGTCGACGCTTCCATGCCTAACGTGGTGCGGGACGGCGGTCGCATGTGGAATACCGAAGATGAACTGCAGGATACCGTCGCCATGATCCCTGACCGCTGTTATGCGACCATATATCAGGCCATGATCGAAGACTGTCAGAAAAACGGCCAGTTTGACCCGGCGACCATGGGCAGCGTGTCCAACGTCGGGCTGATGGCGCAGAAAGCCGAAGAGTACGGTTCCCATGATAAGACTTTCACCGCCCCGGCCAAAGGGACCTTTCGCATTGTCGATGCGTCAGGGGCCACACTGCTTGAGCAGAAGGTTGAGCCCGGCGACGTTTTCCGCGCCTGCCAGGCAAAAGATATTCCCATCAAAGACTGGGTGCGTCTGGCTGTTGAGCGTGCCCGCGAGTCCGGTGCTCCCGCCATTTTCTGGCTCGACGACAACCGTGCGCATGACCGGGAAATGATTAAGAAGGTCAACACTTACCTTAAGGATCATGACACCAGCGGGCTTGATATCCGCATCATGAAGCCGGTCGATGCCATGAAGTTCAGTTGCGAGCGTTCGCGCAAAGGGCTTGACACGATCTCGGTGACCGGAAACGTTCTTCGCGATTATCTGACCGACCTGTTCCCCATCCTTGAACTTGGAACAAGTGCCCGTATGCTCTCCATCGTGCCTTTGCTGGCCGGTGGCGGATTGTTTGAAACGGGAGCCGGTGGTTCCGCGCCCAAACATGTGCAGCAGTTCCTCAAAGAAGGTCATCTGCGGTGGGACTCCCTGGGGGAGTACTGTGCTCTGGTGCCCTCTCTGGAAATGATTGCAGAAAAGAACAAGAGTGCGAAAGCCAAAATTCTGGCCGAAACTCTTGATGAGGCCGTTGGTCAATATCTTGAAAATGGTCATCTGCCTTCGCGCAAGGTCAACGAGATCGATAATCGCGGCAGCACATTCTACCTGACCCTTTATTGGGCAAAAGCTCTTGCGGCACAGGATAAGGACGCAGAGCTGAAAGAGCGTTTTGGCAAGGTGGCCAAGCAGCTCGAAGAGAATAAAGAAAAAATTGCTCAGGAGTTGCTTGACGCACAAGGGCAGCCGGTTGATATTGGCGGTTACTACCGTCCGGACCCGGTTTTGGCTGTCAAAGCAATGCGCCCCAGCCCGACTCTGAACAGCATCATAGATGCAATGTAAATATGGAAGAAAAAAACAAAAACCCGCCATAAGGCGGGTTTTTGTTTTTTTCAGCTTTTTTGTCTGAATGGTAAAAGGGTGTTTTGTCTAAATTTTCCTGAAAAATCTGTTACAAAGCAAAGTTCTTGACAGAGAAATGCTTTCTGTATACTGTATACGCAGTATGCGCTCCAGCTTCTTTGGTGGAAACGTTGTTATATCCATGCCTTCCATTTGGAGGAAGGCGTAATTTCACGTGTAAAGGAGAGAGAGAATGGCGAGACCCAGAATTGCATTGATCGGTGGTGGTCAAATCGGTGGCGTACTTGCTCAGCTTGCAGCCCAGCGGGAGTTGGGCGACGTCGTCATGTTCGATATCGTCGAAGGCCTGCCGCAGGGCAAGATGCTTGACCTTGCCGAGGCTTCTCCTGTCGACGGGTTCGATGTTGAACTCAAGGGGACCAACGATTACAAGGACATTGAAGGTTCCGACGTGGTGATCGTGACCGCCGGCCTGCCGCGTAAGCCCGGTATGAGCCGCGATGATCTGATCGAGGTCAATTCCAAAATCATGACCCAGGTGGCCGAGGGTATCAAGCAGTATGCCCCGAACTCCTTCGTCATTATCATTTCCAATCCTCTCGACGCCATGGTCACGTTGTGCCAGAAGATTACCGGTTTCCCCTCCGAGCGTGTTATGGGGCAGGCCGGGGTTCTCGACTCTGCACGTTTCGAAAGTTTTATCGCCTGGGAGCTGGGCGTATCCGTCAAGGACGTGACCGCAATGACTTTGGGTGGTCATGGCGACACCATGGTCCCTCTTGTCCGTTATGCCAGCGTCAAGGGCATTCCGGTGATGGAACTTCTCGAGCAGAAGTACGGCAGCGCCGCTAAAGCCCAGGAAGTCATGGATGGCCTGGTTGAGCGTACCAAGAAAGCTGGTGGCGAGGTTGTTGCCCTGCTTAAGACCGGCAGCGCTTTCTACAGTCCTGCTTCTTCTGCCATCGCCATGGCCGAGTCTATTCTGAAAGATCAGAAGCGCGTGCTGCCCACCTGCGCCCTGCTCAAGGGCGAGTATGGCGTTGACAACTACTATGTGGGCGTCCCCTGCATCCTCGGCGCTAACGGCGTTGAAAAAATCATCGAGTTCAAGCTCAATGGTGAAGAGCAGGCGATGTTCGACAATTCAGTCAATGCCGTTAAAGAGCTTGTTGGAAGTATGAAAATGTAGGCTTTTTGATACCTATCCAATGTCATGACCATTAAAAGGGCAATGGCGACATTGCCCTTATTTTCTTTTTTTAAGTATTGAGGAAATATTCCTTTCAAGGAAGGCCCCCTCCGGATTGATATTCCTGGATTTTGCCGATTTCCTTTTTGCCTTCGTAGCCATTTTGATTTCTGGCTATTGAGATTTCCTGCTATTCGGCATGATTTTGGGCATGATTTTGCGAGTCTTCCGAAAATAAATTTGGATATTGGTATTCGTATACAAAAAAATCTGGCTTGATCGAACTGCTTATGGTAACATTCCGCCGTTTTGGGAAAACCTTATTCGGACGGTTATCATAAAAAAGGAGACGACAGGGAATGAGCGCCAAAGGAAAAGTGGAAATCATTGAGAGGTACTGCAAGGGGTGCAACATCTGCGTAGAGTTCTGCCCCACCCAGGTCCTCGAAATGGATCTTTTTACGGTCAAAGCGGCCAAGCCTGAAGCTTGCATCGCTTGTATGCAGTGCGAATTGCGCTGCCCTGATTTTGCCATCAAGGTCGAGAAAATCGCCTAAACCGTTACAGGAGGAAGGATAACGTGGCTAAGAAAGTTGCTCTTCTCCAGGGGAACGAAGCGTGTGCGCACGGTGCAGTTTATGCCGGCGTCAAATTTTTTGCTGGCTACCCCATCACCCCCTCTACGGAAGTTGCGGAAGTTCTGTCCGTTGAACTGCCCAAAATTGGAGGGAAATTCATTCAGATGGAAGACGAAATCGGCGCCATGGCTGCCGTGATCGGTGCTTCCCTTACCGGTTCCAAGTCTATTACCGCGACATCGGGGCCCGGTTTTTCTCTCAAGCAGGAATTGATCGGCTATGCCTGCATCGCTGAAACGCCGTGCGTCATTATTAATGTCATGCGCGGTGGCCCCTCGACCGGCATGCCGACCGGCCCCGGGCAATCCGATGTGATGCAGGCCCGCTGGGGAACGCATGGCGATCACGCTGCGATCGCTCTTGTGCCTTCGACCTGCCAGGAAATTTTTTCTGAAACGGTGCGTGCCTTCAACCTGGCTGAAAAATATCGCATGCCCGTTCAGGTGCTTTTCGATGAGATTGTCGGCCACATGCGTGAGCGTGTCGAGTTCCCCGAACCGGGCGAGCTTGAAGTGATTGATCGTCAGGCTCCCGATGTTTCCCCTGAGGAATACAAGCCCTATGATGCGAGCAAGGGGCAAGTCCCCCCTCTGGCATCTTTTGGATCCGGGTATAAATTCCATGTAACCGGTCTCAACAAGGCTGCTGACGGCTTCCCCACCACCAAGGCTGAACTGGTTGATGCCGAGGAGCGTCGCCAGATCGACAAGGTCATGGACAACGCCGCAGATATCGAGAAGAACGAAGAGTTCATGACAGAAGATGCTGAGGTTATCATCTGGGCTTATGGCTCTACCTCCCGTTCCGCTCACTATGCTGTGAATGAACTTCGCAGCCAGGGGATCAAGGCTGGCCTCTTCCGCCCGATCACCCTGTGGCCTTTCCCGGAAAAACGCACTCTCGAATTGGCCGAGCAGGGCAAGGCGATTGTTGTCCCTGAGATGAACCTCGGTCAGATGATTTTTGAGGTTGATCGAGTATCCCAGGGTAAGTGCAAGATTGCCGGCGTTCACCGGGTCGATGGTGAGCCTGTCAATCCCGGCGAGATTATGGCCAAGGTGAAGGAGGTTCTTTAAAAATGGCTTACGATTACGAAAAATCCATCCGGCCGGGTAAACTGCCTCACATCTGGTGCCCCGGTTGCGGTCACGGTATTGTCATGAAAGGCTTGATCCGGGCCATGGATACCTGCAATCTCGATCGGAAGATGACTTCCATCGTATCAGGTATCGGCTGCGCCAGCCGTCTGCCCGGTTATCTCGATGCCTGTACTCTGCATACGGCCCATGGCCGTGCAGCTGCTTTCGCTACCGGCGTCAAAATGGCAAATCCCGAGATGACTGTTATCTGCTGCGGCGGTGACGGCGACGGTGTCGCCATCGGCGGTAACCACTTCATCCATGCCTGCCGTCGGAATATCGACATGACCTATGTCCTCATGAACAACTATATCTACGGCATGACCGGGGGACAGTTCTCGCCCTGTACGCCGACGGGGCACAAGGCTTCCACCACCCCTTACGGCAACCCGGATCCGGTTTTTGATATCAGCAAACTGGCGATTGGCGCCGGCGCAACCTATGTGGCTCGCACCACCGCATTTCATGCGACCCAGATCGACAAGCTGATTGCGGAGGGGATCAAGCACAAGGGGATGGCAATCATTGAGGTGCTCGATGACTGCCCCACGACCTATGGCCGCCGCAACAAGTTCCGTTCGGTTGTCGATATGATGAAGCGCCTCAAGGATATGGCCGTGCCGGTCCAGGCCGCTTCGAAAATGACGGCCGAACAGCTCGAAGGAAAAATTCTGACGGGTGTTCTTTACAAAGAAGACAAGCCGGAATACTGCGAGCAGTACCAGAAAGTCATTGAGCGTGCCCAGGGCGCAGCGTCCTGATCGCCTGCAAAAGGAGAATTGAACCATGGCAGAACGTTATGAAATTCGGTTTTCCGGTGCCGGTGGTCAAGGTCTGATCACGGCCGGAATCATCCTGGCGGAAGCCGCCAGTATCGTGGAGGGAAAGTCCGCCGTTCAGTCTCAGAGCTATGGCCCTGAGGCCCGTGGTGGCGCCTCCAAGTCGGAAGTTATCATCTCCGATGGCCCCATCGATTACCCCAAGGCGACGGTTGTCGACGCCTGCCTGGCGATGACTCAGGAAGCTGCCGATAAGTACGCCAACGGCATCAAGCCCGGTGGTTTGCTGCTTCTTGACTCCGATTTCGTCAAGAACGAGCCGACGGGTGACTTTAAAATTGTCAAAATGCCTATCATGCGCACCGCGAAAGAGGACATCGGCCGTGAAATCGTCGCAAACGTGGTGGCTCTTGGCGCCATGATTGCTCTTACCGATGTTGTTTCCCGTGAGGCAGGGGAGAAGGCAGTCCTGGCGAAAGTGCCCGAGGCATTTATTGAATTGAACAAAAAAGCCTATAATCTGGGTTTTGAAAAGGTTAAAGCGATCATCGAGTGATCCGCATCTGATTTTATATGGTTTCTTTTCAAGCCCGGAGGTGTTTGCCTCCGGGCTTTTTTGATTTTGTTCGGCGCAACAAAGCTTCGACCATTTCCACTGTGAAATCAAAGAACGCTGCGGTGGACAATGCTGCCAGCATGACTATTTCAAACATTTTTACCTCCCTTTAAAGATGGAGGCATTATTGAACAGGGGTATGACAGAATATGACACTTGTTTGATTATGTCGTTGTGCAATTAAGGTTTATGGGGCACTTGGAACATTGACAAAGGCCGTTAGAATCGTATACAGTATGCAGGATTTTGGTGTCTGATGCATAGCCCGGGTTATTCGTGAAGCTTTGTCGCGAAACCGGCAAGTGTCTGTCAGATCAGGCCTGGCACAGGGAGTTGCCCTGCAGACGTACTCACAGTACGTCGAAGCGCAAGGAGCGAGCACGGCTTGAGATGGCGGGCAATTGGCGGTTGCAGCAGAAGTTTTCATGAATAATCCGGGCTAGATCCGTCAGTCTTTTCCCGGGTTTGGTTATTGAAATACAGTTGTCGGACACCGGTAAAATAACGCTGAAAAAAATGCCATTTGCTGCTTTTTTCAGCCGGCAAAATTTCCTAGGAGGAAAGTGATGATCGATGCTTATCTACGTCATGAAGCTGAGAGGAACGCCCAAGGCATTCCTGCCCTGCCCCTGAATCCCGAGCAGACTGCGGAGCTGTGCAAACTGCTGCAGTCTCCCCCTTCCGGGAAGGAAGATTTTCTGCTCAATCTTTTCAAGAACCGCATCTCTCCCGGTGTTGATCCCGCAGCTGAGGTTAAGGCTAACTTTCTTGGCGACATTATTGCCGGAAAAGCGTCATCTCCGTTGATCTCCAAAATAGACGCCATTGAAATTCTCGGCACCATGATGGGCGGCTACAATGTTCAGTATCTTGTTGATGCCCTTAAAGATTCTGAGTTGGCTGATTCAGCGGCTGAAGCCCTGTCTAAAATGACTCTGGTGTATGATGCCGTTGATGATGTGGCTGCTCTCGCCAAGGAGAATGCTGCCGCTAAAAAAGTTCTGCAGTCCTGGGCTGATGCTGAATGGTTCAAAGCCAAGCCCGAACTCCCGGAAAAAATTACCGTTAAAGTCTTCAAAGTTGAAGGTGAAATCAACACGGATGATTTATCCCCGGCAGGCGACGCATGGAGCCGTCCTGACATCCCCCTGCATGCCCTGGCCATGGGCAAAACCCGCTTTCCAGGCGGCTTGGAAACCATCGCCAAGTTCCGTGAGGAAGGTCACCAGGTTGCTTTTGTCGGCGACGTGGTGGGAACCGGTTCCTCCCGCAAGTCCGCGTGCAACAGCGTGCTCTGGCATATCGGTGATGATATCCCCTTTGTTCCCAACAAACGTCGTGGTGGTGTGATTATCGGCAGCGTTATCGCGCCGATCTTCTTCAACACAGCCGAGGACTCAGGGGCCCTGCCTCTGATGATGGATGTCTCCGAGATGAACACGGGCGATGTGATTACCATCCACACTAAAAAGGGCGAAGTGACCAATGAAAAAGGTGAGGTGATCGCTACTTTCAAAATCAAGCCCAACACGCTGCCTGATGAATATCGTGCCGGCGGCCGTATTCCGTTGATCATTGGACGTTCTTTGACCAACAAGGCCCGCAAGCACCTTGGCCTGGATGAGACCGATGTGTTTGCCAGGCCGATCAACCCGACCCCGAAACCCGACCAGGGCTATACCCAGGCACAGAAAATTGTCGGTCAGGCATGCGGTCTCCCCGGGGTTCTGCCGGGGACGGCCTGCGAGCCTCGCATGACGACGGTCGGTTCTCAGGACACGACCGGTCCCATGACTGCAGATGAACTTAAAGAGCTTGCTTGCCTCAAGTTCCAATCACCGATGTTCATGCAGTCTTTCTGTCACACTGCCGCTTATCCCAAGCCGGCCGATGTGAAGATGCACAAAACTCTGCCTGACTTCATCGCTGAGCGTGCCGGTGTTGCGCTGCGTCCCGGGGACGGTGTTATTCACAGCTGGCTCAACCGACTGTTGCTGCCGGACACTGTCGGCACCGGCGGCGATTCTCACACCCGCTTCCCGATCGGTGTCTCTTTCCCCGCCGGGTCCGGTCTGGTCGCCTTTGCGGGGGCCCTGGGCTTCATGCCTCTGGACATGCCTGAATCGGTGTTGGTCCGCTTCAAAGGCAAACTCAACCCCGGTATTACTCTGCGCGACGTCGTCAACGCCATTCCCTACTGGGCCATCAAGCAGGGGCTGCTGACCGTTCCCAAAAAGAACAAGAAGAATATTTTCAACGGCCGCATCCTTGAAATGGAAGGATTGCCCGATCTGTCCGTCGAGCAGGCTTTCGAGCTTACCGATGCTGCAGCCGAACGCTCAGCGGCGGCTGGTTGCATTCAGCTCTCCGAAGAGTCTGTCGCGAAGTACCTGCGCTCCAATATCGCGTTGATGGAGAAGATGATCGAGGACGGTTACCGTGACCCCGATACGCTGCGCGGTCGCATTAACGACGTCAAGGAATGGCTCAAGAATCCCAAATTGATTCGTGCGGATAAAAACGCTGAGTATACTGAAGTCATCGAGATTGACCTGGCGGAAATCACTGAGCCGATCCTGGCCTGCCCCAATGACCCGGACGATGTCAAGCTGTTGTCCGAAGTCGCCGGCACCCCGATTCAAGATGTGTTCCTGGGCTCCTGCATGACCAATATCGGGCATTTCCGGGCAGCTGCCGAAATCTGGCGCGGTCAGAAATTCAATCCCCAGGTACGGACCTGGATCTGCCCGCCGACCCGCATGGATCAAACAAAACTCAAGGAAGAAGCGATTTTCTCCGTCTTCAGTGCAGTCGGGGCGCGGATCGAAATTGCCGGGTGCTCTCTGTGCATGGGGAACCAGGCCCGCGTGCCCGACGGCGTCAACATGTTCTCCACTTCGACACGCAACTTTGATGATCGTATCGGCAACGGCGCCAAGGTTTATCTCGGCTCCGCCGAGCTCGGCGCGGTGATTTCCAACCTCAGCAAGATCCCGACCGTCGACGAATACATGGCGGTCTACAAGGAAAAAATCGCTCCGAAAGAGAAAGAGATTTATCAGTATCTGCAGTTTGATGAGATGGAAGGCTACAAAAAGTAGTTTGATATATCATTATTGATTAATTGCTTTTGTAAAAAGCCCCTGTCTTCGTCGGCAGGGGCTTTTTACATTAGGGGCATAACATCCAGGGGATAACGAACGCAAAGAGGCCGGGAAATCTGACTCCCGGCCTCTTTGAGATTTGATAAAGAGGTGCTTTTGTTTGTCAGCAGGGGTGAACGTTGCTGCTTCCGACGACTTTAGGCTTCATGTACTTTTTCATCTTCTGCCTCCCTTGGTCATTATTGGGTTTTCTTTGAATTGCCGGCTTCCCGCTCTGGAGAGGGGGGAAGCCGGCCTGGGACTCGTGTAAACCAGGTTTGTTTTTTTCTATTGGGTTGGATCAATTATTCTGGCTCCGTCGGGGATCGTTGTCCGTTCACCTCCGGGAATATAGTCGTTCGATTTGGTCAGATAGAAACCGTCAAGGTTCAGGCCTTCTTCCCGGGACCAGAAGTTGATGGTATGTGTCCCTGTAGATGGGATGTACACCTGGATCGGATCGGGCCCCGAATCTCTGCGGTCATTGACCCAGCGCCAGGAGTCTCTGCGCGCGGTCTGGATATCGCCTACGACACTGCCATTGAGCCCATAGTACATGGAGTCGCTGCTGCGGCTGTCGTTATCATCGGTGCGAACCCACAGGTAGTAGGTCCCGGTTTCTGTAAAGTTGAGTCGGTATTCAAGAGGGGTTCCACGCGGGCCGCGGTAACCGGCACCAACTTCCGCACGCATGTACTTGTCGTTGCTGCCGGATCCGGTACGCAGTGAGAAATTATCACCGCGGGCGTTGAAGTTTTCCGCTTCGACAAATGTCCCTGAGGTACTGACCTCATCGGTTCCGGTTTCGCCGGTGTCCCCAGCGCTGCAAAGGCTGCCGATGTAGGTGCTCTCAGCCAATTGATAGGCGGCTAGATCAACCCAGCCTTCACTCAGGTGACGCGTCCAGTTGGAGTTGTCACAGGCGACCCGGTCGCTGCGATCCCAGTGGCAGCTGGTGCAGACATCCAGATTGCCTCCCGAATCGCCGCCTGTATCTCCGCCGCCTGAAGAAGGAAGGTCGTCGAAGTACGGGACGGTATAGGTCTGCCCATTATGGGAAATCTGAGTCTTGTTGTGGGGGATAGTCTGAGCGGCGATCTTTCTGCCCCCCTCATCATTCATGTCCTCGCCATTAGGTGAGATATTTTCTCCAGGGCCTTCCTCCCGGGCATATCTGGACCAGAAGACGTTGAATTTCTTTTTGCCGGCACCATATCCTGTATAACCAGGAATTCTGCTTGGTGCCGGGTGGAAGGGGATTGTGGCATGGCAGGCCGCGCAGGCACCAAAATCCTGAATCGGGCCGCCTTTGTCGTGCATGTATCCACCGTGGCATTCACGACAGGCGGCCTGCTTGGGACGGTCTTTCGCCCAGTCCGGCACAGTGTGGCAATAGGCGCAGTCGCCTTGTGCCGAGCGATCCGTGTCGTGATGGGGGCTGCCGATGTGGCAGTTGGAGCAGGTGCTCGGGTCGCTGATCGCCTGGTGGCAGACCGAGCAGTCGCCGCCGAGGTCGGTCAACGGTCCGGTATGGTGCAGCTCCGGGATGGTGACTCCGCCGCCGCCATGGCAGTCGCTGCAGGTGCCGCCGTTCAGAGTGATGGTGCTGTGACAGAACGTGCAGTTGCCCTCATCGAACTCAGGTTGAATATGATGGTTGGAGGTATCTCCATGGCAATTGGCGCAGATGATGTCGGTCGGGGCGGTGTCGGTATGACAGGCACTGCACAGGCCGGTCTGAGCGGTTTGTGAAGTATGATGCACTTCGGCGATCGAAGGCTGTTCCGCGGAGATGTGACACCCTGCGCAGGCAATGTCGCTGGATATGCCCTGATGGCAGGTGGCGCAATCGCCGGTCTGCCCGGAGATGGTCATATCGTGATGAAGAACCTCGATTTCCGGCTGGCCCTCACCTGTATGACAGGTCGTACACGCGAGCCCTGTGACGTCAATCGCACTGTGGCAGTCGGTGCAGCTCGCTGTTTGTGCAAAGACACTGGTGTGGTGGCGTTCCCCGACCGTCGGTCCGTCAGGGCCGAAATGGCAGGCAGAGCAGTCAACCAGCGCGGAATCTGCGCCCAAGTGACAGGTGAGGCAGGCGCCTTCCTCATACAGCAGGGTCGTATGGTGGGTTTGTACGCCGCCATCCTTTTCGGCCACTGCCGCATGACATTCCGCGCAGTTGATATTATCCGGTGCCACCGCGCTGTGGCAATCGGTGCAGGTGCCGTTGACGGCGGTGGGAGTGGCGTGGTGCATGGCCCCGCCGCCATCGAGAGTCTGGTCGGCATGGCAGGTAGCGCAGTCGAGTTCGTCCTGGTTGACGGTGTGGCAGGCCGCGCAGTTGTTTTCAAGCGCAGGTGTCGTCGCATGGTGCCGATCGGCGATCTGGGTCGGGCCTGCGCTGCTGTGGCAGGTTGCGCAGTCATTGTCGGCAGCCATCTGTGCGAAGGTTTTCACCGTGTGGCAGGCTGCGCAGTTATCTTCCAGGTAATTGGGCGTATTGTGGTGCATGGCTGCACCGCCGTCGAGCGCCTTGCCTGCATGGCAGGTGGCGCAGTCGAGTTCGCCGCCGACCGTGTCGATGCCCTCGTGACAGGCTGCACAGTTGCCGGTGGTTGCGGTGGCCGTATTGTGATGCAGGGTGTTGATCGCAGGCTCTCCCGCCGCCTCATGGCAAACCGAGCAGTTGTTGGCGACCGCATCCGCCCCTGTGTGGCAGTCGATACAGGAAGCCGTCTGGGCGTATTCGCTCGTGTGGTGAGTCGGCCCGATATCCGTGGAGTGGCACGCCGAGCAGTCATTGCCGGCTGTGATGTTCTCATGACAGGAGGCGCAATTCCCCGCCGCATAAGCATCTGAGCCATGATGCATGCCCACGCTGCCGTCAAAAACGGGTTGGGCGGCATGGCAGGTAGCGCAGTCCAGATCTCCGCCGACAGCGTCGATCCCCTCGTGACATGCGGCGCAATTGCCGCTTGTGGCCGTAGCGGTGGCATGGTGCAACTCGTTGATAGCCGGTTCGCCGGCAGCTTCATGACAGGAGGCACAGTTGTCGACCGCCTCCGCAGCGCCGCTGTGGCAAGCCGCGCAGTTGTCGAGAGTGTAGTCCGCGCTGTTGTGATGCATGGCAACCCCGCCGTCGCGCGGTTTACCCTGATGGCAGGCCGCACAGTCGAGAGTGCTGTCGGTGACGCCTGTGTGGCAGGCGGCGCAATCGTCAGCTGCGGCAAGTTGAGTTTCGTGATGCATAGTCACGCTGCCGTCCCGTGGTTTGTCCGCATGGCAGGCAACGCAGTCAAGCTGTGAAGTATCTACTGCACCGTGGCAGCCGGCACAGTCTCCAGTCAGGTAGGCGGTGGATTGGTGGTGCATCTGAGCGCTGCCGTCGCGCGCCTTGTCGGCATGGCAGCCCGCACAGTCGAAGCTTGCATTGGCGGTGCTGTCGATGCCGGTGTGGCAGGCGGCGCAGTCGCCGGTAACAGCTGGTTGAGTGTCATGGTGTTGCGTTACGATTGCCTCTGTACTGACCACAGTGGTGTGGCAGGTTTCGCAATCAGCGTCAGAGAAAAGTGCAATCCCTGTTGCGTCATAGCCCGAATGGCAGTCAAAGCAGCTGTAGAAGCCATAAGGGTACGTCCGCCCCGTATCATGGTGCGGATTGGTGGTGTTGTCCCACTGCCCGGCATGGCAGTCGCTGCAGGCAAAACCGCCTCCGACCGTCGGGTGGCAGGAGTCACAGGAAAAATTGTTGGCGCTGGCGAAATCATGATGCGCCTGTCCCGACGACCCTGCTGTGCCCCAACTTGAGGCGCTATGGCAGGATTCACAGGTGCTTGATTGGACCATGCCGGTATGACAGGAATTGCATTCGCTGAATTCCGGGTAGCTCTGGCGTACTTCAACATGATGAGCCGTTGCTGAGTCACTCTGGTGGCAACTCGTACAGTCGGTCACAGGGTCGAGCGCTGTATGGCAGACGATGCAGTCGGTATTTGTATTGTCTGCATAAACATGGTGGTCGCTGCGAGCATCTGCTATCCAGCTGCCGGAAGTGTGGCAGGTTTCGCAGCTGATATTCTGCGGCATGCTGGTGTGGCAGTCGGCGCAGGTTTGACCGGTTGCAGCGATCTCATGGTGCTGTTGCCTGGCAGAGCCTGCAGTCCAGGAACCCGGGGTATGACAGCTGCTGCAATCAGGTTTGGGGACAATGCTGGTATGGCAGGTCGCGCAGTCTATCCCCTGATCGATTCCGGCATGGTGGTCTGCCTGGGCATTCACGCTCCAGGAGGCGGCGTCATGGCAGCTTTCGCAGCTGGTGACGACAGGCAGCTGGGTGTGACACTCCTGGCATGCTTTGCCGCTGGTGGTAGCCAATTCGTGGTGAGTTTGAGCCGCCGCGCCCTGGTGGCAGTCGGAGCAGACGCCGCCTTCACCCGGAAGGCCGCCGGTGTGGCAGTCCGCGCAGCTTTTGCCGATGGCCGCCACTTCGTGATGCTGCGCCTGGGCTGATCCTGTGCTCCAGGAGCTTGCGGTGTGGCAGCTGCCGCACTCCGGTTTGGGTACGATGCCCGAATGGCATGTGGCGCAGTCAAATCCTTCTTCGATCTTGACGTGATGGTCGCTTTGGGTGTTTACAGTCCAGCTTGCAGCATCGTGGCAGCTCTCGCAACTGCCGATGGAAGCAGTGGCCCCATGGCAGCCGGCGCAGTCGAGATTGTCGCCGGCATGGTGGCCGTCACGGGCTTCGCCGGGGGAATGACACGCCGTGCACGAGGCATCGAAAACCATCGTGGTATGACAGGCGCTGCAGTCCAGTGAAGAATCGACGGCGATCTGGTGATGGCGGTCGCTGGCGTGGACCGGGTTGCCCTGATCGTCGACGCCCCATGAGGCGCTGTCGTGACAGCTGGTACAGCCCGCAGAAGGCGCGGCATCACTGTGGCAGGTTGCGCAGCTCAAATCCGGAGTCGCCATGGCCAGGTCGTGGTGAAAATCCTGATTTTCCTGGCTGGGGGTATGGCACTGCCGGCAACTGGACTGGCTGCCGAGGTCCACCGCAATTTCAGTATGGCAGTTGACGCAGTCCATGCTGGTGGCGGAGGCAATGTCATGGTGGCGCTGTGCGGCCTCGCCCTGGTGGCAGTCGGCACAACTGGAGGGCAGGGGGGCGTCGGTGTGACAGCTTTCGCATGCAGTACCGCTTGCGGACGCGGCTTCATGGTGAGTGCTTGCCGCCGTCATTTCCGCGCCCCAGTATTGGTCGTCATGGCAGCTGACGCAGTCGGGGGTCGGAACGATGTCGGCGTGACAGGCTGCGCAATCCGTTCCCTGCTCGGCAGCGACGCTGTGGTGCTGCTCCCGCACGCTGTCGCCGTGGCAGGTGGCGCAGGTGATATTGGGGTCCATCTGCGTGTGGCAGGAAACGCAGTCGAGTTCGGCGTTGGTCGTGAGCGCCTGATGGTGTGGAGCCCGGATGCTGCCCTGGTGGCAGCCCAGACAGTCACCGAGCTGCTTTACCCCGGAATGACATTGCACGCAATTGCCTGCCAATGCTTCGGCTGTATCGTGGTGTGCGTTTTGCTGCGGCACGAAGCTGTGGCAGCTCGCGCAGTCCCCTTCAGTCGTAATGCCGCTGTGGCATTGCCCGCATTCCCCTGCGAAGTAGAGGTCGGACTCATGATGATTGTTGGTGGAATGGCATTGCGAGCAGCCCTCTAGGGCGGCGGGGACCGATGCCGGCAGCATGAACAGGCTGACGAGCATGATCGTCGCAAAAACAATAAAGCGTGCTTGTGTCATGGATTGCCCCCATCTTGACATGTAGAATGACTCCCTGAAAACTTGTACGAAGCAATAACATTGATACTTAAAGTGGCAGTTTTGAAAAATTTGATATAAAAGAATTTAAGTAAGCTAATATTATGGATTTTATCCGCGCGTTTTGCGAAATCGCGCGATGCGGAAATTTGCAATAAACACACCAGGATATTAACCTTTTGATTTATAACTGAAAAGGTTCGACGAAAATCTGTCCATTTTGCAAAGTGATTGCTGAAGAATTATTTTTTATTCAGATTTTCTTGCAAGCGAAAGGCTTGTCTTTATCATTAAAAAAATAGTCTTATGGCGGAATCGAGTCAATAGAATTTGGTTAAATGCCTGAATTCATCTTAGGTCTTTTTATACAAGGAGATCGCGAACAATTCAGGGGGGCCAGCAAAGGAGCAATGTTTTGATACATGAACCTATGACGGTTTTGACCGATTATCTGCTCGGGATGTGGGTGCTGTGCCTTGGGGTGCGTCTATGGCGGCAGGGGCGCAGACTCAATGACCGTGTGATCGGTGACTGGAGTCTTGTGTTTATCTTTTCCGCGGTGGCGGCATTCAGCGGGGGCTCCGTCCACGGTTTTCCTGACCTGCTGGACGGTTTCGGCAGTGCGCTGTTGTGGAAACTGACCGTGCAGGCGGTCGGAATCGCCAGTCTGTGTTTTTTGACCGCCATGATCCGCAGCATGTTCCACGGGCGGATACGACAGGTTCTCCTCGCGGCGGCGTTCGTGAAATGGGCGGTTTATGCCTGGTGGATGACGTCTCACGACGCTTTTTTGTACGTGGTGCTCGATTATCTGCCCTCGCTGCTTTTCGTCGGCGGATTGCAGGCCTGGTGCTGGCTGAAAAAGGGGCGGATTGCGGGACGCTGGATTACTTTGGGTGTCCTGACCTCCCTGCTCGCCGCGGGCATTCAGCAGTCAGGCTTTGCGCTTCACCCGCATTTTAATCACAATGACCTCTATCACGTGGTGCAGATGGCGGCCTTTTACCTGCTTTACCGGGGAGGGTTGCTGCTGCGGCAGCTCCCCTGAAAAACATCAGCCGTCGCGAAAACGCCGGGTCAGGTCGCCGTAGGCATCGATGCGGCGGTCACGCAGAAAAGGCCAGATGCGGCGCACCATTTCGCTGCGGTGCAGATCTACACTCACGGTAAGGGCTTGTTCCTTCTCCTCATCGGCGCGGGCCAGCCACTCGCCCTGGGGGCCCGCGACAAAGCTGCTTCCCCAGAAAAGAGCGCCCGGTGAATGTCCCCCCGGATCGGGTTCGAATCCGACCCGGTTGACGCTGATCACCGGCAGGCCGTTGGCCACGGCATGGGCGCGCTGAATGGTCAGCCAGGCTTCCCGTTGGCGCTGCCGTTCATCCTCCGGGTCGCGCGGATCCCACCCGATCGCGGTGGGGTAGATCAGCATCTGTGCACCGGCCAGGGCCATCATGCGGGCCGCCTCCGGGTACCACTGATCCCAGCAGACCAGCACACCCAGGCGCCCGACAGAGGTGTCAATCGGGGTGAACCCAAGATCGCCGGGGGTGAAGTAGAATTTTTCATAGTAGCCGGGATCGTCAGGGATGTGCATTTTACGGTAGCGGCCGGCGATGGAGCCGTCTTTTTCAATGACCACGGCGGTGTTGTGATAAAGGCCGGGCGCTCTTTTCTCGAACAGGCTGGTGACGATGACCACTCCCAGCTCGCGGGCCAGTTCACCGAACCTCTCTGTGGATGGCCCCGGAATCGGTTCCGCCAGGTCGAAGCAGTCCGTGTCCTCGATCTGGCAGAAGTAGGGGCCGGTATGCAGCTCCTGCAGAACCATGAGCTGTGCACCCTGGGCGGCGGCGTCCCGAATCCCTTCGATACTCTTGCGAATGTTGGCCTCACGGTCAGTGCTGCAGGCATGTTGAATCATGCCGAGGGTCAGTGTCCGTTGTGCGGTCATGGCAATACTCCTTTAGGCAGCTGCATGGTGACACAGTGCAGGGAGCCGTGCTGAAGGATCAGGGGGGAGCAGTCGATGCCGATGATTTTCCGCCCCGCGAAAGCCTCGGCGATGCGCGTCAAAGCCTCCTTATCTCTCGGGTCATTGTAGGTGGGGACCAGCACGGCGTTGTTGATGACCAGGAAGTTGGCATAGGTGGCCGGCAGTCGCTGGCCTCCGTCATCGAATCGGGGGCGCGGCCAGGGCAGGGGGATGAGGTGGAACGGGCGGCCGTCACGGGTGCGCAGTCCGGACAGTTCTTCCTCCATACGGCGTAGCTCCTCATAGTGCGGATCTGTTTCATCGTCGCAGGTTACGTAGGCGATGGTGCCATCGGGGCAGAGTCTTGCCAGCGTATCGATGTGCGAGTCGGTGTCGTCGCCTTCAAGGTAGCCGTTTTCCAGCCACAGAATGTGATCGACGCCCAGGTTCGCGGACAGGGCGGCTTCTATTCCATGGCGATCCAGATGGGGATTGCGGTTGGGCTCCAGCAGGCAGGCGCCCGTGGTGAGCAGGGTGCCGCAGCCGTCGCTTTCGATGCTGCCCCCTTCGAGAATCAGGCCGGAGGTATGCAGCGCGGTTTCACCGAAGGTGCCGGCCCGTACCAGATTGCGGGTAACCTGATTATCGAAGTTGCTCGGAAACTTCAAGCCCCAGCCGTTAAAGCCGAAATCCAGCAGAACCGGCCGGTTGTCCCGATAAATGGTGATGGGGCCGAAATCGCGCGCCCAGGTATCGTTGGTGGGGATTTCAAGCACCCTGATCCGGTCCCGATTTACCTGGACGTCTCCCAGCGCGTTGAAAACCAGGTCTGGAGCCGGCGTAACGATCAAAACCTTCTCGTGGCGGCTGATGGCGCAGGCCAGATCGCGAAACACCGGCACGACCCGATCAAGGACGGGGGCCCAGTCGGTCTGTTCATGCGGCCAGGCCAGCAGGACGCCGTCCTGGTCTTCCCATTCGGCGGGCAGGCGAAGAGTCATGGCAAATGTTCCCCGTGGTGAATGTGTCAGAGATGCGCAATCAATGCGGCGATGATAGCGGCGGCAGCAATAGCCATCACTGTCAGAAAAATAATTCGCGCCTTTTTCCTTCGAATGACGGGTTCTCGACTATCGGCAGGAAACATCTCCGGGTGGCGCAGAGGCATTTCTCCCGCCGTGATCAGTACGGCCAGCCAGCATCCTCCCAGGACAAGGCCGCCGAGAACATCGCTGAGTCGCTGCATACCGAGGTAAAGAGGGCTGAACGCGACAACCAGCACCAGAAAGCTGGCGCCGGATACCAGATAAAAGCGGTGTTCAGCCTCGCGAACGGATCCAAGTAAAAAGTAGACGACCAGGCCGTAAAATACCAGGCTGTTGAAGGCCGCGGCGCTGGGAAAAACCGAGAGCGCCCCTTCGAAGCCGATAGCCGCCTCCTGGGGGGGAGGACGCTTGAACAGCCATTGAAGGGCCAGCAGCAGAGCCTGCCCGCAGGCCAAACCTATGATCAGCAGGGAAGCGAACAGGCGTCGCCTGTTGAGCAGCAGCCACAGCAGGCACAGAGTGCCCAGGATAAGGATAACCGTCACTGCGCCGAACTGCATGAGTCCTTCAAAAAACAGATCGGCTTCCGGTTGTCTGATCCCCTGCAGAAGCCTGTGCAGGGCAAGATCGCTTCGCGCAAAAGGGGTCTGTGTCAGAACCGCCCGGCTGATCCAGAAAAAAAGAGCCGCAAATACCAGGCTGATCAGGAACCCGAGAGAGAGAACGATTCCGGTGCCGCGCCCTGTCGCGAAGCGGTTGCCGACGAATCGGCAGAGGCGGGGATACCTGCGTTCCCAGTGCCGTGCCAGGGCTGTCTCCATCAGCCGGTCCCGGAGCCTTAGCGCCGAACGCCACAGCCGTATGGCCAGACGCCGCAGCAGGGGGAAAAATTTGCGCCAGAACAGGTGATTGACGATGAGCAGCACCAGCAGAAAAACAAGGATCAGGCTGAACCGGCCGCTCCAGAGTTGAACGTGACGCCAGCTGGCGGCGAAAAAATACCCCAGCCCGGGGTAAACCAGCCCCCAGAGAATGCCGCTGATGACGGCATAGATGACGAAACGCAGAGGCGCCATATGGGTGCTGCCGGCAATCAAGGGGATAAAGGGGCGCAGGAATCCCAGAAACCGCCCGAAGAAAACGCTTTTGCCGCCGTGATCGAGGAAAAAGCGTCGCGCCCTGATGACCAGGTGCTGCCTTCTTATCATCGTCGGACGCTGCAATACGGTAGAGCCGAAACGTGCGCCCAGCCAGAAACTGGTCAGATCGCCGATAATGGCTCCCAGGGCGGAAAAAATCATGATCGGCGCAATCATTCCCTGGCCGTGGGCCGCCAGAAAGCCGGCCATGACGATCAAGACGCTGCCGGGAACAAAAATGCCGACGATCGCCAGCGACTCAAGCAGCGATATGAGGCCGAGCAGCAGATAGTAGGGCACACCGCTCGGCAGCCAGCTGATTGTCGTCTCGATCCAGGGGTCCATCGGGCATGTTACCGCAGTGTTCCAAAGGATTTGATCATATCCTTGAATTTGTCCTGATATGTCTCGAAATAGTCCGGTAAAGCTGAATACAGGATAACATACCGCACGAACGGATCGCCGAGCAGCACAATGCGATACTGCCGAAGGGGATTTGTGCCATAGAGGTCTTTTCCTCTCAGCCCCGCGACTTCGATGTCTGCTTCTTTTCCGGGAGTAAACCCATCAAGGTGACGCGCGATTGCAGCTTTTGTCTGGGAGAAATCCAGATTTTCGTGGGGGATAATCACCGCCATGCGTGCAACGGGGGCGCTGCCCTCTGTTTCGGGCGACTGCCAGCCCACCGCGTCGGCTCCAGGGAGGGTGTCGGAATCCGGGTCCAGAAACTTCTCCCAGTCGCCAGGAAACTCCACCGCGAAGTGGCGTGTTGCGTCGATGTACATTTTCTGCGGAGGGCCGCCGGCACCCGACATCTTGCCCGTGACGCCTGAACACCCGGAAAGCAGCACCAGCAGAGTGCTACAGATAAAAATTGCCGTCCCGATCGCTTTTCTACGTATCATCATGAAGGCTCCTTTCCGGCGGAAAATTCCCTCTTTTCATCATTCGTCGATTGTATAAAAACGACCACCGCCGGCACAAGAACCAGCATCATGGCAACTCCGAGGATAAAGAATGCAGTGTTGAGTCCCCACCGGTCGGCTGCCATGCCGGCCAGGGGGCCGGTGCAGAAAAAGAAAAACCGGAACAGGAAGGATTTGATCGACATGATGCTTGCCCGGTTTCCGGATCGACTCTGCAGCTGAATGCAGTTTTTGAGCATCGGCCCCTGAAGCCCCCGCATGCTGGTGAGCAGGTAGTAGAAGAGAAAGCTCAGGCTCGCCGCAGTCATCGCCAGCCCCAGGTACCCCGCCAGGACGAGACCGACCAGGGTTATCGCCATCATGCGTGTCCCCAGCGCAAACGCCACGCGGTGGCTGAGCCAGGAAAAGATCGCCACCGTGAGGTTGGCTCCGGCCCAGATGGGACCAAACCAGGCCAGAGGCACGCCGGTCTCCTGCATGAACGGCTGAATCAGCCACACCGGATAAAAGGAGGCGAGACCGAGAAAGACCGAAAACAGCAGGGCCGCCCGCAGCCGGCGGTTCTCCTTGAGGGCGTGACGAACAGTGCCCCATGCCTGGGTCAGATGCGATCCGCCATGCGGGGTATGCGTCCGCTCCGGCTCACGCATGGAAAAGGTCAATAGCAGAATCATCACCCAGATGGCCACCTGAATGATGAATGGCAATAGAGGGAAAAACGCATACAGGGTGCCCGCAAACAGGGCTCCCACCGCTTCACCGGTCTGGGCCAGTCCCAGCATGCGACCCTCGAACTGTGAATACTGATGGGTCCTGTCTTCGTTGTCGAGAGTTTCATAAAGCAGCGCGCTGTCCGATCCGCTGATGAAGGCGAAAGAGGCGCCGAGGATCAGCTCCGCCAGCAGTACCGTGCCGAAACTGTCCGCCCTGAGATAGAATCCCCAGCCAACAATGCCCAGTGCCGCCGCCATATTGAGGCACAACCGATAACCGAGCAGGTCGCTGAGATAGCCGGAGGGATATTCGAACAGCAGCGTCGCCAGGGAAAAAAGCCCCTGGATCAAAAGAATCTCGGTCAGGCTCAGGCCGATATGGTCCTTCCAGAACAGGGTGATGATCGCCATGGGAAACAGGGTCATCTTCAGGAAGGAGAAAGCGTACAGGGCGCGGATGTTGCGGGAAAGGGTCACCGTCGGCACCGAAAATCAGTTGGGAAAGCGGGGCTGCGATGCGTTTCGCAGCCCGACCTCAGGACCAGTAAATACAGGCGACCGGGCAGTTGTCCATCGCCTCTTCGATCTTTTCCGCTGGTGCGCCGGTCGGGTTGTAAACCACCGATTTGTGATCATGGCCATGGCCGGAACCGGCCACCTCTTCCATGCGGAACACCTCTGGACAGATCTGGGTGCAGACCTCGCAGCCGATGCAGGCTTCCTGATCCACGACGGGAATGGATGACATGAAAATTTCTCCTTGTGATGGATGAAGTAGGGTTGAGATTCGCCACTTATACCAGCAAACTGCGCTTTTGCCAATTTCCCAGACAGGCCGGTCCGTTGATTTACCGGGGTGGCGGGTTGAACCAGGGCGCACATCCCGCTTCTCTGGAATCGCCCATGAAAATCGTGGCGTTGCAAAATCAGATATGCTATTAGTTAGAATTAATTACAAGATCAAGTGAGGAGAGCAGAAATGATCATGGGGTTGCGTGCCCAGATCGTACTTACCACCACCCTCCTGGTGTGCGCCGGTCTGCTTCTTTCGAGCGTGTTTCTCCTCGAGGTGCTGGAGGAAACCCTGCGTCAGGAAAGAGTGGATCGTGTGATCACTCTGCTCAGAGTGGTGTCCTGGCAGGGGGGGAGGCAACCAACCAGCGTTCCTGTTGATCATGTGCTGCAGCGTTTTTCCGGGGAGCTGGATCTGCTGGAACATAGCGTGTTCGACTCTTCCCTGCAGAAGCGCAGCGGTCGATTGCCGCCCGGTGAGAATGCCGCGGATCTACGGCGCGTCCTTGAATCCGGTACAATGATGACCCGCATCGAGACGCCCCGCGGTCTGCGCGCCCTGATGCCCGGTGCCACCGGTGGATTTTTCGATGTGATTCTGCCCCTGCATGGCGATCAAAACGGCGGGAGTGTTCTGTCGGCCCGTTTTTCCCTGGACGGTGTCGCGCAGCGCGTGGCCCTGGCCCGCAACACGGCCCTTTTACTGATTGCGGGATTCAGTGTGGTTCTTGTTGCCTTCGGGGTCTACCTGATCGACCGGTCTGTGATCGGTCCCACCCGCCGTTTGATGGAGGCGACCTCGGCAATCGCTGAAGGCCGCCTTTCCCACGAGCTGGACGTGCACGGCCCCCGTGAAATTGCCCAATTGACCTCCTCGTTCAACACCATGACGGAGGCTCTCGCGCACAGCCGCCGCCAGACGGAACAGACCATCGCGTCTCTGCATCGGGCCAACCGCGAACTCTCCGAAACACAGGGCCGTCTCGCGCGTTCTCAGAAGATGGCTGCCGTCGGGCATCTGGCTGCCGGCATGGCGCATGAAATCGGCAACCCGCTTGGCGCGGCCATGGGATATCTGGGGATGCTCAAAGGCGAGTCCAACGGAAAGGAGTTCCCGGACCTCGTCCAGTACGCGCAGAATGAGCTGGAGCGCATCGATAAGCTGGTGCGCGATCTGCTCGATTTCGCGCGGCCCGGGGATGCCGCACAGGATGTTTTCGACCCGGGCGACGCTGCGCATGAAGCCATGACTCTATTGACGCACCAGGGGCTGTTCAAGGGGGCGATGCGGTTGGCCGATGAAATCCCTCAGAAGCTGTCTCCCGTGCGAGCCCAGCGGCATAAACTGGTGCAGGTTTTCACCAATCTGCTGCTCAATGCCCGAGATGCATGCGGCAACGCCGGGACTGTCGCGGTAAGGGGGCGCTTTGAGGCATCCTGGATCGTTTTCGAAGTTGAAGATGACGGGCCGGGAATGAACCAGGAGGTGGCTGCACAGATCTTCGACCCGTTTTTCACCACCAAGGAGCCGGGCAGGGGGCGGGGGCTTGGTCTGTTTTTCTGCCATAAGGCCGTCGAGCAGATGGGCGGGCGCCTCGATGTGGTCTCCGAGACAGGTCGCGGCAGCCGGTTCGTTCTGAGGCTTCCGGTACATGAAGAGGGGACAGCATGAGTGAACCGCTGCACATTCTTGTCATCGATGACGACGCATCCATGCGTCACATGCTGCGCACCATGCTTGAACGCGCAGGCTACCGCGTGTACGAGGCGGAGGATGGACGCGCCGGCCTGCAGCGTTTGAAAGATGAATCCACCGACCTTGTCCTGTGCGATGTGCGCATGCCGGTGCTGGGAGGGCTGGATTTTCTGCAGGCGCAGGCCGAGATCCCCCATGACGCCACCATCATCATGATGACGGCCTATGGAAGCCTTGAGCTGGCGATGGAGTGTTTGAAGCTTGGAGCCTACGATTATATCTCCAAACCCTTCAAGCCGGACGAGGTCGTGCTGACGCTGAAAAAAGCTCAGGAGCGCCTCGGCCTCAAGCGGGAGAACAGGCGCCTGCACGAGGCGCTTGAAGCGCGGGACAAGTCCTCGGAGCTGGTTTTTCGCAGTGAAATCATGGCGCAGGTCATGCGCCTGACGTCACAGGTTGCTCCGGCCTCTTCTCCGGTTCTGATCAGCGGCGAAACGGGCACCGGCAAGGAGTTGGTGGCGCGTGAGCTGCATCGGAAAAGTTCACGTGCGGATGGACCTTTTCTGTCTCTCAACTGCGGAGCGATTCCTGCGGGATTGATCGAAAGCGAGCTGTTCGGCCACGTGCGCGGCGCCTTTACCGGCGCGGCACGTGATCACCAGGGGATGTTTCCCGCCGCTCATGGCGGCACCCTTTTTCTCGATGAAATTGCAGAGCTGCCCATGGAGTTGCAGCCCAAGCTGCTGCGGGTTCTGCAGGAGAAAGAGATCCGCCGCGTCGGAGAAACCCGCAGCCGCGCCGTGGACGTACGCATCCTGGCAGCGACCGCCGTCGATCTCAAACAGGCGGTGGAGCAGGGTCGGTTTCGGGAGGATCTTTACTACCGGCTTAACGTCATCGATATCCATCTGCCGCCTCTTCGCGAGCGACGAGAGGATATTACCCCCCTGGTTTCTCATTTCCTGGCGCATTATGCCCGCAAGGAGAAGCGCCCGGCTCCGGAAATGGACCCGGAGGCTCTTGAGCGGCTTGAAAACTACGACTGGCCCGGCAATGTACGCGAGCTGGGCAACTTCATCGAACGCACGCTGATCTTCTGCCGCAGCCCCCGCATCGGATTGCGGGACCTGCCCTGGGAGGTTCGGCGCCGCAATCGCGATCAACTCGAAGATTTGTCCTTGAAAAAAGCCATTGCACGCATGGAACGTGAGTTCATCCAGCGTGCTCTTGCCCGCACCGATGGAAATCGCACCCATGCCGCTGAGTTGCTCGAGATCAGCCTGCGGGCGCTTCTTTACAAGATCAAAGAATATGACCAGCAGGGATGAGGGGTTGTGAATTGACGTAGAGTATGCAAAATTTGCATGGTTTTTCGATGTTTTCGCTTTGTGGCATCCCCTGTCTCTCCGTTGGGTGTGGTGGTGTGAGAATTGCTTAAGAACAGCAATGTGCTCGCAAGAGATCAACCGACATGATGGTATTCCCTGATTATTTGATTTCATGGCGGACCGAAAGTGAAAATTTTTTCTTTTTTCTCAACAACTGACAGGTCTGCGGGGTTCACTCTGCTTGAACTGCTGATTGCCGTCACCATCTTTGCCGTCGGTTTGCTGACGGTGGCCGGCATGCAGATCACGGCGATGCAGGCGGGGACCACGGCGCAGACCCAGTCGGTTGCCACCGCTCTAGCCCAGGGCGTTTTTGAAGAGTTGATGTCTCGCGACCCGGGAGACGCGGTGTTCAAGGTCGATGCCGACGAAGAGCCGTATGCCATTGATCAGGATATTCTTGATCAATTGGCGGGAGGGGACAATTACCAGGCGTTTTACAGCATTTCCCCCGACACCCCCGCGACCGGAATGGCGCGCGTCGATGTGCGTGTCACCGGCAACAATCGCAGCGTGCGGCTCTCAGGGTTCAAGAGAACGCTATGAATCACTTCAAGCACAGCCTGAAAAATTCCCCGGGATTCACCCTGATCGAGCTGCTGATCGTTACCGCCCTCGTCGGTATCGTCATGACGGCGGTTCTGGGGCTGGTCATCACCACTCAACGGCACTCCTATACTTCGGAAGAAGTGGTCGATGTGCAGCAGAACCTGCGGGTGGCGCTCGATTTCATGAGTCGTGACCTGCGTCTGGCGGGATTCGGGGTGGCGGATGATGCTTTCATTCTGGAAGCGCCGCAACGGTTGCGTTGTGAAGATAAAAACAGGGATGGAGATTGCCTCGATGCGGACGAAAGCGATTTCCTGCGTTTTCTGACCCTGACCGCCACTGGTACGATGGCGCGGATTGGTGTCGACGGCGGCATCACAACAACGGCTGATAAACAGATGATTGCCTTGGCCGACGAAAAGAGTGCGCGATTGCTCCTTTCTGGTGCGGAGTCGGCACCTGTCTATGTCCGCATCTTCAGGCCGTCGAGTCGCACCCAACCCCTGGATCGGGTTTTTGAGGTCCGTCCCCCTGAGACCACTGAGCCTCCTGAGATCGTGGCGGTGGAAGGTTTTACCGAGAGCACGGTGTTGCGCCCCGGAGATCTTCTGGCCAGGGTTGATGACCCCGATTTTGACGGAGACGGAGATCCCAATACAGATATGCCGCAACTCCCCAATCAGGTTGATTACAGGTTGGTCAAGGCGGATACGGATGACTCGAAACTGTTTGACCTTGTTCGCGTGCCCACCGGTGTTGACCCCGATGACGAAACGACCTTTCAGAGGGTGGCGGGGAAAATTGTCGAAGTCCAATTCCAATATCTGCTGGAAGACGGTAGCGAAACCGCATCGGTCGCAGGCAGTGACCTTGAGCGGGTCCGCGCCATCCGCATCACGCTGGTCGGTGCTACGGATGCCACACGCACCGGCAACGCCGGTTTCAACCCCGGCCAGGGTGACAATGTCAAAACGCGTGCGCTCTCGACCGTCGTGGAATTGCGCAACCGCTAATTTTTTGAACCGGCAGGGAGCGTCCATCTCATGCGTCGATACGTTTTTGCCCCAATGACCAACCAGAACGGTGCGGCACTGATTCTGGTCCTCACCATGCTGGCGGTACTGATGATCCTGTGTTCTTTCGCCCTGGACACATCAACCCTTGAAGTCAAAATCGCCAACAACGACCGGGCCGCCCGCCAGGCGCTCTACGCCGCGGAGCGCGGAGTGTTTTACGCTTTGGATAATCTGCATGACGGGTTGGATCTTAATGCAGAGACTGCACCGAGCGGCAATTCCTACGAAGAGGATATCCGTATTGATCGTAGCGCCCTCCTTGAAAATAATGACCTTGAAGAGGGGGAGAGAAACGGAGCGCAGATTGTCACCACCGGTCCTCCGCCGACAGGCTCAGGGATGGATGCCACCACCGCCAGTGGTTTTCAGGCGGTGTACTATGCGGTTGAGGCCCACGGGGCTTTCCCCGAAGATGCGCCCAACCCGTCGCATGCCGGAGTTGAGATGCAGGTTGGACGTATTGTTTCAAAATAGTCGGTGCCCCTCGCTTTTTTGTTGTAATAAGGGTTCGGGAAGGTGGATCTCATGGTGAGACTTTCGGCAAAAATGATCGTACTTCTGATTCTTGCTCTGTTGCCTTTGAGCGGGCTGGTACTGGCGGCGGATAGGGTTTCTGCTGTGCAGGACTATGACGCAGGTCAGGTTTACACCGGGCAATATCCGGCGAACGGCCTGTTCATGCGGCGGTCGGTAAAAAAGGCTTACGCCCCGCACCACGCCCTGTCGCGTCTTGACCAGGTCCACTGCCCGGAGGCGCGTCGGGCCCTTTCCGAACACGGCCGGTGGCAGGGCAACCTCAATGCCCATGGGGCTTGTGGCGATCCTGCGGACCCCGCTGTCTGGGTTGTCGGCAACTATCTCAATTACATGACGGGGCGCTGAATTCAGCCCGATTCAGAGAAGGGGGTTCGATGAAGTCATCCTGCCGGTTTATAGTCTGGATCTGTGTTTTTTTGATCATCGCTTTGGGCCCTCCGCCCGTTGCCGCAGCTCCGGACGATTACGTGGGCGATTCCGCCATTTTTGGGGGAGCCACTGCCGCGGTCAGGCCCAACGTGCTGATTATTCTCGATACTTCTGGCAGCATGAACGATCAGATCGAGGTAACCCTGAAGGATAAGGGAGAGATCGATACCTATGACCCCTCCACCAACTACCGCGACACCGATTCCTGTGGGAGTGATCGCAATGACGCCTGTCGCCGCAATACGATCTATAAATGCTGGCAATGGGACGGGTCCCGCTGTGACGAGTGGCGCAGTACCAACGCCACTCTCAACTCCCTCGAAAATTCCTGCGGCAACGGGCCCGGAGCGCTTTCCTCAGAGGGGATCTGGCAGACGTCCCAGTATGATATCGACGGTCAAGGAAACTGTAGTCTGAATGATTGGGTCAACAATACCTATGCGACGGGAAACTACATCAACTGGCAGCGCGGAGGGGGGGCATCTGAGGACAATGTGGTCAGGATGGCCAAGATCGACATTGCCAAGAGTGTCCTCTCCGACCTGATTTCAAATACCACCGGCGTGGATTTCGGATTGATGAAATTTCATTACAAGCATAATTCACCAAGGGAAGTGGATGTCGCCAAAGGTGGGGAATTCGTTTCCGATGCCGGTTATATCACAACGATCAGGGATATGGACGCCACTCATGTCCCGCCGCTCACCAACCGCGAGAAATTCCTTGATGTCATCGGCCGCATAACCGCTGAGGGATGGACGCCGCTGGCCGAATCTCTTTATGAAGCCGGACGCTATTTCCGTGGCGAGCCCAGCGCTTTTCATGACAAGATCAGCTACACCTCACCGATCAGTGCGCGCTGCCAGGCCAATTATGTCATCGTCGTCACCGACGGGATGTCGCGCCACGACCGCCACCCTGTGCTTGCGGAAAATATCGGCGATCAGGACAATGACGGCTTCGAGCCCCGCAATGACCCGGATAAGGATTATGGTTTCTATTGGACCGAAGAATTATATGGTTCGGACTACCTCGACGATGTCGCCAAATACCTGTTCGAGAATGACCACTCCGAACTGCCGGGAACCCAGAATATCATCACCTACACCGTCGGTTTCGGGGAAGTCGGCGCCGACGCCGGGGCGGTCAAACTCCTGAACGAAACCATTTTTCACGGGACCGGCGGAGCGCTCAGCCAGGCTTACCTGGCGATGGATATGACAGATCTGAAAAAGGCCCTCGGCGATATTCTGACCGACATCAAAAAGGCCAATACGGCTTTCGCGGCCCCCGTTGTCCCCGTGGCCCCGCAGAACCGCAATGCCAGCGGACAACGGGTCTACTTCGGACTGTTCCAGCCGACCGATGACGGCCGCTGGCATGGCAACCTCAAAAAATACGGCATCAACCAGGATGGTCTACTTCTGGAGAGCGATGACAGGACGGTCGCCGTGGACGCTGATGGCCGGATCAGGGACAAGGCTACATCCTTCTGGAGTCCTTCCGCCGACGGACGCGAAGTTGTCGAAGGCGGCGCAGGACACCTGTTGACCATGCGCGAATTGACCTCCAGCCATCCTGTCGACGGTCGCCGCCAAATTTTTACCAATCTTGGCGACAGCCCGTTGCTGACAGATGCCGCAAACGCTTTTGAAGTCGGAAACCCTAATCTACGGGCGGAGCTATCTGCTCTTGGGGATGCGGAGTTTTCCAACCTGATCCGGTTCGTTCATGGTGTCGACGTCTTTGATGATGACGATGATGGTCAAATCTCCGACAACCGCCTCTGGATTCTCGGCGACATTCTGCATGCCTCACCGGCGGTCGTTCATTACCACGATTACGAATTCAGTTCCGCCACAGAAGCCGATCCGTCCATCAATAAATCCATTATCTTCGTTGCCGCAAACGACGGCCAGCTTCATGCCTTCCGTGATGCCGACGGGAAGGAACTCTGGTCGTTTCTTCCTGATATTCTCCTTCCGGATCTGAAAAATCTACGTGATGGGCATCATACTTATTTGGTTGACATGGCCCCGTCCGTGTTTGTTTTTGATCCCGACAAAGATGGCCCCTCGGATAGTCGCGACAAGGTCGTGCTGCTGTTCGGACTCCGCCGCGGAGGAGGAAAGGACGTTCTGCTGCAGGATCAGTCACGCGGCGCTTATTATGCCCTGGATGTCTCAGCGCCGGAAGCGCCCAGACTGCTCTGGAAACTCACCCGTGATGACAGCGGATTCGACGAATTGGGCGAAACCTGGAGCCGGCCGTCGCTGGTACGCATGCGGGTGGCTAAGGACTTTGTTACTCGTGATCTGCTTGTGGCAGTGTTCGGTGCCGGTTACGACAACAACGAAGACCTGCGCTTCGGTAGCACTCAGGGGTTTCCCATTGTGGATGACGACACCGATACAACTCTCCCCACCGGAGATGCCGGCAATGTGACCAGCAGTGCCGATGGCGCGCAGCATAATCCTCGGGGTCGGGGGGTGTTTGCCGTCAACGTGGGGGAGTTCTCCAGCCAGGAGGGTGTCCCGGTTTTTTCTCCGGCGGGGACGGTCGAAAAGATCTGGAGCCACACTTTCGCGGACGATGAAAATATGACCTTCGGCATCCCGTCCGAAGTGGCTGCCCTCGATGTCAACCATGACGGCTATGTCGATCGTTTTTATGTCGGAGATACCGGCGGGTTTCTCTGGCGCGTCGGAGCCCTCGGCACCAACCCCGATGATTGGCGGATTGATCGGATTTTCGATGCCAATATCGATGCGCAGGGGGCGTATGCCTCCGATGTGGGGCGCAAATTCTTTCATCGCCCTTCGGTGACCGTAGAGCGCAACGGTCGGGCAACGATCTTCATCGGCAGCGGCGATCAGGCCCATCCCCTTAACGAAGGCGTCGTCGACCGGCTTTACGCCATCAAAGATTCGGTCCCTTCTGTGCCAGAAGAAGAACGATCTTATATCCTGAATGAATCCGATCTTGTGGATGTGACCGAGAACCTGCTGCAGGAGGATGATCCCGGCGAACCCGTGAGCGATATTCTGACCGCTCTATACCAAAAAGACGGCTGGTTTATCCGCCTGGGTGAAAATGATGGCGAAAAAGTGCTGTCTTCTCCCCTGGTGTTTAATCGCGTTGCGTACTTTACGACCTTCGCCTCCGAAGCCCCGGTCGCGGATGACCCCTGCGATAGCGGCAACCTCGGAGTCTCCCGCGTGTATGCAGTCGATTATCTGACCGGCGAGGCCGTGTTCAACTACGACCCCGACAACGACGATCAAGACACCGCAAACAATGACCGTGCCCTGAATTCCGCAGGCGGGGTGCTGCGGCGTTCGGACCGGGTCAAAACCCTGGGTTCGGGTATCCCGACCGGGGCGCGGGTGTTGATTACCGAAAGCGGAGAAGCCAAGGTCCTCATCGGCACCGATGGCGGACTTCAGATTGAAGACACTCTGCCGGGCGGTGGCCTCATTCCCCTTTACTGGAGGCAGCGGTGAAAGGCAGGGAGCAATCTGTACCATGCTGATACGCCGCCGGGGAGGTTTCGCCCTTATCGAAATGATCGTGGTCGTCGGCCTGATCTCGCTGCTGACCTATATCGGTTATCCCTACTACAAGGTATTCATGCGCAATGCCGCGTATCGGTCCGCGGCGCGTGAGGTGGCCTCTATCATGCGAACGGCGCGCACCGAGGCGATCACAATGAACCGCGAGCAAAACCTTGATATTGATCTGGAAAATAACCAGATTAGATATCAGGGGAGCACGAACAAGGTTTCCCCCCTGGTCGACCTGTGCGCGGCCTCCGATCCCGGTGATGAAGCAGACTGTTCCGTGACTGATGGAGAGATCAATCTGCGCTTTTACCCCAATGGCACAGTCAACCGCGCGTTGTCCATCTGTGTCCTGAACAGTGATGGCGATCACAAGTTCACCACCCGCCTTCTTTTCCCCACGACCGGTCAGGTCGAGATCGTTCGCCCCCAGCCCTGACAATTGTTGTCCGGTTCTTTCGCGTGGCCACGCAAAGTTTGCATGGTTGAAGCCAAGTGTTGTTACAGTCCGTTGATGGTGACGTGCAGCAAACCCTCATTTTCCCAGTCTTTTTGATCGATTTTTTCCATGGAGTCTTTTTTGCAATGGAGAGGGTAGAGGCAAGTTTATTGTGCACCCTGCGGGAGTTTTTATGGACCAGCGCGGCTTCACCCTTATCGAAATGTTGGTGGCAGTGACCATCCTTGCAATTGGTCTTCTGGCCTTGGCAGGGTTACGGGTTTCTGCCATTCAAACCAACAGTCAGGCTGCCGATCTGGCGGAGGCGACCGGTCTGGCCCAGGCCGCCATGGAGCGTATCCAGTCCATCAGCGGAGACCGACCCTGGTTGAGCGAGCAGAACCTGGAAGGCGTCACGCTTGCAGAGTTGGCGGACCCCGCACTTGACGACCTGGTGCAGATCCTGTCTGACAGCGGCTATCAGCTGACAATGGATCTCACAGTCGATGCGGGCGGCGTCGATAATATGACCCGGATCGACATGCGTGTGGCCTCTACCCGGTTCAGGCAGAAGGTCGGCGGCCGGCACGCGCAGAGTGTCGTCAATCTTACCGTTCTTAAACGTTATTTCTGAAGGTGCATCTGATGATCGCTGCTCTTTTACGAAACAACCGCGGCTTCAGCCTGGTTGAGGTGATTACCGCCGCGACCGTCATGCTGATTGTGTTCGGCGCTGCCGTCTCTCTTTATATCGGTGAGCAGCGTACCGCAGTTGTTGAGACTGATTTCAGTCATGTTCAGGATAATCTGCGGCTGGCGCTGAATCAATTGAGCAAGGATGTCCGCATGGCTGGATTCCTGACTGTGGAGCCTCCGATCGTCGAGGAGTCCCCGACTGAATTCACGATCAGCACCACGGCCCCGTCTCAATGTTACGCTCGCATTACGACCCCTGACTCGTCGATGAATGCTTCAAAAACGTTCACGGTTTATTCAGCCTCGATGGCGGAACGTTTCCGTGGCGGCAACACAGTACGGATTATTCGTCCGCCCAATCAGGAGCAACCGGGCGAAGAAAATGTTACAGATCCTTCCGACCTGGTTTTCAGCGTCGATTCAATCGATCTTTCTGATGTTGACAACCCCCAAATTACCCTTTCTGGATTCAGCTCAACTGTCGACTATGCCTACGCCGCCGGGGATATGATCGTGCGCGTGATTCCAGGGGCTCCTGTCGTCAACGAGGTTCATTATGAGTACCTACCCGCGAGTCAGACGCTTCAACGGGTCGTCAATGGCGGAGCGCCGCAGCATCTGGCCAGCGGGTTGACCGATGTTCTTTTCGAATATGTCCACAACGATGAAGACCTGGTCACGGCAGTCAATATCACACTGACCGGCATCGGTGGCCCCGACCCGGATGAAAATCCGGAAGCCGCTGAAAAAATAGGGTTTCGGGAGAAAACTTTCCGAACAAGCGTTGCCGTTCGCAATATTTAACCCGGGTTAACCCCGGGTTAAACCTGGGTCGGCAAGAGGTCGAATATGGATGAACTATCTGAGAAAAATACGCCGAAGCATCTTTCACGCCAATCCCGCCGGGCTTTTTCGCCGCTGTCCAATGAACGCGGCATGGCCCTGATCCTTGCAGTATCCATGCTGCTGATACTGACCGTTTTGGGGGCTGTGACCTGGAGAGCGGGCATTTCACAGTTGGGATCGGCCGGAACGCGTCAGGCTGAGCAACAGGCTTTTTTCGCCGCGCAGCGCGGCATTGAATATGCGCTGAACCGCGACATGCTGCTCAACATGAGCGGCACTGTCGATCTGACTTCAAACGATCACAAACCTCATATTGATGCCGGAAATACGCGGTCTGTCATCGAAAAAGGGGAGATCACCGATGCCGGCGCCGGACCGATGCCGTTGCGGCTTCGGTCGCGCTATGGGACCGAATTCGGTGCAAACTACTATTTTATCTATGTGCAAGGCAGCGGACCGGGCCACAAGACTCAGGATTTAGAGACTCAGGTGGTGCGTATGTACCGTCATGACGAAGATTCGATTTTCCGCACCTCCGGAGGAGGTTGATCACCATGATGACAAAAAGAATTTTTGTGACATGTACAGCAATATTTTTTCTGATGACCCCTTTTGCGTGGGCCGGCAGCGACACCTACCTTGGCGATACGGCCATCTACACCGGCGATCCGGCACGCGTCAAACCCAACATCCTGCTTATTATCGACAACAGCAAGGCCACCTTGAACAAAGCGGCAGGTCAGGAATATGTCTTTGACGCCAGCAATCCCTATCCGGATCCCGACACGGGGTTGCAGGGCTCGCCCTGGGATATCTATGAGGGAGACAACCAGGGCAATTTTACCTCTTTGCTCCTCAGCAACGACAGCGTCGTTGAAAGTGGCGGCGAAGTGGTTAATTTCAACAATCTTGCGGCCTACAGTGGGTGCCCCGATGTTGTCGCGCATGATCTGATTGCTTACGGAACCTATACCGCCGACGGCACGGCCGCGCGCCCGATCATCAAAGCCAGCCAGAATAAGTGCGTCACTGCTCCTAAAGGAAGCGTTTATGCCCTGAACAATTATATCTACTACACTAAAACGCCCCCTGATACTCCTGTGGTTGAGGTGGATGGTGTTTATTACAAACTGTTGGCCGAACATCTCTCCACCGAAGACAATAAGCCGGGAGTCGGAAGCAATTGGGAGGATTTCTGGGCTGTAGATAATGATTTTACGGGGGTCGCAGATGCCTGGGATGTTGCCGTTGAATATTCTCTGGGCGGGGATGCCCTGAATCAACGCGAAATTATGTACAACGCACTGGAGCAGGTGCTTAAATCGACCTATCACATGGCGAATTTCGGTGCCATGATTTATGGTTCAAACAATAAGGGTGGAACAATCATTCAGGATGTGACTGATTTCGGGTCGGATTCGACCGACAGCAACGATAACGATATCCCTGATGTGATCGAGGCTTTTCTTTCCGCTTTGCCTGGCCCGGGTGAAAACGATGGGCCGGAGGCAATTACTGCCGGGCCGCAACGCCCTCAATCCGAAGCCCTGTACGATGCCGGGGCTTACCTGGGAGCCGACTGGACAGAGATTACTGAAACGTCTGAAATCCCTGCTGATATTGAGATCGACTGCAATACCCATGTGATCTTTCTGACCAATGGTTTGTCCAACTCGGAAGGCGATCCCAAACTTGGCGCCAACATCGGTGATGCCGACAATAGCCTTGAGATTACTTATCGAGGCACCATTTATCCCGATGTGGATGATGAGGACGTTTACGGGCTGGGTGTTCATTATCTCGATGATGTGGCCTATAAACTCTGGGATGAATATGAAATTACGACCCACATGATCCTGGCTTTTCAGAAGCAGGATGGCCTGATCGTGCGAGCCGCCGTCAACGGCAACGGCGAATTTCACAACGTTTTCAATGCGAATGAACTGGTCGAGGCCCTGCAGGGGCTGATTTTCCGCATGGTGCTTGAGGAAGACACCTCATTTGTCGCGCCGGTTGTGCCGGCCAGCACCACCAACCGCACCTTGAGCAGCGACCGCGTGTACCTTGGTTTGTTCAAGCCCCAGAAAGGTAAGCCCTGGTTGGGAAATCTGAAAAAATACAAGGTCAATGAGCAGAACGAGCTTGAAGATATAAACGACGATCCCGCCACTGGCGAGGACGGTGATTTCATTACTGCAACCAATTCTTTCTGGGGCAAGGGTGACGGCGGAAACATCATGGCTTTATCCAGCAGTGATAATGGCTGGCAGGCCACGCGTCCGGCCGCAGACGGTGACGGCGGGCTGATCGACGCCGGTGGAGCGGGGGGAACCATGCTCGCCCGCAAACTGGCAGGCCAGAGTCGCAAAGTGATTACTTATCTCGGCTCGGGTACCGACCTGACCCTGATCGACAAAACCAATCTCACCGTAGAAAACACCGGAATCGCTGATACCGCTGAGCGTGAAGACCTGGTGGACTATCTGCTGGGCGACCTCGATCTTTTCGACCACGATGACGATGGTGTCGTCAATGAGCCGCGCCCCTGGTTGATGGGCGATATCCTGCATTCCCGGCCGGTTGTATTCCATTATCAGGATTTTGCCGCCGAAAAAGAGCAGACCTGCTACCAGAATGATGTGACGGGTAATCGCAGTTACATCTTTGTCGGCAGCAACGAGGGAATGGTCCATGCCATCCGCGACTGTGACGGGTCCGAAGCCTGGGCTTTCATCCCTCCCAATCTGCTGCCGAAATTGACCCATCTGCAGGACCCCGCCCACCAGTATATGGTCGATTCCTCGCCGACGCTCTATGTCCATGATCACAATGAAGATGGAATCATTGAAGCGGATGAGGATAGAGTTCTGATGGTCATTGGCCAGGGGCGGGGAGGAGGCTCGAACCGATTGCTGGCGAGCGAGTCGCGTGGCGCTTATACCGTTTTGGATGTCACCGACCCTGAGAACCCCACTTTTCTCTGGGATATTGAAAATACGCTGGCTGCATTTTCTCACCTGGGTGAAGCCTGGAGCCAGCCGCGCCTGGCCAAGGTCAAGATTGATGACAACGGCACCGAAAAGGTCAAAGTTGTCGCATTTATCGGTGCCGGTTACGACAACAACGAAGATCTGCGCTGGGGGGCGACCCAGACTTTTCCGGCCAGCACCGATGATACGACTGATCTTAACGGCATCAGTGCCGGCAGCACCAATGTGACGTCGAGCAATGGCGCCGATCCGTACAACCCGAAAGGGCAGGGGCTTTATGCTTTTGAAATTGCGACACTGAACAAAAATACCGATGGGGAGTACGTGCCTTCCGTCCCGTCGGCGCCGACTCTGGTATGGGCTTATACGTCAACGCAGAACTCGGCGTTGACCTACTCTTTTCCTACGGACTTGACGGTTCTCGACGCCAATGCAGACGGTTATGTCGACACGATATATGCTGGAGATACAGGTGGGCGTTTGTGGCGGTTCAAGCTCGCAGGGACGAATCCGCCAACAGATTGGAGCGGTGATATTATTTTCGATGCCAACGGCGGCACCGATGTCGGCCGCAAGATTTTCTATCGCCCGTCTGTGACCTTTGATCGGGTCAAAGTTCAGGAAGGCGATAATGTGGTCAGTCGTATCCGGCCGATCCTGTATTTCGGGACGGGGGATCGCTCCCACCCTCTCAATACCGCGGTAACCGATCGACTTTACAAGGTTGTCGATAAAGGGCAGATAACCGCCGATGGCATCAATGACACCGATTTGATGGATATCACGGCCAATGAGCTGCAGGTCGCCGATACGACGCCGGATCAGGCGCAGGTCATCCTTGACGGGATGAAGGCTGTGGACAACTACGGCTGGTATATTGACCTGGAAGATGACGGAGAAAAAGCCTTGGCAGGCACAGTGGTGTTCAACAATATCGCTCTTTACACCACCTATACTCCCAACAATCTGGTCGCGCCCGATCCCTGCAACCCCAATCATCTTGGGACCGCCCGGGTTTACGGTGTCAATGCCAGGACCGGCGAAGCGATTGTTAACTGGGATCCCGACAATGATCGTGACAATACTGACGTGAATGAGCGCGCTGAACACGAAGATGGGTATGTCCTGCGCAAATCCGATCGCGTCAAAACCATCGGGCAAGGCATCCCGTCAGGGATTGTCACCTTGATCGATGCCAGCGGGCAGGCGACCCTCATGATCAGTTCCAGCAACCGCGTGAATACCATCGAAGGGATGGGCGCGCGGCTCATCAACCCGGTGTATTGGATGCAATGGTAAAAACAGACTACTGGGTGAGCAGGGGCGCAGCATGCTGCGCCCCTGCGTTATTCCATCCCCCACAACCGCCGCCACACCTCCCGGATACTCCCCGTGCCGAACTGCGCCGGCAGGCGGCAGCGCATCTCCCCCTCCCTCAACGTTTCATCGTTCCATCCCCACTGCTTTACACTCGCCAGAAAACGTCCTCTGTCCAACAACACAATCTTTGCTGAAATAATCAGCCATGCTAGTATCTATGTAATGAAAATGTTTTCTGGAGAACCAATCGTTGTGAATATTAATGTCTCCAAAGATCAAATCGCAGATTTCTGCCGCCGTCACCACATAAGGGAACTTTCATTTTTTGGGTCAGTTATCCGTGCCGATTTCAGACTGGATAGCGATGTTGATGTGCTGGTTGATTTTGAAGAAGGCCATACTCCGGGTTTCATCAGATTGGCAGAAATGGAAATGGAACTTTCCTCTCTTTTGGGAGGGCGAGTGGTTGATTTACGGACCCCGCAGGATCTAAGCCGGTATTTCCGGGACGATGTTTTGGCCTCGGCCGAGGTGCAATATGTACAGAGATGACCTTGTGCGCCTTCGGCATATGATTGATGCTGCGCAAGAAGCTATTGGGTTTTCCATTGGTCGAAACAGAAAAGATCTGGATCAGGAT
>JAXHUR010000001.1:0-13871 GCA_034189505.1 Thermodesulfobacteriota bacterium | reverse complement strand
GCCTCGGCCGAGGTGCAATATGTACAGAGATGACCTTGTGCGCCTTCGGCATATGATTGATGCTGCGCAAGAAGCTATTGGGTTTTCCATTGGTCGAAACAGAAAAGATCTGGATCAGGATCGAATGCTGGTACTGTCTCTGGTGAAGTCGGTGGAAATCATGGGTGAAGCTGCTGCCAAAATATCAGAGCTATTTCGACAGAAATACTCGACGTTGCCATGGCGGGAAATGGTCGCCATGCGAAATCGCCTGATCCATGGTTATTTTGACATCAACCTTGATATTGTGTGGCAAACGGTCACAGTGGAATTGCCGCCCTTGGTTGCTGAACTTGAAACCATTTTAAACGAACAAGAAAAAGAATAAATCAACCATTTTTCTTTTACAACCGCCGCCACAGCTCCCGGATACTCCCCGTGCCGAACTGCGCCGGCAGCCGGATGCCCTTGGCGGCACAAACCACGATACTGGCGGCAGTTCTGCGGATCGCCGGGAAAATCACCCATGCGGCACTCCAGAAAAACAAACACTTGATCCAATCTGAGTGTCCGTTTAGGATGAAGCGTTCGAAAATTTCCTCTCAAGGAGACTTCCGATGGCTAAAATCGCTCCCTTTCGGGCGCTGCGGTACAACGCCGAAAAAATTGCTGATCTCAACAATGTCATGGCGCCCCCCTACGATGTGATTTCCCCGGCGCTCCAGGACGAACTCTATCAGCGCGAACCCCACAACGTGGTTCGCCTGATCCTTGGCAAGACCGATGAAAAGGATACCGAGGCCGATAATCGCTACACACGCGCGGCGCGGGATTTTTCTCAATGGCGGCAGGAAGAAATTCTGATGCGGGATGCCGAGCCGTCCATCTATCTCTACGACCAGGAATACCCGCTGGAAAACGGGGAAGAGGTGGTGCGCCAGGGGTTCATGGCTCTGACCCGCATCGAAGACTTTTCCTCCGGCATGGTCAAGCCTCACGAAAAGACCCTCTCCGGGCCGAAAACGGACCGCCTCAATCTCACCCGCGCATGTCGCGCCAATTTCAGCCCCATCTTCTCCATTTACAGTGACCCCTGCTGCGCGCTGGAATCCCTCAGCCGCAAGGAGCGCGAACGTGCGCCCGACGTCGCGGTGACCGATGGCGACGGGGTCAAGCACCGTTTGTGGCAGCTGTCCGACCCGGATCAGATCGCTAAGATCCGCAACCTGATCGACAACAAGCCGCTGTTTATCGCCGACGGGCATCACCGTTACGAGACCGCGATCAACTATCGCAACGAGATGCGCGAAAAACATCCGGATTACAGCGGTAAAGAGCTTTTCAACTATGTGCTGATGTATTTCTCCAACATGGATGACAAGGGGATGCTCATCTTTCCCACCCATCGCCTGGTGCACGGTCTGCAATCGTTCAACCTTCCCGCTCTGCTCGATGCACTTAAAACCTATTTCGAGGTCGAGGCGGCCGATTTCAACCCGCTGGAAACCGCCGAGCGCCGCCGGGTTCGTGAGCGTTTACTGGACAAAGGCAAGCAGGCTCATGCGCTGGCCCTTTTTGCCGGCGGCGGCAAGGTTTATTACCTGACCCTGCGCGACGAGAGCATCATGGATGAATTTTTCGACCAGAAAAGCCCCAAGGCTCTGCGTACCCTGGATGTTTCGATCCTGCACCGGCTGATCTTTGAAAAGCTGCTGGGGATTGACCCGGAGGCGCAGGAAAAACAGGCCAATCTCAAGTACGTCAAAAATTTCGATGAACCTTTTGAATCTGTCGCGTCTGGTGAGTTTCAGGCCGCCTTCCTGATGAATCCGCCGCGCATGTCCGAAGTTCGCGACGTGGCCAATGCCGGGGAAAAGATGCCGCAGAAATCGACCTATTTCTACCCCAAGCTGTTGACCGGCCTGGTAATCAATCCCATTGAAGAAGATGAAACGATTACCGAATAAAGACCTCTCTGGTATTCTGTTTAAAAAACCCCGGCCTGGATCTCTCCACCGGGGTTTTCCGTTCCCTTCATTTAAGATCGGAGAAGGTCGTTATGGAAGTCACCGCACAGGAAGTCATTGATTTTTTCTCGGGTCGTGCGCGTCTGCCCCTCACGCCCGCTGAAATCGCCAGACAGCTTGACGTGCCCAAGGGCGAACGCAGGAAGCTCATGGCTCTTCTGGATGACCTGGTGGCGCAGGGTGCACTGGTGCAGCTAAAAGGACGCCGTTACGCCCTGCCGCGCAAGGTCAGCCTGGTAACCGGCACTATCAGCATGCACCGTGACGGCTACGGTTTTGTGACACCGGAGGCCGAGGAGGACGAAGAGCGGCGCAAGGATGTCTTCATCCCCGCGCGTTTTGCCCGTGAGGCCATGCACGGCGACCAGGTTCTGGTCCGCGTGGAGCGCGGCGCCCGCACCGGCAAGCCCGAAGGGCGTATCGTCCGGGTGGTCAATCGCGCCCATCATCTCGTGGTCGGGCGTTTTGAGCAGAGCCGCAAGATGGCGTACCTGATCCCCTCCGATCCGCGTTTGACCCAGGATGTGTTCATTCCCCGGGCGGCGCGGGGCAAGGCGAAGACCGGGCAGATCGTGGTGGCGCGCATCGATTCCTTCCCCAGCAAGAACCGCAACCCCGAAGGAACGGTAATCGAGGTGCTGGGCGAGGCCGGCGACCCGGAAGTCGAGGTTCTGACCATCATCCACCAGCATGGCCTGCCGCATCGCTTTCCGGCATCGGTGCTGGCTGCGGCGCAGGAGATCCCGGACCGGGTTTCACCGGAAGAGTGTGCAGGGCGCGAGGATCTGCGTGAGTTGACCACCATGACTATCGACGGTGAAACGGCCAGGGATTTCGATGATGCCGTTTCGGTGCGCGATGAAGGGGAGGGGCGGATTCGCCTGTGGGTTTCCATTGCCGACGTGGGGCACTACGTCAAGCCGGGCAGCGAGATCGACCATGAAGCCTATGAGCGCGGTACCAGCGTCTATTTCCCCGGGCGCTGCATCCCCATGCTGCCGGAGAAGCTCAGCAACGGCATCTGCTCCCTCAACCCGGAGGTGGAGCGCCTCGCCATGACGGCGGAGATGCTCTTCGACGGGGCCGGGAGTCGCGTCGAGAGCCGTTTCTATCCCTCCGTGATCCGCAGCGATGCCCGCCTGACCTACACCGAGGTGCGCGCCGTTCTGGAGGAAAACGGCTCCGATGTCCTCAAGCGACATCCCGGTATCGAAGGGCCGCTTGCAATCATGAAGGTTCTTGCCCAGCGTCTGATGGACCGGCGCCGCAAACGAGGCAGCATCGACTTCGACCTTCCCGAAGCGGAGATCATTCTCGATCTGCAGGGGCGCATCGAGGATATCGTGCGCAGCGAGCGTCATTTCGCCCATCGCTTGATCGAGGAATTCATGCTGGCGGCCAACGAAGCCGTCGCGGGCTATCTCAGCGAGCGTGAGCTGCCGCTTCTGTATCGCGTCCATGAATCGCCGGATCTTGAGAAATTGAGGAATTTTCAGGAGTTTGTGCGCCATTTCGGCTTCGATCTCAGCCTGCGCGACGATAAGGTTTCGCCGCGCGATCTACAGAAAGTCCTTGATGCGGTGGAGGGGCGCCCTGAAGAGCGCATGATTAACCAGGTTCTGCTGCGCTGTATGAAGCAGGCCCGCTACGCCCCTGAAAATGTCGGGCACTTCGGCCTGGCTGCCGACAATTACTGCCATTTCACATCGCCGATCCGTCGCTATCCCGATCTGGTCGTGCACCGCATCCTGCGCGATGCCCTGGCGTCCGGCGGCCTCAGCGAGAAAAAGCGCGGCAAGCTCGAGCGCAACCTGCCGCGTATCGGCGAGCAGACATCCGCCCGGGAGCGCAGAGCGATGGAGGCCGAACGGGATATCGTCGATCTGAAGAAATGCCAGTTCATGGTGCAGCATATCGGCGACAGTTTCGAGGGGATCATTTCAGGAGTTCAGGCGTTCGGGTTCTTTGTCGAGCTCAAGGAGTTCTTTGTAGAGGGGCTGGTTCGTGTCTCTTCCCTGCACGATGATTTCTACCACTTTGAAGAGGAGATGCACCGCCTGCTGGGTGAAAACAACCGGCGTGTCTACCAGATCGGTTCCGAGGTGCGGGTGCGCGTCGAACATGTGGATCTTGAGCGGCGTCAAATCGATTTTGTTCTGGATGCAGAAGCGACCGCAGACAAGGATGCTGCGGACAACGATAAACCCTCCTAGCAACGGCTTTTCACGATGAAGACCATTACCGATCTGTCCCGCATTAAAGAGCCGTTCCCCAACGCTGTGGTGACTCTTGGAAATTTCGATGGCGTTCACCTCGGTCACCGGGAAATTTTCCACCATGTGATCGATAAAGCGCGCGAAGCCGACGGGACCGCGATTGTATTCAGCTTCCACCCGCATCCTCTCAAGGTTCTCGCCCCAGGCCGGGAGCTGAAACTGCTCAACACCTACGACGAGAAAGTACGCCTGGTCGCCGCATCCGGGATCGATGTGCTGATCTGCCCGACTTTCACCAGGGAGTTCGCGGCCATGCGACCGGAGCAGTTTGTCCACGACATCCTGGTCGAACGCATCGGTGCGCGCCGCATCGTGGTCGGCTATGATTACCGTTTCGGCCGCGGGCGACAGGGAGATGCGGACTTTCTGGAACAACTCGGGTGCCGGCTCGGATTCGAGGTGGATGTCCTCTCGCCCATCTCCCGCGACGGCGTCATCTACAGCTCTTCGCGCATCCGTGAAATGATCGCCTGCGGCGAGGTGGATCAGGTCGTTGCTCTTCTTGGCCGGCAGTACAACCTGGAAGGACAGGTGGTGCATGGCGATCATCGCGGAAGAGAACTCGGCTTTCCGACCGCCAACCTGGTGACGGAGAAGGAGATGCTCCCCGCGCCGGGTGTCTATGCAGTGAAAGCGCGCCATGGCCGGCGTCTCTACGATGCGGTAGTCAATATCGGCCGCAAACCCACCTTTGAAGGTTCGACTCAGACTATCGAAGTACATCTGCTCGGTTTCGAAGGCAGTCTCTACGGTGAACGCCTGCGGATTTATTTTTTCCGGCGCCTGCGTCCGGAAAAGAAGTTCTCCGGTGTCGACTCCCTGATCGAAGCCATCCGTCAGGATGTCGCTCATGCCCGTGAAGTGTTGAAGAACGAGCGGGTCATCGGCTACCGCGAGTACCTGAGGCGCGAGCGATGAACGAGGCACGGGAGGAAAGCTGTGTTCGCGGAACCACCCGCGTTTTCGGGATATTCGGGGATCCTGTAGATCATTCGCTGTCTCCGGTCATGCAGAACGCCGCTTTTGAAAAGGCCGGGATCGATGCGGTCTATGTGCCTTTCCACGTGCGTCCGCAGCAGCTTGGCGGGGCGTTGGAGGGATTACGGTCCCTCGGCATCGCCGGTATCAACGTGACCGTTCCCCATAAGGAGAGAGTCCTTGATCTGCTGGATGAGGTGGATGCTCATGCGCGTTTGATCGGGGCGGTCAATACCATCCTCAATCGCGACGGTTGGCTTTTTGGCTATAACACGGATGGTATCGGATTATTGGAAGCGCTGCGCGCGGAACTCGATTTCAACCCGGCCGGCAGCCATGTTCTGCTGCTGGGGGCCGGCGGAGCCTGCCGTGCTGCCGCCGTGGCCCTTTGTGCCGCAGGAGCGGAAAGCATCGGCTGGGTTAATCGCACCGCACAACGGGCACAGAAGCTGGCGGATGAATTCTCGGCGCATTTTCCAGGCACAGAGTTTGCAGTTTATCCCTGGGATTTCCAGGAGCCGTCGACATTTCCGGTTGCGGCTCTGGCTGACGTCGACTTGGTGGTCAACACCACCACTCTCGGTTTGAAGGGCGAAAGCATCGCGCTGCCCTGGCACCTGCTTTCACCCCGGGTCAGTATTTACGATATGGTGTACGCTTCCGAGAAGACGCCCCTGTGCGTGCAGGCTGGCCGTCATGGCTGCCAGGCTGCCGACGGATTGAGTATGCTGGTGGGACAGGGCGAGCACGCATTTCGGATCTGGACCGGCGTCCCCGCGCCTGCCGGCGTCATGAAAAAACGGCTTTTGGCGGTACTGCATGACAAAAAGCATCAATCTTGACATTTGACAATTAAAATTTTATTATAATATATCGAAAATTCAAAGAGGGGCGATTTTAGATTTATGACCAGCAATCGACTTGGAGAGCTTCTGGTTCGCAGCCAATTGATCACCGACGATCAACTGGCCCAGGCCATCGAGGATCAGAAAAAACAGGGGGGGCGCCTCGGCTCCTGCCTGATCAAGCTCGGCTTTATCAAGGATGATGAGCTGGCCTCTTTCCTGTCCAAGCAATACGGGGTTCCTTCAATCAATCTCGAAGAGTTTGACATCGACCCCGCCATTCTGCGTTTGATCCCGCCCGATGTGGCGCAGAAATACCAGGTCATTCCGGTCAACCGTGCCGGAGCCACCCTCATTATCGCCATGAGCGATCCCTCGAACATCTTCGCGATCGACGATATCAAGTTCATGACCGGCTACAACATCGAGGTCGTGGTGGCGCCGGATGTGGCTATTAAGGCGGCCATCGATCAGTACTACGATCAGAGCGCGACTCTGGCCGATGTCATGGAGGATCTCGACGATATCGATCTCGAGGTGGTCGATGAAGATGACAAATTCGATGTGCGCGAGCTTGAAAAGGCAACCGAAGATGCGCCCGTCGTCAAGCTGGTCAACCTGATACTCACCGACGCCATCAAGAAAAAAGCTTCGGATATTCATATCGAGCCTTACGAAACAACCTTCCGGGTGCGTTATCGCATTGACGGTGTGCTCTATGAAGTGATGAAACCGCCCATGAAGCTCAAAAACGCGATTACCTCCCGCCTCAAAATCATGGCGGAGATGGATATCGCCGAGCGGCGCCTCCCCCAGGACGGCCGCATCAAAATCAAGCTGCCCGGCGGCAAGGACATGGATTTCCGCGTCAACTGCATGCCGACCCTCTTTGGGGAAAAGGTCGTCCTGCGTCTGCTCGACAAGGGCAACCTGCAGCTCGACATGACCAAGCTGGGCTATGAGGAGAAGGCGCTTAAATGGTTCAAGAACGAGATTCACAAACCCTTCGGCATGGTCCTGGTCACCGGGCCGACCGGCTCCGGCAAGACGGTTTCCCTTTATTCTGCGTTGAGCGAACTCAACAAGGTCACCGATAATATCTCCACCGCCGAGGACCCGGTGGAATTCAATTTCGCCGGCATCAACCAGGTGCAGATGCACGAAGAGATCGGCCTTAATTTTGCCGCCGCGCTGCGCGCTTTCCTGCGGCAGGACCCCGACATCATCATGATCGGTGAGATCCGCGATTTCGAGACCGCCGAGATCGGCGTCAAAGCGGCGCTGACCGGCCACATGGTGCTCTCGACCCTGCATACCAACGACGCGCCGAGCACCATCAACCGCCTGCTCAATATGGGGATCGAGCCGTTCCTGGTCGCATCGGCGGTCAATCTGATCACCGCCCAGCGCCTGGCGCGCCGGGTCTGTCCCGAGTGCAAAGAGCCCGAGGATATCCCCAAGCAGTCCCTGATCGAAGCGGGCGTGCCCGGTGATGAGGTCGACGGCCTCGTCTGCTACCGGGGCACGGGCTGCTCCCACTGCAACAAGACCGGCTATCGCGGCCGGATTGGCCTGTACCAGGTGATGCCCATGTTCGAGGAGATCCGCGAAATGGTGCTGGCCGGGGCCAATACCGCTGAAATCAAGCGCGAATCCATGCGGTTGGGGGTCAAGACCATGCGGCAGTCGGCGTTGACCAAGCTGCGGGAAGGGGTGGTCTCTTTTGAAGAGGTCTTGCGCTGCACCATTGCCGATGATTGATGGCGTCGCAAAAAGTCCGCCCTACGGTGTTACGGCGTTTTTTCAGGACCTCGACATCCCTGATGTATGCTTTCGCCCCTGAAAAAACACCAGGCCTTGAAGGACGAAATTTTTGCTTAGCCATTCTCTGAATTTTCGTGAGTGCGTCATGATTGATGCGGACCGCTCTTGATCAAAGATCATCTCCCTCACCCCGGCCCTCTCCCGCTGGGAGAGGGGGAAGGGCACTTCCCATCAATGGGGGGGACAGGGAGAGATTACATCCATTCAATGACACAGGGAGTGCCATGTCCGCCAATATTCACCAATTGCTGAAAACCATGGTCGAGCAGGGCGCGTCGGACCTCCATATCTCGACCGCGACCCCGCCGCAGCTGCGCATCGACGGCAGAATGCTGCCCATGAAATTGCCGCCCATGACGCCGGCGGAAACCAAGCAAATGTGCTACAACATTCTCACCGATGCCCAGAAGCGCAAATTCGAGGAGGAGAGCGAACTCGATTTTTCCTTCGGTGTCAAAGGTTTGTCGCGTTTCCGTGGTAACCTCTTTATGCAGCGTGGGGCTGTGGCCGGCGCTTTCCGCATGATCCCCTACAAAATTCTCACCTATGAGGAGCTGGGACTGCCGCCGGTGGTCAAGGAAATCTCCCGCAAGCCCCGTGGGCTGGTGCTGGTCACCGGCCCTACCGGCAGCGGCAAGTCGACCACCCTGGCCTCCATGATCGATCAGATCAACGAGGAACGCCAGGAGCACATCATCACGATTGAAGACCCTATCGAATACCTGCACTCCCACAAGCGCTGCCTGGTGAACCAGCGGGAGGTCGGCGCCGATACCGACTCCTTCAAAAAGGCGCTTAAACATATCCTGCGGCAGGATCCGGACGTAGTGCTGCTGGGAGAGCTGCGTGACCTTGAGACAATCGAGGCCGCTTTGACTATTGCCGAAACCGGTCACCTCTGCTTCGCCACTCTGCACACCAACGGCTGCGTGCAGACCATCAACCGCGTGATCGACGTCTTCCCCACCAGCCAGCAGACTCAGGTGCGCGCACAGCTGTCGTTCGTACTCGAAGGCGTCCTGTCACAGGCCCTGCTGCCGAAAGCCTCCGGTCGCGGCCGCGCTCTCGCATTGGAAATCATGGTGCCCAACGCCGCGATCCGCAACCTGATCCGCGAGGACAAGGTGCATCAGATCTACTCGCAGATGCAGATGGGGCAGGAAAAATTCGGCATGCAGACACTCAATCAATCCCTTTTCATGCTCTATCACAAAAAAATCATCACTCTCGATAATGCTCTCAACAGGTCGTCCGATCATGAGGAGCTGCGCCAGATGGTGGCCAACCCCGCCTCCGTGCTCAAGCGCATGGGGCCCGGCTCCGCACCGCGGGCGAACGGATGACGACAACATCGATCATCATGAGGTCGGATAATGGCTAAATTTGCCTGGGAAGGAAAAACACGGACCGGCCAGGTCCAGAAAGGCGAAATGGAAGGGCCGAATCAGGCCGCCGTTTCTGCAACCCTGCGTCGCCAGGGGATCATGCCCTCCAACATCAAGGAGCGCGGCAAGGGACTCGACCGCGACCTCAAGATCCCCGGTATGGAGCCCAAGGTCACCACCAAGGATCTGGTCGTGTTCACCCGCCAGTTCGCCACCATGATCGATGCCGGTCTCCCGCTGGTGCAGTGCCTCGATATCCTGGGACGCCAGCAGGACAACAAAACCTTCAGAAAAATCCTGGTTCAGATCAAGGAGGATGTCGAGGCGGGTTCCACCTTTGCCGATGCCTTGAAGAAGCATCCCAAGGCGTTCGACGAATTGTACATCAACCTGGTGGCGGCCGGTGAAGTCGGCGGTATCCTCGATACGATTCTCAACCGCCTGGCGGCGTATATCGAAAAAGCTCTCAAGCTCAGGAAGCAGATCAAGGGAGCGATGACCTATCCCGCCACCGTTGTGGGGATCGCATTTGTGGTCATCGCGGTCATCCTGGTGTTCGTTATCCCGACCTTCGAGCAGATGTTTGCCGATTTCGGCGGTGCGCTGCCTGCCCCGACCCAGTTCGTCATCAATTTAAGTAATTTCGTACAGGATTATATTCTCGCGATCATCGGCGGCATCATTTTTCTGATTTTTGCTTTCAAGCGCATATACCGCACCAGGAAGGGGCGTGCGAAGATCGATGATGTTGTCCTGAAACTGCCGATTTTCGGCCCTCTGATCCGCAAGGCGGCGGTGGCTAAATTCACCCGCACCCTGGGTACCATGATCAGCTCGGGTGTGCCGATTCTCGACGGCCTCGACATCGTGGCCAAGACGGCCGGCAACAAAACCGTTGAAAAGGCGATCTACAAAGTGCGCCAGAGCATCAGCGAGGGCAAGACCATCGCGGAGCCTCTTGAACAATCCGGCGTCTTTCCCCCCATGGTATGCCAGATGATCGCAGTCGGCGAGCAGTCGGGCGCCATCGACACCATGCTCAACAAGATTGCCGATTTCTACGATGATGAAGTCGATGATGCGGTCTCGGCACTGACCTCCATGCTCGAGCCCTTATTGATGCTGTTTCTCGGTACGACGGTCGGTGGCCTTGTCATTGCCATGTATCTGCCGATCTTCAAGCTGGCCGGCACCGTCGGTGGTTGACAACGGAACCTGTCATGGATGATATGGCCCCCGCGACGGGTCGGCCCGGGCCTACCCGTTCGCAGTTGAGCTGGTTTCTGTTTCTGCGCGTCGTCGTCATTTCGCTGTTTCTCGGCGGAATGATCGTTTATCAGCTCAGTGCCCGTCTTGCCGTCGACCATCCCACCCTTGACATCCTGTTCGCGCTGGTGGGACTCTCCTATCTTCAGGCCATTGTTTCTGCCCTGCTGCTGACGCGCTTGCGCCGCCTGACCGCCTTTACTCAGGTGCAGATCGTCTGGGACCTGCTGTTTGTGACCGCCCTGATCTACCTCAGCGGCGGGCAGGACAGCATCTTTTCATTCCTGTACATTCTGATTATCATCGGCAGCGCGTTCCTGATGGCACGGCGCGATGCCTTCGTGGTCGCTTCCGCCGCCTCCATTCTTTACGGCAGCCTGCTCGACCTGCAGTATTTCGGCTATCTTCCTGAGATCGGCGGGCTGCACTTTCCCGCCCAGGGCGACGGCCGCCAGCTGTTTTTCGCCATGTTTGTCAACGTCATCGCGTTTTTTCTGACCGCTTTTCTGGCCGGGACTCTTTCGGAGCGGCTGCGCCTCAGCCAACAGGCGCTGGTGCGGCGCGAGATCGATTATGAGGAACTTGAAAACCTCAACCGCGCCATTCTCGCCAACATCGGCAGCGGCCTGCTGATGGTCAACCGCCAGGGCCGGATCCGCTCGTTCAATGCGGCGGGCACACGCATTACCGGCTATCGGCTTGAAGAGATCTATGACCGGGACGTCCGCCAGGTTTTTCCCTCCCTCGCCGTCTTTACCGGTGAAATCAAACCGGTTACGCGCGGTGAGTGTCTTTTGACCGCTAAAAACGGCGAGCGGCATACCATCGGCTACGACGCCGCTTACCTGCGTGATCGCCAGGGGGCGATCCTGGGCCTGCTGGTGACCTTTCAGGACCTCAGCCACGTCAAGGAGATGGAAGCCCGCCTGCAGCGCGCCGATCGGCTGGCGGCGGTGGGGCGGCTGGCGTCGGGTATGGCGCACGAGATCCGCAATCCACTGGCCTCTATCAGCGGTTCCGTCCAGTTGTTGATGGAAGCTGAGGGCCTTTCAGATCCCGACCGGCGCCTGATGAGCATCGTGGTGCGTGAAGCCGACCGACTCAGCGGACTTCTGACCGATTTCCTGCATTACGCCCGTCCCGGAAATCCCTTGAAAGAAAAGATTGATGTGGCGAAGCTTTTTGATGAACTGGCCGCTCTTCTCATGGCGGATGAACGCTTTTGTGATATAGAGGTTGACAGGCAGTACCCCCGACCTTGCTTTTTTGAACTCGATGTCAAACAGATGCGCCAGGTGTTGTGGAACCTGAGCGTAAATGCCAGCGAAGCCATGGAGCGCCGCGGTCGGCTCAGGTTTCTGGCTGATCCGGGGAAAGGCCTGATTGCCATCGAAGACACAGGCCCGGGCGTCCCGCGGGAGATCCGGCAGAAGATCTTCGATCCCTTTTTCACCACCAAGGATTCCGGCTCCGGTCTCGGGTTGGCGACCGTGCATGCCGTGGTGGAGAGTCATGGTGGAGAAGTGCTGGCGCTTGAAGGGGAAGCGGGTGGCGCCCGTTTTGAAATTCATCTACGCTGAGAACCGCGCACGAAGCGAACCTGTGAAATCGATCCCACTTTCAGGGTGGTGCCATAAACGGAGACATGTCTTTTGGAAAAGCAGCAGTACCGCATATTGGTCGTGGATGACGAAGAGAGCATTCGTGAAGTGCTCTCCATCATGCTTCATCGTGAAGGCTATGGTGTCGACGCGGTGGCCGATGGCGCCCAGGCGCTGGCGCGGCTGGCCGAGCAGAGCTACGATCTGATTGTCAGCGATGTGAAGATGCCCAGAGTGACGGGGTTTGAACTGCTCGCCCACGTTCGCGAGACCATGCCCGATACCGTCGTGATCATGATCACCGCCTTCTCCTCCACGGAAGAGGCGGTCGAGGCCATGAAAAAAGGAGCCTACGACTACATCACCAAGCCTTTCAAGAACGAGGAAATCCGCCTCATCGTCAAGAATGCCCTGGAGCGCAAGGCCTTGCGTCAGAGCCGTAAGCAAAAGGAAGAGGCGCAGCCTGAGGGCTTCGGCAATCTCGTCGGGCGCAGCCGCAAGATGCAGGCACTCTACGCGCTGATCGAAAAAGTGGCCGGCACCCGCGCCAACATTCTGATAACCGGCGAAAGCGGCACCGGCAAGGAAGTGGTCGCCAAGGCCATTCACTACAACAGCGACCGGCGCGACATGCCGTTTATTCCCATCAACTGCGGCGCCATCCCGGAAAACCTGCTCGAGAGCGAGCTGTTCGGCCACGAAAAAGGCTCCTTCACCGGTGCCGTCAGCCAGAAGCCCGGCCTGTTCGAGATCGCCAATCAGGGCACGCTCTTTCTGGATGAAATCGGCGAGCTGCCCGCCATGATGCAGGTCAAGCTGCTGCGGGTCATTCAGGAGAGGGAATTCCGCAGAGTCGGCGGCACCAAGGATATCCGCTGCAACGTGCGGGTGATCGCGGCGACCAACAAGGATCTTGACGTTGAAGTCGCAGACGGGCGTTTTCGTGAAGACCTTTTTTACCGCCTCAATGTCATCCGCATCGAGCTGCCCCCCCTCAGGGAGCGCCGTGATGATATCCCGCTGCTGATCACCCACTTCTATCACAAGCTGACCGGGCGGGAAAATCCCGAGATAGAGGAAAAGGCCATACGCCGGCTGGTGGAATACCACTGGCCGGGCAATATCCGTGAACTTGAAAACGTCATCGAGCGCTGCGTGGTGCTAGGAGGCTCCGAACGCCTGAGCGCCGATATGCTACCGTCCCAGTTCCAGGGGGCAGCCGTCCCGGGCAGCGCTACCAGCGGGGGAGGGCGCCTGTCGGAAATTCCCGATTCCGGGTTCGATATCGACACCTACCTGGGGGAAATCGAAAAAGATGTCCTCCTCAAAGCTCTCGACAAAACAAACGGCGTGCGCAAAAAGGCCGCCGAACTCCTCGGCATCTCCTTCCGCTCCATCCGCTACCGCCTGGCGAAATTCGGCATATCGCCGGATGATGAGGGGTAGCAGGGGCGCACCGATGTGCGCCCTGGTCCCGTTAGGCACCCCGTTCCCTTTTCTGTGATTATATGGTACTGTTTCTGGTGCCATATTTTAAAATCAGCACGGCCCATAAAGGATGCTTTCGCAAAAAAAGCATCAATGTCGATGGCTAAGCAAAAAGCGCCAAATGCAAGGCGCGCGATTGTCGAGCAATGAGGCGTACTTACGTACGTCGAAGCAGCGAGAGCAATTGCAGCAACGCAGCAGT